>DAIRGS010000325.1:0-7995 GCA_036794395.1 Tepidisphaeraceae bacterium | reverse complement strand
GTGATTTTATTCGAAAAACCACCGGAAAAATGGCGTTCTTTCGCCAAAATCCGCGACAAGATTCTAAAAAATCACAGGCTCGGAGGTAGAGGGGGCCAGAGGGCCCGCGGATCCGGTACTCCAACAAAAGGTAGAGGGGTTCGGATGCGCTCACCGCAGGCTGCAGTACGATGCGCCGCCTGACCATTCGATTACTTGGCCGGTCCTTCGGTGGCAACCTTCAAGGCATCTTCAATCATGATCAGGAGGTTGCTCATCTTGAACGGCTTGGGAATGAACGGGTGACCGGCGATTGTTCCGCCCTTGGCCCCCACCTCTTCCTGAAGGACCGTCGCGGTGATGAAGATGACGGGCACTTTTTTTAGCGTGGGGTCTTTCTTCAGCTCGAACAGGACTTCGCCGCCGTCCATGTCGGGCATCATGACATCCAGGAGAATGACGTCCGGCTTGAAGTCGCGTGCGGCTTGATAGGCGTTGACCGCGTTATTCTCCTCGCGGACCTCAAACCGTCCTGTCTTCTCGAGATTGAGGCGAACCATGAGTGTCATGTCAGGTTCATCGTCAATCACGAGGATGCGTTTTTTGCTGGTCATGGGGATATCTCTCTATCGGGATGCAGAAGGAGTGTGACGCGTGCCCCACCCTCGAGTCGGTTGCTGATCGCGATCGCGCCGCCGTGAAGCTCGACGATTTTTCGGGTGACGGTCAGTCCCAGGCCTGTGCCGTGGCCTGTCCCTTTGGTGGTGAAGAACGGGTCCCAGACCTTGGCGAGCTTTTCCGGTGGTATTCCGCTGCCGGTGTCGTCGACCTCGGTGACAACCGCCGGCTGTCCGGGCTTGAACCGGTCGGTGATCCCGGGCGCCTCGTCGCCGTGAATTGGCTTGAGGCGGGTTCGGACGCGCAGGACGCCGCCGGTGGACATCGCGTGGATTGCGTTCATGAAGAGATTGACGAAGACCTGCTGGATCTTGGTTGGGTCGAGGCGGATTTGGGGCAGGTCGGGTGACAGATCGATGTCGGTGGTGACGTGTCCGCTGGTCAACTCGTGCTTTACCAGCAGCAAGGCCCGTTGGATCATGGCATTGAGGCTGTGGGAGGCGACGTCGAGCCGACGGTCGGCGGAAAAGTCGACCAGGCCGCGGATGATGGAGTCGGCTCGGGCGACGGCCTCGCTCATGGCACGGAAGACGTCGTTTTCGTTCTTGCCGATCTGGCAGTTCTCATCGAGGTATTCCAAGCCCATCGAGATGATGGCCAGGGGGTTTTTAACTTCGTGTGCGACCCCCGCCGCAAGGCGGCCAACCGACTCCATCTTCTCCGCCTGGATCAAATGGAGCTGGGCCTGGATCAGGTCTTCGTGCGAGTCCTTCAGGGCCGACAGTGTCTTGAGAAGCTCGGCTTCCTTGAAGGCAAGATCGGCGTTGACACGACGCAACTCTTCTTCGGCGCGATACTTTTCGGTGACGTCCCAGAAGATTCCCTGCGTGCCGATCAGTTCTCTGGACGTGCTGTAGACCGGGCTTTTGATGACCTGGACGTAAAGGGTATCGCCGGCCGGGGTGATATGCTTTTCGACGACATCGAATAATTTGCCGCTCTCTATGACGCGTTGGTCGTCAGCCCGATATTTCTCGGCAAGTTCTTTGGGGAAGAAATCAAAGTCGGTGTTGCCGACGATCTCGTTGGGCGTCTTGTTCATCTCCGCGCAGAACCGGCCATTTCCGAAGGTGAATCGGCCGTCCAAGTCCTTGCGGAAAATGCTTTGCGGGAGGCTCTCGACCAGGGAGTGGTAGAAGGCCTGCGACCTTTGAAGGGCCTCTTCGGCGCGTTTGCGTTCGATGGCGTAATGGAGGCCATGGGCCAGGGTGTCGGCGTTGACTTTGCTCTTGTCGAAGTAGTCCTGAGCACCCTCGCGGACGGCTTCAAGGGCAGCCGCTTCGTCGCCGCGATCGGTCAGGACGACAATGGGAATGCTGGGTGCGGCGGTCTGGAGGACTGCGAGCATCTCCCGACCCTCCTGAGCCGGGAGGTCCAGCAGAACGATATCGGTGCGGCTCGTTTCCACGTGTCGTCGCACCGCCTTCAAGTCCTTGATGCGCGTCAGATCGAATTGCGCGACGGGCGATTGGGCCAGGCTGACTACTACCTGGCACGCCTCGCGGTCGGAGGGGTCGACCAAAAGGAGGTTAATCGGATTACCTTGCATAGGGCCGCCTGGATAGTTGGCCTGCATTCAGCTTAGAAGTGAGAGGCGTATTGTACGGCGGCGAAGGTTGCAAATACAACGTTCATACTTGGCAGGGTGCATGACCGTTGTTGCAGGACGCCTGCGGGGTAAAATGGTGTCGGTAAAGGATTGCCGTGTTTACGAACGGCCCAACCGATCAAGGAGGATCGACCATGGCTCGAATCAATTGCGAAGAACGTCAGAAGCGGCGTCGGGATTTTCAGAAAGAGGCGGGCCGGGCCTTCGATCAGATGCTCGGCAACGAGGGGCAAAACGGCCTGGTCACTTTTGCCCAGCGTGGACCGGGCGTGCGAGTTGGGCGATGGCCTGACTCGCCGGCTGCTGGAAGAACGCCTGGGGGCCGACGATGCGGCCGATCCCGGTGCCCGCGTCGACTGTCCGATCTGCGGCGGGCCGGTGCATTGCGAGGCGCCGGACACGGTCGAGACCGAGACCCGGGAGGTGCTGACCCGAAGAGGGAAGGTGCAATACGAACGGGCGGCCCGCCGCTCAGCGACAAACACGTGGAACGTCTGACCGAGCGGCTGGGAAAGGAGCGGACGGACCTGCGGGACAAGGCGGCGGCGGCGATGAAGGCCCGAAAGCTGCGATCGAAGTACAAACAGCCGCCGGCGGACTTCGACGAGCTCAGTCGAGTCGTGGCGGTGATCTCGGTGGATGCCGGCAAGGCGCAGTTCCGTCAGGAGCCGAGGCGTTTTACCAGCACCGTCCGCGTGGCCCCGCCGTCGGCCGCAACCGCGCCAAGGCGTTCAAGCCTGCCGGGTGAGGTGCAGAGACGGTCATGCACCCAGCCCCTTATCAGCACTGATAATTGGTGTATCGTGGTGCGCGTCTCCAGGCCCGAACGTGTATCCAAAGGACCGCACGCTCAGCGAATCACCATGCACGACAACCTTGACCCAAAATTAGCCCCCGCGCCCCCCGCCACTCCCAATACCCCCGCGGCCGAATGGGGCAAGACCAAGCGCGACCCCGAATTAACGCAATTCCTGCAAGGGCCCCAGCCCCGCGGATTCGAACTTCTCGAAGCCGCCCGAATCTTCATGGAGCTCCTTCGCGGCTTCCGCACGCTCCACTTCGTCGGCCCCTGCACAACCGTCTTCGGCTCCGCGCGCTTCACCGAAGATCACCCCTACTACATCCTCGCCCGCGAAGTCGGCGCCCTCCTCGTCCGCCGCGGCTTCACCGTCATGACCGGCGGCGGCCCAGGCATCATGGAAGCCGCCAACCGCGGCGCCAAAGACGCCGGCGGATACTCCGTCGGCTGCAATATCGAACTCACCCACGAACAAAAACCCAACCCCTACCTCGACCGCTGGATCACCTTCCGCCACTTCTATGTCCGCAAACTGATGCTCATCAAATACTCCTACGGCTTCATCGCCCTGCCCGGCGGATTCGGCACGCTCGACGAGATTTTTGAAACCGTCACACTCATCCAAACCAAAAAAATCGCCAACTTCCCCCTCGTCTTCATGGGCCGCGACTACTGGGAACCCCTCACCGATTTCATGCGCCACCGCCTCCTGGCGGCCAAAACAATCGACCCGCAAGACGTCAACCGAATCCTCCTCACCGACTCCCCCGAACAAGCCGTCAAATTCATCACCGACACCGACACCCAAACCTTCGGCCTGACCTACGGCCCCCGCCCCAAACGCCGCTGGTTCCTCGGCGAGTAACGCTCCCCTGCGAAGACCCGATCGTGAAAGAAGCGGCCCGACACTACCGCCCAGCCGAATTCGTCTCCAGTGGGTACGGCCCTCCCGTGTCCCCCTATGTGCCCCAATCTCTAACCTGAACCAGAAAAGCGTTCGGATCGATCACCTTGCCCAGCAAGCCCCGGCCGTCATACGCGCAAACCGGGGCGCTGCAATTCCCACTCGAATGGTTGTCGCCCACCACCACACCGGCGATACCTTTCCGCAGGCCCATTCCCGAAATGACCGTTTCTGGCTGATTCAGATATCACTCGCCGACCGCAACCGGTTTTCGACACCGAAGGGTTTTCTGCAAATAGGAATGTCCCCTTTTCTTCGTCATTTTCTGAAAATAGGAATGTCCCCTTTTCTTCGTTCCCCTTTTCTTCGTTTGTCCCCTTTTCTTCGTTTGTCCCCTTTTCTTCGTCCGTGTCGCAGTTCGGTTTGAGGCTAACGCTAGCCGCTCTCAGAGGCAGCGTGATAAGAAATGGCATGCTTGTTCATCGATCGTGGAGGGGCGCGCCTTATGCCGGGGGGTGTGCGCGGTCATGGCATAATGCGAAGCCTCACCGCGATGCACTTCACATCGACATAAAACTCTGTTCGCCGCCGAGGTGTCCCTGGTAAATGACGGCCCCGACGATCGCCAGCCCGATCAACAAATAGAGGATGCTTGGCCAGCGGTCACTTTTGAAGAACCGCCACCGCCACAGAACGAATCCAACGAGCAACACCGCGGCACTTGTACCGAGCCACTTGTGGATTGTCATGTTGGTGACACCAACGTCGTCTTTCATCCAAAACAACCAACCCGCGATCGCGGTGAACGGCGTGATGCAAGCGGCAAAACACATCGTCCACCACCCGGTGTCGCGGAGCGTCCGCTTTTGGAAGATCCTTCCGAGGATGTCGCTGCCGACAGAGACCGGGATCAGGGCGGCCGTGAAGTTGACAAGGATCGGGTGGATCTTGTAGTGGCTCACGAATTGGTGCAGGGTCGAGTAGACGGAATTGGCCAGAAGAGGATGTAGAGCGAATTGAAACATGATTGCCTCCTGGGTGATTTTAGGCGGGCAAGTATACGCCTGTCTGCGAGTATTTAATCACGATCCCGAACGTTCGCTCATCGCACCTTAAATGGACTTCAGGAACTCGACGAGGTCTTGTTTATTCTGCTCGGACAATCGCAGGCCCAAGTGCTCGTCGTAATGGTTAACCACATCCATCAAGGTCGCGAATCGGCCATCGTGATAGAAACCTCCCTTGTGAATCTTCGTGTTCCCGAGCGCGCGTAATGGGGTCGTGCAATAGCGTCCGTCCGGTGCTCGCTTGGCTTGGAAGTCGTCGATTCCAATTTCCTCGGCCTTGTGCAGATTCCATCCTGGTTCAGTATAGATCGGGGGAACATGGCAGGTCGCGCAGCGGGCGTTTGTGTTGAAAAGCTGGCGGCCCTTGTCAGCGGCGGCGCGGTCAAAGCTGCCGGAGGGCGCGGACGGGACTTGCAGGGAAAGCTGATATAAATGAAGCGCGGGCATCTTCGCGGTGATCCGGTCCACGCCATCGCGCTTGTGGCCCTGCTTGGTCCGGGCGGCGACGGGATATTTCTCCGCGTCGTCAAAGCGAGGGTCAAAAAATGTGCCTTGGCCGTGCATCTCCAGGTTGGCGACGTAGGCGTTCCAGTAGGTCATCGTGCCCCACGAGCCCGTCCAGGTGTGCTGGTTCACGCCCGCGAGGCCGAAGGCTGCGGGGTTGAGGGTCGCGGCGGGCTTGCCGTCTGGCCGGAAGGCCTTCCCGTCCAGGTTGAGTTCGGCGTCGAACTTTCCCGCTCCCCAACTGCTCAGCACCTTCTTGACCGTCGCCTCGTCCACCTGCAACATGTCCATGAAGGGCTTGAGGTTCGGGGCAGAGGCTACGATCGCGCCCACGTTGAGGTCGCGATTGGACCACCCGTCCAATCGCTTCCCGATGCCCGGCAGGAACGAATCATCGACCGTCGAATGGCACAGGGCGCATTGGATGCCCAGCGACGTGAGTCTCTTGCCGTCCGCGCTGAAGACACCGGTGAGGCCGACGACGGCGTTCGCCTTGAGCAATGCGACGGTCGAAGCAGGGTCGTCCAAAGGAGCGCCGCCCTTTTTGATTACATCTGCGAGCGCCTTGGGCACGGCCTCCGAATCGACCTTGAGGCCCAGCTTCAGGGCTTGGTTGGGGCTGACGCCCGCGCCCACGCCGTCGAGCTTCGCGCCTTGGATCGCGTCGTGAAGCCGGAGCTGGCCACCCCAGAAGTCCTCGTCGCCGAAGGTGTCATAACGGAAAGTATGCCGGCCTTCGTTGAGCATCCGGTCGGCGCTGCTGTTCGTCTCCGACTCGAACTTTGGGCCGCTGGGATGGGTTTCGGCGCACGACTGCGTCAGAACAACCAGCCCCACCGAGAAGAGGGCGACGAATACCGCTTTTGAAATATGGGTCCACATGGCAAAACTCCTTAGTGCCCCAGTAAACGAATGGACTGCGCGCGGGACTTGAGGCCGGACTTTTTGACCGTGTTCCTCGGCGCCATTACGTTCCTCGCAAGCTGGCGTCACTTTGGGCGGGACGACCGGACAGAGAATTGGGCGCGTTCAGATGCGCGCCGTCGTCCACGCCAACGCCGAGACGATCGACCAATTCCCCACCGAACCACGCTCCGATCAATGCGACGGCCAGCCCGGCGATCGACAGAATCAGAGGTATCATGCCGGGATTGGCTGGATCATTCCTCCGGAGGAACCAGCTTGCGGCAAACAGCGCAACAGCCAGAACCATCAACACGCCGTGAACCAACCCCACGAACTTGGCGCGCGTGCCGGAGGGGATGGCCAACCAGTCAATCACGCCGAATACCGCGGCCAGCAGTCTTCCGATGACACCAGCTCCGATCATCCAGAACGCCACCTCGGGCCACCACCCGTTGTGCGTCGCAAAACCGATGATGTCAAAGATGGCGGCAGTGCCAAGAAGCCCCAGGGGGAACACAATCAGCATCGCATGAATCGAGTGACCCAGAAGACGTGCTCGACTTTGCATAGAAACCTCATGTTTCCGTCGAAACGAAATGGATGAATGACCATCGTTGAATCTATCGAGGGTCACTGAAATAAGTCAACGTATGATTTGAGTTATTCTGTCATCTTTTTTTGACGCTTCCAAAGGGAGTGGGGAAGAGCGTAAAAGACGTGGATGCGAAAGATGAAGGTGACAGCTCAGCCGTTTGACACCACGGGCGGTCGCATTCTCGAATTGCTCTGTCACGGCCGGCGCACGGTGTCGGATCTGGCAAAAGGCTTGCAACTGACTGACAACGCGGTTCGAGCGCATCTGGCATCGATGGAACGCGACGGGATCATTAGTGGGGTTGGCCTTCGCCGGGGATTACGGCGGCCGAATGTTCTCTACGATCTGACGCCCCAGGGCCGGAGACTGTTTCCCACCGCCTACGAGCCGGTCCTGAAGCAGGTGGTCGACGTGCTCTCCGAGCGGCTGCAGCCGGAGCGGTCGCAAGAGCTGCTCCTCGAAGTCGGGCGTCGGCTTGCGGAGACTCATCTTAGCGGCATCCGCTCACTTGATAAGAGCGCGCGGCTCCCAAAATTGATGGGCCTGCTGGGGGTTGCAGCCCATATTCGGCGCGAGGGCGGGAAACTGTTCCTCCGCGGATGCGGGTGCCCTCTGGCCTCCGTTGTCAGCGCGCAACCCCGCTTATGCGACGTCGTAGCTGTGTTGCTCGGCGACATCCTGGAAATACCCGTACAACGGGCCTGTGAGCAGGGCGCATCGCCTGCCTGTTGCTTTGAGATCGGAGACGATGCTACGGGCTTGCGGCCGTCGTCCCCGCAAGCTCGCGGTACTGGCATCTCTCCCCGCAGGAATGCCCGTCCGCGACGTCCAGACAAATGATAGGAACGTGTAGTTCGCGCCCCCTTCAGGAAGCTAAAAGGTGACATCCACCAACTAACAACGGTGGATGTCGTGCGCCGTGAAAAGGGTGTTGGAGTCCAGCGGGTGAGAGTC
>DAIRGS010000324.1:0-8007 GCA_036794395.1 Tepidisphaeraceae bacterium | reverse complement strand
CTGCAGGCGCTCGTGCATGACTGGGTGCGCGGGCAGTCCAAGGAGGAGGTCTATCACGTGCTCCAGAGCCTGCGCTCGATCGCCGGCTACGTGGCGACAGCCGCCGACCTGCAGCACTCGGCGCAGCTGCGGTCCCGGAACTGGTTCAACGAACTCGATCACCCGGTCGCCGGCACGGCCGTATACCCCGGCCCGCCGTTCCGCGTCGGCGATTGCGAATGGGTAACCGGGCGTGCGCCGCTGCTGGGGGAGCACACGGAGGGGGCAGTGGGCAGTGGGCAGTGGGCAGTAGGTGATGCCCTCACCACTGCCCACTGCCCACTGCCCACTGCCCCCCATGCTCACCAAACGCATTATTCCCTGCTTGGATGTCGATCGGGGCAGGGTGGTTAAAGGGGTTAAGTTTTTCGATCACGTCGATGCCGGCGACCCGGTCGAGCAGGCAAAGCGTTACCAAAATGACGGGGCTGACGAGCTTGTCTTTTACGACATCTCGGCCAGCCATGAGGGGCGGGATATCATGGCCGATCTGGTTCGGCGGGTGGCGGAGAGCGTCTTTATGCCGCTGTGCGTGGGTGGGGGCATCCGCACCCTCGACGATGCCACTCGGCTGATTCAAGCCGGGGCGGAAAAGGTCAGCCTCAATTCCGCAGCCGTAAAAAATCCGAAACTGCTGTCTGAAGTCTCCGAGAAATTTGGCGCTCAAGCATGCGTGCTGGGCCTTGATGCGAACCGCGTATTGAAAGATGGAATCGAATACTGGGAAGTGTTCGTGAACGGTGGCCGGGTATCGACCGGCATCCTGGTGATGGACTGGGTGAACGAAGCTGAATCACGCGGCGTCGGAGAAATCGTTCTCAACGTCATGAACGCCGATGGCACCAAGACGGGATACGATCTTGAGATGACCGCTGCTGTCAGCGATGCGGTGAATGTCCCCGTCGTCGCCAGCGGCGGGGCGGGCTCGCCTCAGCACATGCTGGATGTTCTGACCACGGGCCACGCGGATGCCGCGCTCGCCGCCAGCATCTTTCACTTCGGCAACTACACCATCGGCCAGACCAAGCAATTCCTGGCCGATCACGGGGTTGCGATCCGGCTCGTCTAAAAGATTAAACACGAAGGCACGAAGACACGAAGAAGACTAAAGAAAGTGCTGTGTCTGAGTGGCTCATTGCCATTCTCAATCCACTTTACGGTGGTTCCTTCTTGCCTTGTATTCTTCGTGTCTTCGTGCCTTCGTGTTTAAAGCTGTTTGGGCCCGCGATCTCACAGCATCAATTGCAAATATACTACATCCAACCATCGGCCAAATTTGAATCCAACCTCGCGCAGATGGGCGGCCTGTTTGAAGCCGAACTTGAGATGTAATTGGATGCTCGCCTTCTGATCCATGTCGATCAGGGCCAGGATGGTTCGATGCCGGGCGGCACGCGCTCGCTCGATCGAATCGGCCAGCAAGATCGACCCAATCCCCCGGCCATGCAGTTCAGGCCGGACGTAAACCGAGTTCTCGATCGTATTTCGATAAGCCGAGCGGCGATGAAACCGCGACAGCGACGCCCAGCCGACCGTCTGATTATCCTGCACCGCCACCGTCACCGGCAGCTCCGCCCCATGACCGGCAAACCACTCCTCCCGCTCGTGCGGCGTCGACGGCTCTTCCTGATACGTGCAAGTCGAGTTCAAAACGTAGTGGTTGTAAATATCATTGATGACCGGTAGGTCTTCGGCGGTGGCCAGGCGGATAAGGGGATTGGACATGGACCGCGATTTTAACCGCTCACGTGTAAGACAAAAGCCCCACACATGGTTCGAAACTGGCCTAAACTTTGCTCATCGCAGGTCGGAGCCCACGGATGTCAAACAACTCTTCAATCGTACGCTGTTGTCTCTGCGGCCGACCCATCACCCAAGCCCGCCTGGACGCCTTGCCGGGCGTCACGACGTGTGTCGCCTGCGCCGCGAAGAACCCGCCGCGAATGGTGCAGGCGAACGAATTGGACCTCAGTCAGGCAAGCCCGATTGATCGGACTGGCTTTGCTCCCTCCGATTGAATCTCCCGTGTTTTAGCGTCAATGCAAAAGGTCGGGCCGGCCCAATAGGCCTCCCAATCGCCGTCACTCCCACTCCCAGCTTGATGTCATAAAGCTACGCGCATATCGGATTGTTGTCAAACACGAAGCACCAAGTTCGTCTCCCCAGGACAAGCGGTTGCAACGGATATGTCAGTTGGACGTACACTTTACAACGATCTTCAGAAACGCTTAAACGGGGATCCCGAGTTCGCGTAAACATCGTTATAGGGGGTCTTCCCGCGACCCAGTTGAATACTCGAAGCCTGCAACCCTCTTCGTTGCCACGCCCTGCATGCAAAGGGATTTGATGATACAGCCAAATACTCATGATGGGTTTTCCGGGTCCATTGATCCAAAAGCCGTCCGAGGATGCCAGGGATGCTATCACTATATGGTTGAGGCGCTCGAAGAACGCCGGCTACTCTCTGGTTATGCGGTTAATCCGTTGGATCGGATGGGGCTCAACAGTACGGGGGCCAACCCTCGGACCACTCTCACGCTCGATGCCGCCGGCAACCTCTACGGGACGACACAGGCCGGTGGTCAATACGGGCACGGAACCGTTTTTGAAATCGTTAACGGCAGTTCCACCATTGCCACTCTCGGGAACTTTGTTGATCCGCAGGGGTCATCAACCGCACCACTTCTGGTCGATCAAAACGGGAATTTGTTCGGCACGACGAGAGGTGGCGGCGCGAATGGATTGGGAACCCTATTCGAGGTTGTAAAAGGCAGCTCTGCAATTACAACCCTCGTATCATTTACTTACGCGACTGGGACACATCCGCTTGGCGGCTTGGTTGCCGACGGGAATGGCAATTTATTCGGGACAACAGAAACCGGCGGCGTGAACGGGGTCGGATCTATTTTCGAACTTTTGGCGGGGACTTCAACGATCACGATTTTGGCCTCTCCACGTGCTACAGATTACTATTCCACCGGCGGCATCGTGGTTGACACAGATGGCAATCTGTTCGGTACGACTGCCTATACGGTCTTCGAAGTTGCTTCCGGAAGCAAAACCGTTCGCACTCTTATCACGTTTCCCAACAGTGGCGGCACAGGCGGTCCTACTCCCGGGCTTGTAATGGACCAAGCTGGCAATCTTTTCGGATCAATCCAACAAGGAGGCTCCTTTCAATACGGAAGTCTGTTTGAAATCGTCAAAGGGTCTACCTCATTGACGACTTTGGCGTCGTTCACTGGCCCCAATGGCAAATACCCTGGGGTGCCCTACATCGATCATGCCGGGAACCTCTTTGGTATTGCCTACGGTGGCGGGTCGAGCGGAGGCAGCATTGTTTACGAGCTTCCTGCTGGTAGTTCGACACTTGCTACACTCGCATCCTTCCAGCCCAGCGCCAGTGCTGGAATCGTCATGGATGGCACAGGACGCATCTATGGTGTTACCGATTCGGGTGGACCCGCCTCGACAGGCTCGATTTTCACGCTTGCACCCGGTGGCGCGACCGTCGCCACGGTCGCTACATTTGGGTCCACGTCGGGCATGTATCCGAACCCGGGGCTCGCGACGGATGCTGACGGTAATCTATGGGGAACTGCCGCGCGGGGTGGAAGCACTAACGATGGGGTGTTGTACGAACTGGACCACCGGACAGGCATGGCCACGACGATCGCGTACTTTGATGGGGTAAATGGGCATGCGCCCAACGGTAACGTCGTAATCGATGACAATGGAAATATTTTCGGTACGACAAGCGGGGGCGGAGTCCTCGGTTATGGCAATGTCTTCGAATGGGTTAAGAGCACTGGCGCAATTAACACGGTGTATAGTTTCGATAGGTTTGAGGAAAACGTCCCTGCGGGGGGACTGATACGCGACACGGCAGGTAATTTGTATGGGACCACCGGCTCTTATGAAACGGGGGCGATCTTTGAAATCGCGGCTGGAACTCACGCTTATAGTGTGTTAGCAACTTTGGACGGATCAACCGGATCCTCCCCATTCGGGCCGCTGACCCTGGACAGTTCGGGAAATCTGTACGGCACGGCCTCACGAGGAGGCCTGCACAATTTCGGAACGATCTTTGAGTTGACCGCGGGATCCTCGGCAGTCACTGACATCGCATCCTTTAACGCTCGACCAAATGGGGGACTTCTGCTCGACGCGGCCGGTAACATTTATGCAACGACGAGTGATGGCGGCGACGGCGGGGGCGGGGTGTTTGAAGTGCGCAAGGGAAGCGGTGTTCTAACGACGATAGCCTCATTCGACATTTTCAATTCCGGGTCGCGGCCAAATGGCGAATTGTTAATGGACCAAGCTGGGAACCTGTTTGGCACGCTTCAGGACAGCCCTTTTGTTGGGAAAGGCGAAATCTTCGAAATCCGTAGCGGGGCCACGACCGTGATTCCGATTGCGTTGATCCCTTTTGATGACATCGGATCGCCGCTCGCCATCGTTCGCGATAGTGACGGAACCTTCAGAGGCGTGTCGTTCGGCGCCGATGGGTATGGAGTGTTCTTCCAGGCCACTCCCGCGGCGCCGAATATTACATTGCGTAGAGACGCCGACCTTCTACATATCGACTGGACCATTGGATCAAAGTCCGGACAGGCCATGATCGCAGATCATCGGGGCTTAAGCCTTACCGGCGATGGCGGCAACGATGTGATTACCCTCGATTACTCCAATGGCAATCCCCTGCCAAATATTCTGCATCTCAATGGCGCGTTCACAATTAATGGCCTGATAGGCCCTGACCCGCTCAATGGCACAACGGTGGAGATGGGGAAAAGCACGCTATATTTAGGCTATGTCCCGGGGTTCAGTTCTGCGGCGAAGATTCAGCAGGATCTCGTGGAGGGGTATGAGGACGGGCATTGCTACGGGTTCGCGACAGCTTCCACTGGGGCGATAATGAGCTTTGATCTTTACCCTCCTGGCCCCTACGCCCTCGGCTTCGCCGACTCCTCCGACGGGATCGTCAGTGGACAACCGGCTAACACCATCGAAATCCGCTACACCGTTATGGGCGACGCCAACCTCGACGGCATCGTCAACTCCACCGACGCCATCCTCATGGCCCGCCATTACATGGCCACCGGCTCCCCCGCCTGGGACGCCGGCAACTTCAACTACGACTCCACCATTAATCTTGCCGACGCAACGCTCCTCCAGGCCAACTTCGGAAAGTCACTGGCGCCATCTGCCATCTCTTCCGCCGCCAGCGGCACTGTTGGCATCGCGGCTGTTGTCGCACCAATTGTCAATCCACCGCCGCCTGTCGAGACCTCACCCGTTTTGTCCTCAACTGCAAACGACCCCACCAGCAACAATCGCGTCGATGATGACGACGCGACCCCTCTCCGCAAGTCCAATAAAAAACCCGATCCGCACAAGCGCGGCGAGATTCATTTGCGTGACGTTAAGCATAAGTGAGTAAATGAGGAACTTCGATCGGGTTGCCTGCTTCGGCACCGCAGATGTCCTGCCGTGGAAGATCGCCTGCAAATTTTGCCGCTGCGAGATTTCCCCGCCGCGCACATTTTGCGCCAATGAAACAATCACCGGCCCCGTTTTCATTCCAAAAAAACATTGACGAATATTCATAACGGGATTCTATTTGGATTCCAGATCGGTTCTTGAGACAATGCTCCCGGCAGGCGGACGGATGGCGGGTTTGTTCGGGAGCGAAGATGTTAGCGCGCAACTTGGCCGGTTCGTATATTCCCGCGGCTTTCAGGAACAAAGGTCGCATTCGCAGTAGAGCAGACCGCGTCGTTGAAACGTCGCGCGGAATCGAGCCGCTCGAAGCGCGATTCCTCATGTCCGCCGCCCCCAATACCGTCGCATCCCCGGCAGTCGTGAATCATCTCACGATCAATCTGACTTTTGATGCAACGGTCACCGCGTTATCCAACGCCGCCCAGGTCGAATCGGCCTGCACTTATGAGGCGCAGCAGTTCGAAGATCTCTACAACGATCCGATCACGATCAATATCAAAGTCAAGGCCAGCTCGGCTTCCGGCTTGCTTGGGCAGAGTAACACAAGCACTAATAACAAGACCTATTCCGCCGTCCGCACCGCTCTGATCTCCGACGAGAAAACCGCCGACGATCAGGCCGGGATGACCAACGATTGGCCGGTCACGAGCCCCCTCCCCGCCGGTAGTACTTTCTTTGTTCCCACCGCGCAGCAAAAAGCGTTGGGCATTTTTACCGGGAGCGCTTCGGCGCTCGATGGCACGTTTACTTTTGGAACTACGTTTTCGTACACGTTCGATCCCAATAATCGCGCCGTCTTCGGGAAGATCGATTTCTTTGGTGTCGCCGCGCACGAGTTCAGCGAGATCATGGGGCGGATTGATGGCCTGAGCAGCGTGTCTGGCTTCGATCCGATGGACCTCTTCCGCTATACCGCCGCGGGCCGCAGCATCAATCAAACCGACACCGGCGTTTACTTCTCCGTCGATGCCGGCGCCACAAATCTGAAGACTTTCAATTCCGTCAGCGGAGCCGATCTGGGCGACTGGGCGTCGGGCACCCAGGATGCTTTCAACGCCTTTTCAAGCTTCGGCGTGAAAGACGATATCTCCACTGTCGACCAGCGACTCATGGACGTATTGGGCTACGACTTCAACCCCGCCAGCACAATTAATGGCACGGCCGGCAATGATGGCATCACCCTGATTCGCGATCCGGATGGCCAACATATCGATTGGACCTTCGGCACCCATTCCGCCGCCATCCTGATCAACGACATAAACGGACTTACAATCAATGGTGCCGGCGGCAACGACGTCATCACCCTCAATAACGCCAACGGAAACCCGCTCCCCAATTCGCTTCATCTGAACGGAACCTTTACGATTAACGGCCTTTCCGGAACCAATCCGCTATCTGGAACAACGATCGACATCGGCCAAAGCACTGTCTATTTCAGTTATCCGCCCGCCTCCAGCCTCGGCTCCGTGATTCAGCAGGCCCTGGCCAATGGCTACAACGCCGGTGCATGGAGCGGTGCAACCCCCGGTCTCACCGGCATCATCACCTCCCCCGCGGCCGCAAGCGCAACGGCCAACACCTTCGGCGTCGGCTTCGCCGATTCAGCCGATGGCGTCATCCCAAGCCAACCGGCCAATACCATCGAGGTCCGCTTTACTGCGATGGGCGATGCAAACCTCGATCGAACCGTCGATTTCAGCGACGCACTACTGCTTCAAGCCCACTTCAACGCCGTCAGTCCGAACTGGGACGGCGGCAATTTCAATTTTGACTCGACAATCGATGTAACCGATGCCCTCACACTGACCCGAAACTACACCACCACCGCCACCGGCAGCGCTACCCCAGCCATCGCCAGCGCCATTAACAGTTCTGCCTCGGTCTCGGGCTCAAATCAATCGACGTCCACCCCTACGGATTCCAGTAATCTGAAGCGATCTGCGCGCAAGGGCTGGATGGCACGGTGGTCCATCCATGCCTTCAGTGGATGAATTGCCTCAGGGTGCGATATTCCACGCGCCATCAAAGAGTGCATGGCACCGTTGGCGATCCTCTTCTCCCGCCACCGGTACGCCGGGGGAGGGTTGGGGAGGGGGCGTGGGTTGACATCTGGAACTTCCGGTCACGACATTCTGAAGTATCCCGGGGCCGTTCATGCGAGCACCTATTGGGCACTGAACGAAACCCCCCTCCCTACCCACTCGCGGGCAGTCGCCAATTCCGCTCGCTTCCCCCGGAGTACCCAACATTTTGCACGGATGAATTAACCCTTGGCGCAAAAAGAAGTTCGCCTTCACAATTGCCTTTTGTTCATCGTGTGGCGGCGTGGACCGCCGCCAAGCTCGTTCTCAACGGACTGCGAATCTGTCGAAATAAAAGACTTACGCTATAAATGAAAAATGTTGGGAGTACCGGTGGCGGGAGAAAAGGACGCGTAATTTGGGCTTGTGGGTAATGACA
>DAIRGS010000323.1:0-8027 GCA_036794395.1 Tepidisphaeraceae bacterium | reverse complement strand
GGGCATTGACTGCCCCTGCGAAAATCGCTTGAGCGCGAGCCTGCACATCTGCATCGCGATTTCGCAGTAGCCGCTGACGCCTAATGGCATCTAGATCGGTCGCGGGAACACGCTTGGCCTCCAACGCATCCAGCAAGGCCGGCGTCCAATCCGCGCGGTTGAGGATCGCGTCGAGGGCGATTGGCTTGAGTGCGGGGCTGTAGGTGCGCCAGCCAAGCAGTAGCGCTTGTGGTGCGGTGTCATCATGCGATTTGGCCAATGCGGCTATCGCGGCAATTTGCACATCGGATGAAGTCTGCGGCGTGAGCATTGATGCCAGGACCGAGAGTTCTTCCTTCACATGTGGACCGCCCCGTCCCATCAGGCGGATTGCGGCGCTGCGGATGTCCAACTGGGCCAATGGGTCGGCGGCAAGCTTGCGGGCCGCGTCCAGCAAAGCGTCTACTTTACCCGCCACACTTTTCGCGCCGGCATCGTTACCGGCGATTTGTGCAAGGTTGATCCTGGAAGACTGCATTGCGTCGAGCATGACAGCGACGGTTTCAAGCTGCCAAACTTCGGGGGTGCCGTTGTGCAGTTGTGTGACGCGGTCGAGAAGTTTCGCTGCCGCGGGGCCATTCCCGGTGGCCCCGGCGAATTTCAAAACCCCCGATAGAACCAGTTGGGACGGCGGGGCGGAATTCATGTTGTCGGCGATTGCAGTTGAAACTGACTGAATATTCGACCCGGTCAAAGAACTCATCGCCGCGGCTTCGATATAGGGTTGATTCTGATTAGCGACGACCAGCGCACCCAATGCATCCGCGGCAGTGGGGCTATCCCATTGGCCGAGAGAATATGCCACCTGCATTCTTACGGATGGATCTGGATCTGTTGCAAGCTTAAGGACGCGCGCTGCAATGTTGGGAGACTTGGCCAGGTAATCTTCGCTCAGGCGCACCGCATGGCGGCGGATTCCCGGATGCGAATCGCTTAGGGCGCGCAGCAGAACTTCGGGCTTAAGTGACTTTAATCCCTCCAGGGCACAAAGCGCCTGGAGGCGTGTTACATCGCGTTGGCTGCCGGCGAAAAGTTGCTCGAGCAACGCCACGGCCGAGGGATCGGACTTTTGCACGATCAAATGCTGCGCCATATCCCGCTGCCAGCCGCTTGGGCTATCGAGGGCGGCAACAAGGCCGGCGGTGTCCAGGGCGTCGAGCCGGGGGATTGGTCGCGACACGCTGCCGACCGGAAAAATCCGATAGATCCGGCCCATATTACGGCCCGCGCGCAGGTCGAGCTTTTCCTGCCATTCCTTTGGAATCCATTCGGGGTGTTCGATCACCAGGCGATACATATCCGCGACCCACAGCGCCCCATCCGGCCCCACGCGCAGCGTGGTGGGACGGAACCATGGATCGAATGACGCCAGAAATTCCGAGGTCTTCTCGTCGCTTGGGCGGGCGCTGTGATATTCCACCCCATCCTTGCGAAGCACTTCTCGATGAATCAGGTTCCCCACCGGCTCGCTTGCAAAGCTGTTGCCATAGTAGTTGGGGCCAAACAGGACATCGCGGTAGACGGTCACGCTGTTGGCTGACGTGAAGTGGTGCAGGGCCCACAGATCATTAAACCGAGGAACATCCGGGCTGATCGGATAGACCGGCGATGCTCCGGGCACGTCCGACACCTGCACGAGCGGCACCGGCGGCGCGAAATGCGGATTGCGGCGGAGGTAATGATCCTCAAGCACATACTGATACATGGGATTGGAATTATCGCAGCCGAACCAGTCGCCCCAGTCGTTCATAGTGTGGCCGAACTGCGTCATGCCGGTGGTGGTTTCAACCAGGCCCTCATCCGGCTTAATTCGAAGATCCCTCCCGCGAATGTTGACGGCTTTGCCCGTGAGTTCGGATTTGATTGTCCCTCCGCTGTGGCCGTTGGCGACCCATACCCAATTGTCCAGCCCATACGCGAGTCCGTTCACACGATGTTGTTGATTCCCCTGCACGAAGCCGCTGTAAAGCACCTTGACAACATCGGCCTTGCCATCGCCGTTGGTGTCTTCGGCATACAGAATGTTTGGGGCTGCCGTGATGAGCACGCCCTTGCCCCATGGCAGTACACCGGTGGGGAAAGGGAGATTATCGAGGAATACCGTGGCCTTGGTGTAGTGGCCATCGCCTTGCGTGTCCTCGAGGAATTTGACCTTTCCGCCGGGTTTGCCTTTGCCGTCGACACCGAGCGGATAGTCGCCCATTTCGACCACCCACAGCTTCCGATCAGCGCCCCAGGCGAAGGCGATCGGGTCTTCAACCAATGGCTCGGCTGCCACGATCTCCGCTTTAAAGCCGGGCCGAAGTTGAATCGAATCCAACGACGCCTGGGGTGATCGTGGGCCGGCAAATGTCCCATTCAGCAATTGGTTGAACGGCCTTCGATCCACCTGGTCAGGTAGCTTCTCTGTATTCTCGTTTTGCACCCATAACGTTCGATTGAGGAACCACCCGCCATTGTTGGTCCCGCCGCGAACCAGCGGCGGCAACGGATCAATACCGCCGTGCTTCCCGGCCAGTATCTGCTTGCCCCAGCCGTCTTTCATGGAGGTGAACAGATGCAATGAGTAGTGATCTTCATCGGAGAACAGCGCATCGTCTTTTCCGTCGCCATCAATATCGATCAGTCGCAGGCCCGCATCGTGGCCATCGGCGTCAACAAACGCGGCTCCCTGGGGAATCATAAAGTTGAGTCGCATCCATCGCCGGATCTCGCGGTCCCATTGAAAGATGACCTGCTGCATGTCATTGCTGACGACCACTTCACAGTCACCATCGCCGTCCAGGTCATGAAAGCGGAAGCCTCGATCCGCACCATGGTCGGCGGTAAAAACCTGGCCGGTCAGGTCCAATCCATTGAGCAGGCTGATGTCGTTAATCCATTTTCCATTTTCGAATTTCCACGCATCCAGCATCAACTCATTGCGGATGGACATGATCGGACGGCCCTCAAGCACGCCAAATTCAGCGCCCGCTTCAACGCCATCGCGAACAATCTCGACCGGGAACTCGGAGATATCCCACTTCTTAGATGTGGCGTTCCATACTCGCGCCTGATGGACATGGCTGTTGGAAATCACCGCATCCAGATAACCATCTGCATTGAGATCCAGGATCCGTGCACCGTTATCGTTTCCTTTGGCGTCACGGAGAGGCTGTCCGCCCAAGACATTGGTTTCGATGCGGTGCATCGCCTCGGCGAACGTGAGGAATTTCACGCGTTTTCCGTAGCGTTTGACCGCGTAATCGATGAAGTCGACGTGTTGCTGCGGGCTGCTCCAGCCGTAGGGGTGGAACACAAAGTTCATCACGCCCTGCTTCAGCACTGTCGCGTCGAGCGAGGCTTTCCAATCCTCCAGCAAGCGCGGGCTGGCGTTGCCCTGGATGTGGAAGCTTTCCCAATCGCTGGGCACGGCGCACGGAAATTCCCAGCACAGTTTCCCGATCACATATGGATATGGGTAATCTTCAACGTAATTGGCGAAGTTGTCGAACGGCAGATACCGCCGGAATCGCTCGGTTCCATCAGGATTGAGCGGGATCGTTCGCGGCAAGGCGGGATCGTTGGCCGTGGGAATATTGAATACTGATGAGTCGATTGTGATGAAGTTTCCGCTCCCGGTGGTCTTGCCCAGGATCTCGGCAAAGGCGCGCGGGCTGGGCGTGTTCTTCGAATCGCAGCATGGAAAGCGGAATGCGACGGGCCGGCTATTCGGAATCGCACTCAAATTGTCGACCGAACGATCGTAAGTGGATTTTGCCTTGGGAAAATCCGAGCCCTGCAACAGCGGGCAGGGGTGGTCCACGGTATGTGTTTCCAGGCTCAGCCCCTCCTTCAGCCAGGCCTGAAGCTGCGGATCATCGGCTTTAACCGAACGGGTCATAATGCTGACTGGAGCCCGTCCATCAATTTGCTTTAAACGATCTAAAACAGGGCGAAGAAACTTTTCGTAAGTGGCCGGGTTTTGCATGTCGTCAATCGCGAGAATGACAACGGCGTCCACCCCCTCTTCGCCCACCCACTGCGGCGTAACAAGCTTCGGAAAATTCCTGGAGACGTAATACGGGTCGAGATCATCCAGGTAAGTCAGGCGGTTGCCTTCCGAAGCCGCGCCCGCGCAGGTCGCGGTAAGCAGGATAAGCACCATCGTCAGCTTTCTAAATAGCATGCAGACTCCGGAATGTTTCAAATCGCATAGGTCAGGTCGAATCCCGCCACAATGTGCCAAGCGTAAGGTATGTTTCGCCTGCCGGCGACTTTCGCGAACCCATCTGCTTTCTATACCGACCCCCGCGATGGGCGCTCAAAATGGAGTTGAGAGGCCGGGCGAGGCCGCCCACTTTCGTCGACTGCGTCATTCAGTCCTCGTACCGCCCTTCGAGATTATCGGACTCGATATTAAGCGATCATCGGAACTCCCTCATTGTGAGCTTGGCGAACTCAATCTAAAATGCCGCCCTCTCCACCGCGTGGGTGTCGGAAAGGATGCGACGATGCGCAGTCTGCTTTTGGCCATATTGGTGTTGGTGATCGTGTCCCCTGGCGCACGAGCCGACGACAAGCCAAACCCCGATCAATTGCAAAAGGCTTACAACGATGCCCTTGTCCAGCTGAAGGATGCGCAAAACGCCAAGAATGAGCTGGCCAGTGCCAACGACAAACTGGGCAAGCAAGTCGAAGACATGAAAAAGCAGTTGGCCGGTGCCCAGGCCCGGGTTAGCGAACTTGAACGGCAGGTATCGGATAACGATGGCAAAACGTTCTACCTTCGCTCGTTTTATGCCGCGTGGCAGGCTTTCATTAAACTGCACCCCGAGTTGGTCGTTCGGTGGCGGCTCTATCTGGGTGAAGATGCCTTGGCCATGCCGCAGGAATATCATCCCCTCATGGATTTCGGCATCGTTGATGCCAGCCGTTCCCTTGACCGTGGCTGATTTCCCATCACCTTGCCTCAACAACAAGCCAATCGCATGCTCCCAACCCTCCGACGTGTTCGCGGCTTCAGCCTGGTGGAACTGCTCGTGGTCATTGGGATCATTGTGATCCTGATCAGTATCTTTGTCCCCTACATCGCCAAAGTGCGCGAAGCCGATCACCGGGCACGTTGTGCCGAAAACCTTCGCATATTAATCGCCTCCCTGCGAAATTATGCCGCCGCCAACAAGGGCGCCTTCCCGCGTGTAACCTACGACCCGGCCCACAATCCCAATGGCTATGTCGCCTATACCGGCGCTGCCTCGGCAGATCCGTTTGGCCGGGACACGACTGTCCGGCCCAACGACGTCACGGCGTCGCTGTGGCTTCTTGTCCGAACCGGCTTTGCCAAGCCGATCAACTTTATTTGCCCCAGCACATCGGCCAGCGCCGAACCGGTCGAGCCCGCCGCTTATCGCCAGCGATCGAATTTCTCGGATGGACTCCACCTGAGCTACTCCTACGCGTCACCATTCAGCAGCACGCCGGGCTACAAACTGGACGATTTCCTGCCCGCCGATTTCGCGCTTTTGGCAGATAAAAACCCCGGATTCGTAACCCACGGAAGCGACGTCACCGGCCCGGCTTGGAATGCCAAGCCTTTCGATCTGGCTAGGGCGAACTCCAATAATCATCTCCGAGCCGGCGAAAATGTGCTTTACACCGATGGCCATGTGTCGTTTCAGCCCACCCCTTATTGCGGCGTTGGCAAGGATGGGGAGCGCGACAACATCTACACCGCCCTTTCGCGACTTACGATCGTGAAGGGCAAATCGCCTCAAGCGTGGGGGCAGGGCTTCATCGGCCGTGATATTGGGCCCGCCTGGGAGCGCGACAGCTATCTGGTTCCGACCGATCAGGATTGACCGGCAACCCGATTTAGCGCCTAAAACGGGTGGGAAGCCGGGCAAGCCAATTACAAACACGAAAGCAACCAATCTTTCCCACTTAGCCGCAGTTTTGCGGTCAGCCCCTTTTCAATCCCCGATCTATCCGCATAATGAAAAGTTTTCGGTGGTAGGGGCGGTGACAGGGTCGCCCGGCCACATGTATTTGAAGAGGATGGTTTGAGATGGGTCCGACCAATATCGCGCTGGTCAAGCTGTTCCGGGCGAACGAAGCCTTCCGAGGGGCGCAGGCCCGGCTTGATGCGGCGGCTCGTAACGTTCGCATCCAGGAGCGCCGGGTTGCCGATCTGGCTGAAAAGCTGAAGCTCGCCCAGGCTCATCTCATGGAGCAGCAGGCGCAAGCCGGCCAACTCGACCTCGACCTCCGCTCGCGCGACGTACACATCGAACGGCTTCGAACTCAGCAGCAAACTGCCAAGAACAACAAGGAATACCAGGCCTTTCTCGTCGAGATCAACACCGGCAAAGTCGATCGCAACAAGGTCGAAGATGAAGCGATGAAAGTGCTTGAGATTGTGGAGCGCGAGCAAAACGAGGTGGGGGCGATGCAAACCCAGCTCGAAGCCGAACGCAAGAAGCTCGAGACGCTTCAGGCCCAGAGCGGAGATACCGTTAAGCGGTTGACTGCTGAAGTGGAGGCCCTCCGCCCCGCCCGAGATGCCGCGGCGGCCGCGGTGACCCCCAAGGGCCGGGATGCTTTCGATAAACTTGCCGAGCGGTATGAGGGCGAAGCGCTAAGTGCCCTTGGCAAGCCCGATCGCCGGCGCGAGGAATACATTTGCGGCGCGTGCAACATGTCTCTGGTTGCGGATGTGTACAACAAATTGCATTCGCGAGATGAATTGGTGGTTTGTCCGAGCTGCCGGCGAATCCTTTACATCCCCGAGGATCTACCGCCAGAAACCGCAATCAACTCCGCCAAGACCACATCGGCGGCAAAGCGAAGCGCTAAATCGAAAGACGCCGCCAGCGCGGCAGGTATGCCCGAGCCCGTGATCGAACAGCGTGCCAAAGGCCGCTGGGGCGAGTTGCTCAATGGGGCACAGGGCGAATCGGTCAAGGCGGCTGTCGATGCCGGGAACGATCCTGTCTCCCTTCGCGTCAATATCAATGGCGAGCTTGCCGGTTACTACAAGGGCAAGTCCCGCGAGCACCTGGAGCGCGTGATCCGGTACCGCATGCAGGAAGCCAGGGTTGATGGCGTGGCCGACGTGCTGGAGGAACCAGTCCCGTCAAGTGAGACGCAAGCTGCTGAAAACCAGTCGGGTGAGCAGCAGTCCGGCGGACAGCAGTCGGGCGAGCACCAAGTCGCTCAGGCTCAGGACGGAGTTTCGGTTCCGCAGGCATGAACGACGTCATCACGATTCAATTCGACGGGGGCAGCCGGGGAAACCCGGGGCCGGCGGGGATCGGGGTTGTTCTCCGAGCTTCCGATGGTGCCGTGCTTGCCACTCTGGGCCGCTTTATTGGCAGGGCAACGAACAACGTTGCCGAGTATAAGGCCCTGATCACCGGGCTCGAAATGGCCAGGGAACTGGGCGCGAAAAAAATTGTCATCCGCGGCGACAGCGAATTGATCATCAAACAGATGCGCGGCGAATATCGGGTTAAGAACTCGGATATGAAGTTGCTCCACGACGAAGCCAAGGCGCTGTACCATCAATTTAACGAAGCCCGTATCGAGCATAACTATCGCGATAAAAATACCCTGGCCGACAAGCTGGCCAACCTTGCGATGGATCGCAAGCAGGACGTATTGGATGCCAGCGACGATGAGAGTCCGCTTGATGCGCCGGCGGCAGTCGCGCCCCAACTGGGGACCGTGTTCAGCTGCGTTAAATGTGGATGCGCAATTGAGCTGAAAAAGGCCTCCAGCATCCGGCCCCATCAGCTCAAACCCTTCGTCTGCCAGTGTGGAACAAAGATGATCGGCGGCGACTAAATGCTCATGCAGGATTCCGCGCCATTTCGTGGCATGGGCTTCCAGCCCATGGTCAAGGGGGATGATTCCCAGCGACGGGTTCGATTTGGGAAAACCAAGCTTCGATACGAAGACAACCTTCTGAAGTTGCGGGAAGAAAATGCTCCCTCAAGGAAAGTTGGTTT
>DAIRGS010000322.1:0-8039 GCA_036794395.1 Tepidisphaeraceae bacterium | reverse complement strand
GCTGCAGGTATGCCAGCTCCCGCAGCTCCCGCCGCGCTTCGTAACACAAAAACCCCTGCCCCAAATCACCTGCCAACAACAGCACAATCCCCAGGTTCAACCACGCATCGACAAAGTCCGGCCGCAAGGCCAGCGCCTTCCGATACGCCGCCGCGGCCTCGGCCAACTCACCGCGATCCTTCAGTACATTTGCCAGATTGTTGTAAACCGCCGGATTCTCCGGATCCAAATCTTTGGCCCTTCGATAAGCCGCCCCCGCCCCATCCAAATTCCCCCCTTCCCGCAACGCCGATCCCAGCACCGTCCAGCATTCGGCAAAATCCCCGCGAATCGCAATCGCCTGCTTCAGCAGCGCCACCGCCGCTTCCAACTGCCCCCCATCCAGCGCTACCTCCGCCAAACCCATCAGCGCCAGCACATGCCCCGGATCGATTTGAATAATCTCCCGATACCTCGCTGCCGCCTCCGCCAGCCGCCCCCCAACGCGCAGCCGCCGGGCTTCATCCAATGCCTGAGAAAGATTCACGGGTAATTCCGCCACCGCCGCATCTTACATCTTTTCACTTACCCGACCGCCCGCAGCAAATCACTTAAAAATCATCGGTTTTTCAAGCGGATCGTCTGGTAAGCCGATGGCCGCCCCGCACTCCGGACAAACGCCACTCGCATTTCCCGTAAGGTCGTAGCCGCACATTTCGCACGTCCCCGTGCGCCTCTTTCTACGTCGCGTAAAAAGCCAGACCATCGGCAGCACCGCGAAAACCATGGCGAGCAATCTGTACTGCACGACAAGCATGATCCCGTGCCCGGATGGCGCATAGGGAATCGTTCTGAACAAAATCCACGGATCGCCGCTCCAGTTAAAATCAGCAGTGTTGAAAAAATACTGCCAACTCCCATCCGGCTGCCGGGTCATCGGAATATTGTCGTAATACAAGGAACCTCTTGGCAGCAGCCAAACCGAATGCCGCCGCGATAACACCCGCGACGACGCCGACGAATTCATAACCCAATTATCGCGGTTCACCCAAAGCGCCACCGCCGCCGCACAAAGCAGAAGCGATGAAGCAGACGCGAAGCCGAAAATCCGTCCCAACACAGAGGGTTTACTCATAGCCGCCTCCCCGTCTCAATTTCGCGAAAACAATCGATTTCTACAATGACCGGCAACTCTTGTCACCCGCTGGCTTCGTGCCGAGGCCCGCTGCGATCTGGACGTAATGCGAAACCTGCTCGAAAACCGTCTCGGCCTTCGGCTTGTTGAGCAGGCCGAGATCGAGGAGACGGTAACGTGAACGATGGCGAGGATGCTGAGGATCAGCGCCCAATGGGCGGTGATGAAGGTCATGTTGATTTCGTCGTGAAAAAGTGAAAACTGCCGGGGATGGCCGATAGACGACTTATTCAATCCGCCACATTTGCGGCGTTATTTGCGATCTGCGTCGTTTCGGGTTGTGCGTCCACCGGCCAGACCGGAACACTTACACATCCGATTGTCGGAACGTGGGTGCTAAACCCCGCGAAGTTCAGCGAGCAGGCGGCCAAAGACCCGGCGTTCGCCATGCGGTTCACCGGTACGCTGACGTTTACACCCGATGGAAAATACCATTCAGTGACGAACTTCGATGGCGTTCGAGGCGAAACGGATGGAACTTTCCGAATAGTTGGTTCGGATGTGTATATCGATATCGGCCACGGCGAAACTAAGGGTCTGTATGAGATTCGAGGCAACGAGCTTTTCGTGAGCGACAAGCACGAGCCGGGAGTCCTTGTTTTCGACCGGAAGTAGTCTTCGTGCAATTCGCTTCGCTATTATAAAGCGCCTTCGATGCGGCGATGGGCCACTCACCTTTTCTTCAACAGCGACGACCAAGCCTCCGGATGCACCTGCGCATAGTACCGCCCGCCCGTCTCCGTCACTTCCATCGGGCACCCATACACCGGCGACAGCTTCTCCGCCGTCAGCACCTCCCCCGGCAGCCCCTGCGCCGCGACCTTCCCATTGTCCATAAGCAAAACATTCGAAGTCGCCGGCGGCAATTCCTCCAGATGATGCGTGATGAACAGCACGGTCGGCGGCTCAGGATTCTCCCCTTCAAACAGCGCCTGAATCGTCGCCAGCACCTGCTCCCGCGCCAATAGATCCAGCCCCGCCGTCGGCTCATCCAGCAACAGCAGTCGCGGCCGAACCACCAGCGCCCGCGCAATCAGACATCGCATCCGCTCGCCATTGCTCAGCGTCGTATATCGGTGCGACGCGACATGATGCAGGCCCACCCGATCCAGCACCTCCGCGGCATGTTCATTCATCGCCGCCTCGACCGGATCATAAAGCCCCAGCGTCCCGAAGTACCCTGTCACGGCAACCTCGTGGGCCGTCAGATCCGGGTCCATCTCCACCGGACTGGTCGATTGAACCAGCCGCAAACTCTTGCGCAATTCATGAAGATCCACCTCCCCAAAGATCTGCCCCAGCACCTGAACATGCCCGCGCGTCGGCCACAAATGCCCTGCGATAACCCGCGCCAGCGTGCTCTTCCCGCACCCATTCGGCCCCAGCATCGCGGCGCAAGTCCCTTCGGCCACCTGCCAAGAAAGCGCATCAAGAATCCACCGTCCGTCCCGACGAAACCCAATCGAGCGAAGATCAATGGCGAGTCGAGTCATGCCGGGGATTATTGGCAAGCGCCGCTCCTTGGCCAATGGCTCGCGTGCCCCCACGATAAGGTATGATCGGGCAATGCATGCCTTCGACGAATGGTTCGATCGCGTTTATCCAGGCGCACAACCCCCCGGCACCAGGGAAACGGCACTTATCGCGTGGAATGCAGGCGTTCACGCGTCCCAGGCCGTGATCACAGAGACGATGCAAAAACTCATCAGCCAAGCCCGATACGAGTTTGCCGCAATCGCCCGCGACCTCCGCGAAGAACTCGCCACCGTGATTCGAAACGTCGCGATTGATCAATTGCCAATGTGAGATATGTAACGAGCTATCAGACAGGCTGTAAATTATGAGTCTGCGACCCGTCTTCAACGAATTCGATTTTCAGTTTGGCATGCAGTGCATTAGCAATGCGACGAAGGGTATCCACCGAATGCCCATCGTAGTCAGCATCTTCAATCCGGCTGATCTGCGATGGCTGAGTTCCAATTTGCGCGGCAAGTTGTGCCTGCGTTAGTCCGGCGTGCTCACGAAGCATCCGAATTTTGTCGCCCAATGCCATGTTGGACATTGCGGCCTCTGCTTGCTCAATGCGGTGCCTGGGCTTTCCAGCATAATAACGCTTGCGCAGAACGGAACTGGCCGACTCGGCTTTTTTGTGCCGTTTTCCCACACGCCACTCCTCTCAACTAATCGGGCAGCACGTAACGGTGCCGCCGAAGGAACTTCTAATCCTGAACAGGCCCGGTTCTTCACCCGCCTGGCTTATCTGAGCTGTCGAGTGCAGGCCGGAGGAACACGTTTCGAAGATTCATCACCGCGCCCTTGCCGATGTTCACCGGCTTGACCTGAAGCGTGGCCACGCCCGCTCGATCGATCTGGATTGAGCCGATGCTGACCGTGCGGAAATCGCGCCAGCTGCCGGTCGCGGCGACCTTTGCCGGCAATCGCTCTCCTCCCACGACCACCTCATAGTCGCTCCCCGCGGATTGGGGAATGCACGCGTAATCCACCGCAACCTGGAACTTGCCCGGAGTCCTCACCTGGAGCTTCCACTCCACGTAATCCTTTGGGTTCGTCCAGTAGCCGACGTTCTCGTCTTCGGCCAGCGCCGTTTTGCCAACGATCTTTGCATCCGGCGCTTGAAGCTGGAAAGACCCGTCGGCCGCCTGGCCCACGGCTTCGGCAATCGTCTGCGCCCGCGGCCGCAGCAGCACGGTGCGAAGGTTCATCACTGCCTCGCCGGTCTTGTTGACGGGCCTGATCTGAACGGTCATCACCCCGGTGCGGTCGATCTCAATTGCGCCGAGCTTGATCGCCTGAAACGCCAGCCAACCCGCGGTACGTACGGTTTTCCGCTGAAGCTTATTGTTTCCAACCAGTATCTCGAAAACGCTTCCGGCGCTATACGCCGCACATGCATAGTCCAATGTGACCGTATATGAGCCGGTCTTACGGACCTAAATGTTCCAGGTCACATAGTCCTTGGCATCGTTCCAATGGGCGATGAAGTCGCCGTCCAGCCGCGCCATCTGTCCCACGACGCGCGATGCGGCCGCTTCAAGCCGGTAGGATCCATCCGGGCGAGCCGCGATGGTGCCGATTCCCGCGGCTGACCGATTGTTTCCCGTTGCAACCACGCCGCCACCGGTCGGCTGAGTCGCCGGAGTGCCTACGATTTTCGACTCGGCTTCGCGCCGAAGGACCTGGGACACCAGCACATCCGCCAGCGGTTCATTGAGGGTGTCTCTGCCAAGCCGCGGAAGCTTCTGATCCATTTCGGCAACTGCACGGCGCAGTCCTGACTGCGCCTCGCCGAGCTGACCCTGCGCGTAACCCGACATCGCGATGATCAGGTCCGCAATCAGCGCCTCGCTCCGCGTCACGGCAGGCTGTGAACGCATCTTATTTGCCCATTCGATCGCGCCGGAATAATTGGCGGCGCGAAATTCCAGCAGACTTCGCGTCAGTTGGAAGCTCGCGATGGGCGCCACGTTCGCGTCGCCAGCCAGTGCCCGCGTCACCAGAGCCGTCGGCGCCTGCAGATCGGTACTTGCATCAGTGAGAAGCAGGCACGCCCTGGCAACACGATTCGCCACCTGGCGATCCTTCGCGTTGATGAACCGCTCGAGCATCATCCGGCGGACATTTTTGTAACTCCCCAAGTCATTCAAATGAGCCAGGATGCAAGCGCGGTTGTACCACACCTGGTCGTTGGCAGGATCCACCTGGATCGATTGGGCAAGATCGCGATCGCCCTCGGTAAGCCTGCCCGCCCCAGCCTGCGCCAAACCACGCTCGGCAAGCAACTTTGCCGCCGCGGTCTTGTTCCCTTGCTTGAGATACAGGTTGATCAGATTGCCCGTGTACATCAGCGTCGCGGGCTTCGATTCGCCCAGCGTCTTGCGTGCCGCATCCACCGCCTGCCGGAGCAAACGCTCCGCTTCCCCGTATTGATTGAGCTGGAGATATAGCCAACCGAGGTCGTTTTCGAACGTGAGGGTCGTCTGGCTCTGCTCACCCAATTGTCTCTTCGCCGCCGCCAACCCCTGCTTCAAGAGCGGCTCCGAGTCTGTGTAACGATGCTCGGCGTTGTATAGCACCACCAGCCCGATCATTGTTTCCAGCGTCTCCGGATCCCCCTCGCCCAACACCTCCGTTCGCCCGGCCAAAACCGTTTTAAAGATCGGCTCCGCCTCCGCGGTGCGATGCTCGTGAGCGTACACGGTGGCAAGATTGAACAGGTACGTCAGTGTGTTCCTGTCCTTCTCGCCGGCCAGCTTCCGGCTCAGATCAGATGCCTTCTGCAACAGCGGTTCGGCCTCGGCATCCCGCCCCTGCCGCAGATAGACCCATCCCAGATCGTTCATGAATTTGCAGGTGGTCAGGTTGTTATCGCCATACGATTTCTGCATTGCCGCCAGCGCCTCTTTGAGCAGCGGTTCGGCCTCCACATACCGCCCCGCGGAGCTGTACGCGCCGGTCACGCCCACCAGCGAGCTGCTCATCGCCGTTGCAACCGCGGCTTCGCGATTCGCCCGCGTGTTCTCCGCTAGTGCCGCATCCCGCTCGGCCTTGGCGGCGGCCTCGGCGCGCTTCGCGCGTTGCTCCTGCGCGACCGCGTTATCGCGCTCGCTCCTGGCTACCGCTTCCGACAACTCGGCCCGTTGCCGAAGAACATCCGCCCGATTGCTATTGTCCCTCGCTTCACTCTCCGCCAAAGTCTTTTGCACGGCTTTGAGGGAACTGAACACCGTCGTCGCCAGCAACAGCAAAACAAACGCCGCTGTCGCCCGCAACGCACCGCGGTGCTTTCGCGTGAAACGCAGCATCCGATACATTGTCGAAGGCGGGCACGCCTCCACCGCCTCGTCATTCAGATACCGCTCGACGTCCCGCCCCAGCGCATTGGCCGTCTGATATCTGCGGGTACGGTCCTTCTCCATCGCGCGAAGCACGATCCAGTCCAGATCGCGCGTCAGCTCGCGGCGAAGCGTGCGAAAATCCGACCCCCGACGCTCTGACAACTCATCCGCTTCCGACGTCCCGGGCGATGAACCCTCCACACCGTGCGCCGTTCCGAGCTTGGTGCTCGGCCGCGGCGGATCGGTCTCACGAATCATCCGCGCAATCCCCTCGGGTCCGGACGAGCGCAGCGCGATCGAATCGAATGGAAGACAACCGGTCAGCAACTGATACAGCACCACCCCCAGCGAGTACACGTCTGTTCGCGTGTCCACGTCCAGGCTGCCGGTCAGCGCCTGCTCGGGCGACATGTACTCCGGCGTGCCGACGACCGCACCACTCTGCGTATGAAACGTCTGCTGCGTCAGTTGCTGGTCAGTGGCTTTGGCGATGCCAAAATCGATGACCTTCGGCGTCGGGGTCGAATCCACCAGCGTGATCAGGATATTGGTCGGCTTCAAATCGCGATGAATGATCCCCTTCTGGTGCGCATGCTGAATAGCGCTGCACACCGCCACGAACAGTTGCAGCCGCTGCCGCGTCGTCAGCTTGCACTGATCGCAATACTCATTGAACGGCAACCCCGGAACGTATTCCATCGCGAAGTAAGGCCGACCTTGTTCCGTCGCCCCCGCTTCGTACACCCGTGCGACGTTCGGATGGTTCATCACCGCCAGCGCCTGCCGCTCGGCCTCAAACCGCTTCACGATGTCGGCCGTGTCCATCCCCAGCTTGATGACTTTGATCGCAACCATCCGCCGAACCGGCTGGCGCTGCTCGGCCTTGTACACGATCCCCATGCCGCCTTCGCCGATCTTCTGCTCGATGTGATATGGGCCGATGACTTCCGGATCGCGATCAACCGCCCCCAATCCAGTCACCCCGCCGGCCTGATTCCGAACCAGCTGCCCCGCATTAGGGTCGACAACGGTATCGGCGGACTTGTTCGCCGCAACTGGCCTCGCAGCCGGCGCGCCCTTCGCAGCGGGAGCGCCCTTGCCTGCTCCTTGTTTCAACATCCGCAGCGCCGCTTCCCAGTCCGCGTTGTTCATCCCATGTCGTTCGCGAACCGCCCCCCATTTCGCGCGCGGAACCTTCCGAAGCTCCGCCACGATTACCTGAAGATCATCTCGACCAGATTTTCCCAAGATTCCACTCCCCGGAGCTCACATCCGTTTCCCCCGCAACCAAAACGTGGACGCTGAATCCCCCATGATAAACCCCATCCCAACCCATACGCAAATGCGTCCGAACAACCCGGTTTTGCCTATGAATCGCAGGGCTTCCCTGTTTTTGTGGGCAGTCCGGGGATTTTGTGGGCAGGCACGACGGGTAAGCCGCATTCAGGGCATACGCCGCTGGTGTTGTCGGTGAGGTTGTAGGAGCAGGTGGGGCAGAGTCCGGCGTCCATGCGGCGCCTTCGAACACTGAGGAACCTGATCGCGACTGCGCGGGTTGGAAGAACTGCGAACGCCGCGGCAAGGAACCATAATGGAACGATGCATTGCCGCCCGAAGGTGAAACCGCCCGCTTTCATCACGTGGAGGCCGTATTTAAATCCAATCCGCTGAAATTGCGGAATATTGATTTCGCCGTAAAGGGCATGGGGTTTCGACGTCGCGTGGTGAAGACCTTGCCCGGCGAGAAGCTGGGTGCGCAGCGTGGGGATCAGGAGATAACGGTGATTAAGATAGCCGACAGCGAACGCACCGCGACCGATTTCGAGCAGGTAGGTGTTGTCGTCGTACTTTCCGTATTCGCCTGTCCCCCTGCCGCTGATATATGTGCCGACATGGTATGACCAGAAAACGTCTTGACGCCAGCAGCTCCGCACCCACAGCACCACCGTGGCCGCGCACAGCAGCAGAGAGAAGCTCCATCCATAATGCCTCCATTTCGACAGCATTTT
>DAIRGS010000321.1:0-8082 GCA_036794395.1 Tepidisphaeraceae bacterium | reverse complement strand
GCTTCCGCCCACCCCGCTCAAGACGGCGGGGGATTCGCTTGTTTAAGGTCTAGTCAAGGTGATAATGCGGGCACCACCGCGAATGCCTCGCGTGGCCAGCATTTGCAGCAGGCCCATACGTGGTCAAGTGAAAACAAATTCAAACTGACCCACTACCCACTACGCCACCCTTGGATTGTTGCCTTTTTATTGCGTATGCTGCCCGGAAAATCGACAATCTGTCGCGTTATTCAGGCAAAGCCCCCGAGGGGAGAGGGGGAAAGAGGGCGCGTTGGGACTGAGCACGCCTTTGCATGGGGCAGTCGGGGCGGTTTAGAAGACGATGACGCCGCGGGCAATGTTGCCGGAGAGCATGTCGGCGTAGGCCTGGTTGATTTGGGGGAGCTTGTATTGCTTTGTTATTAGAAGGTCTAAATCCAGTTTTTTGGATTTGTAGAGATCGAGGAGCATGGGGAAATCGCGGCGGGGGTGGACGGAGCCGTAGTAGGAGCCTTTAACGGTTTTTTCCTGGCGGGTGAGGATTGCGCCGGGGAGATTGGTGCCGGTGCCCATGGGGGAGAGGCCGGCGAGGGTGAGGGTTCCGCCGGGGCGGACGGCTTCGAGGGCGGTTTCCTGGACCTGGGGGATGCCGACGGCTTCGAAGGCGTGATCGGCGCCGCGGCCGGCGGTGATCTGCTTCACTTCTTTGACGACGTTTGCATCGGCCAGCAGCGCGTGGGTTGCGCCGAACTGGCGGGCGAGATCCATTTTTGTTGGGTTTTGGTCGATGGCGATGAGGGTTTTTGCGCCGCAGAGTTTTGCGCCCAGGAGGATGCTGAGCCCGACGCCGCCGCAGCCGAAGACGGCGACGGAATCGCCGGGGCGGACGGCGGCGGTGTACATGGCGGCTCCGACGCCGGTCGCGACGGCGCATCCGACGAGGGCGGCGATTTCCAGTGGGACGTCGGGGCGGGCGACGACGCAGCTTTGTTCGGGGACGACGGCGTGGGATGCGAAGGTGGCCAGGCCGCAGAAGTGGTAGATGGGTTTGCCGGCGGAAGAGAGGCGCGTGGTTCCGTCGAGCATGGTGCCGGCCCAGATGGGGCCGACGTAGGTGTCGCAGAGATTGGGCTTGCCGCGGAGGCAATAGAAGCAGTGGCCGCAATCGGGGGCCCAGTTGAGGACGACGTGATCGCCCGGGCGGACGGACGTGACGCCGCGGCCGATGGCTTCGACGATGCCCGCGCCTTCGTGGCCGGCCACGCAGGGCATGGGGTGTTGGGTTGCACCGGAGACCAGGTGCCAGTCGCTATGACACACGCCGGCCGCGGCGATGCGGACGAGGACTTCGCCGGCGCGCGGGTCGGCCAGATCGAGCTCGTGTAACTCGAAAGGAGATTTGGGGGACATCAGTACCGCGGCTTGAACCTTCATGGCGAAGAGTTGTATAGACCCCCTACCGCTCTGGCAAAGGAAAGGGAAATGCTTCCGTTGGAGCGTAGGCGCCTGGCACTCGCCCTCACCCCATCCCTCTCCCGGAGGGAGAGGGGGCAGAGAGCGCGCGACCAACGCACAACGAAACCTCCACGTGCAGGTCCCTCAAACCGGCTTTTGTCATCAACCGAGCATCGCGTTCCAGGGTCGATCATTCGGGACGAAACGGGAAATTATTTTCGGGGAATGATTGGAGTCGCCAATAAGGGGGCGCGTGGGTAAGGTATTTTTTTTGGTGATGTCTAGTTTTGGGGGTGTCCTGTTTTGATTGGGAGCCATGATGATTAACCTTGAAGATGCGCGGCGGGTGATTGCGGCTGGGGAGCGGGAGTCGAAGAACCAGGGGCAGCCGATGAACATTGCTGTGGTGGATGGAGGCGGGAACCTGGTTGCGTTTGTTCGGATGGATGGGGCATGGCTGGGGAGCATTAATATTGCGATGAATAAGGCGTGGACGAGCCGGGCGTTTGATATTGAGACGAAGACGTTGAGTACGGTGACGCAGCCGGGCGGGGATTTTTATGGGATTCATGCGTCGAACGATGGGAAGGTGATGATCTTTGCCGGCGGGGTGCCGCTCAAGCGGAACGGGGCGGTGGTTGGGGCAGTTGGGGTGAGCGGCGGTTCGGGGAAGCAGGATCAGGCGGTTGCGGAGGCCGCTGCGAAGGCGCTGGGATGATCATTTGAAAAACGTGGGGCTGTGAGCTTCGCGCGGGCGAAGCCACTGCGCGGGATGAATTTGGCATCTTTGCAGATGCTGGGGTTGCTTCGTGCGCGGATTTTAGCCGAGGGCTGTGCGCACGAGCATGATTGTTCCGGCGGCCCAGAAATAGACGGTGAAGACTGCGAACAGCCAGAGGATGTTTTGTGCGAGGCTGTTGGGGCGGTGGAGTCGGCGGGCCGCGGGAACGGCGAGTGGCCAGGCGGCGGGGAAGGCGAGGAGAAAATACCAGCCGGGGATGAGGCTGAGTTGTTTTGTGAGTTTGAAGTAGAGGAGGCAGGAGAGGAATAACAGGCCGGTGGAGGCGATGGCGGGCCAATCGATTCGCTTATCCTGGTGGGGTTTTCTTGGACGGGACACGGCGGCGAGCGCGATCTGGTGGACTGCAATGAGGGTGAGCGGCCAGGTGAAGATGAATTGGGCGCTAAAATGGTTGACGAGCGGGGTGGTGATGGTGCCGAAGGTGAAGAGGCCGATCCAGAAAACGATCGCGGCGGGTCGCTCCGACTGTTGAGCGAGGCCGACGCGCGAGATTCCGAATGTGATGCCCGCAAGCATTGCGGCGGCGGCCAATGCGCACAGCGAAAACAGATACCATCGCTTTAGTTCGCGCACATCCGGCATTTCGAAGGGGTAGTCGCGCTCGGCGCCAACGAGCCAGGTTCTGTTAGTGTGGACGGTTTTGGGAATTGTTGTTGCCGGGGCAGTGAGGGTGCGCTGACGAGGGGTCATATTCTGGGGATTTCCGACGTAGAGGCAGGCGGCGCGGGTTGGGCTGCGGAGATAGAGGCGGCCGTGATCGAGGGCGGGCGCGGTCCAGCAGGTTTCGCCGGGGAAGATATCGGCACGGCCGAGTTCTTCGTAGTGATCTGGATTGATGCGGAGGAGGAGAAGTTGGCCGGAGTCGTTGAAGAGAAATAGTTTTCCATCGGCGACGAGGATAGTGGATTGGCCGGGACGGTCGCTGGACCAGCGGACCTGGCCGGTTTTGAAATCCATGCAGCGAAAGGAGCCGCGTGACGGGCGGCCGCCGTTGGCCTGCATTTCGCGGAGATCGAAGCCGTAGACGAAGCCATCGACCATGACGCTGGAAGCGACATCGTTGGACATTTGCGCATCGTGGCGGACGCGCTTGATACCGCAGACAGGAACGCCATCAATGTTTTCGCCCGGCGCGCCGGCTTCGAGGGCGTATAGATCGGAGCCGGCACGGTAGGCTTGGGTGGCGCGCAGGTACGGCTCGTCGTAAAGCAGCGCGGCGGCGTGTTCTTCGAAGCCGCGGAGGTAGGACTGTTCCCAAAGTAAGCGGCCGGTCTGAAGATCGAAACCTGCGAGCGTATTTTGCAGGAAAGTTACGATCTGCCGACGGCCTTGAAACGTGATGGGCAATGCGGAGGAATAGGAGGCCGGTGAGGCGCCGGATGTCCAGGCGGTCGTGCCGGTGTCGGCATTGAGAGCAACCATGGAGGCCGATGGTCCGCCGACGGGCAGAATGATTTTTCCGTCTTCGACAACGGGCGAGCATGCGTAACCGAATGAGGCGCCGCGGCCATCGAATTTCTCGACGACGTTGACGGACCAGAGGGGATGGCCATCGAGCGCGTTGAGGCAACCCAACAGCCCGGTGGGCGAAACAAAATAGACCCGGTCGTTGGACCACGTGGGGGTGGAACGGGGGCCGGGGAACATCCCGCCGGCCTGGTATGGCCAGTTGTAGCCGTGCTGCCAGAGGACTTGGCCTGTGTCGGCATCGAGGGCGAGGACTTTTTGTTCGGTGAGGGCCTGGGTTTGGGTGTATGCGCGATTGCCGTGAACGATGAAGCCAGAGTAGCCGGGGCCGATTTCCTTTGACCATAGGATTGGCGGGCCCTGGGCGGGCCAGGTGTTGGCGAGTTCGGTTTCGCTGGAATGGGCATCGTACGTTGGGCCGCGGAAGTGCGGCCAGCCTGGGCCGGAGACGGCAGATTGTTCGGGCGTGGGCGGAGCGACAGGCGAATGGAGCGATAGCGAATGGAAATCGGCCAGCGAAATCAGCACGACCAAACAAAGAAACGCATATACCGCAACGCGAACAGAGACGGCGAGGAGAATCGACTTTAGCTCTTTGGGGGCGCGGCCTGTGGGTGTGCCGGAATGTGACATGGTTGTTTGAGGTGATGGAGCTGTTCACGGACATTGTGGCAGCGGTATCCGCCTCGGCGATAAAACAAGTGGCCTTTGGGGTTATGACGGAGACACACTCGGCACATTTCAGTGATTCCGTGGGGCATGGCTGGCTGGTCGGCGCGACGGTGAGTGGAAATGATCGGCGAAATACGGTGTCCCATCTTTCAAGTCCGATGCGTTTTTCCAGTTAAGGGGTTTGGGCGAGTGTCCAAGAAAGGGCTGAAGTTGTGGACAACGGAGGCGGCGTCGGGGAGGACAGGAAGTGACAGAGGGCAAGGATCCAAGCGAATCGTAATCTCATGGGTCGGCTATGGCTTTTGGCCATCGGGGACGCGAACCTTTGCGAAGTAGATGCTGGTTTTGCCTTCGTGGCTGGAGTAGTAGCTGATGTTGAGCACTCCATCGTGCCAGACGAGGCCGGGGTAGGCACAGTCGCCGCCGGAGGGAAGGCGAAGGAATTCTGTTATTTCGGAATTGATCGGATCGATCCAGAACAGGGAGGTTCGAACGCCACCATCGTGCAGGCGGCCTGCTCCGAGCAGGCGGCCGTCGGGTGAGAGGGTGAGAGCGGGTCCACCGACGCGCGAGTGGGTTGGTTTGAATTGCCAGTCTGTGTAGGGCGGAGTGGACTGGCCGATGTAGGCCGGGTCGGGGTCGCAACGGAGAAGCATGGTTGCTGAGCCGTTGGGGTTGAAGGTGATGGCGCTTTCATTGGGGTATGGAGCGGCGACGTTCAGCTTTGCGATGATGGGGGTGAATTTCAGGCCGTCGGTTGTTTTGTAGAGCCGGCTGAATCGAGTGGTCGCGTTCGTGCTGTAGCCGACGCTTAAGCCGACGCCTTCGTGCCACTTCAGGCCCCAGAGCCAGATATCGGGTTCGCCGACATCGATGGGGCCGTCCCATTGTTTTGAATCTCTGGTGACGAAGGCCACGGATTGATATGCGGGGCGACCGGGCGCCGTGTCACGCAGATGCACGGCTGTTAACAGGAGAAGCCTGCCGTCGGGGAGAATGGATAGTTTGGCATCGCGAAGGTCACCGCGCGAGTCTTTCAGGACGGCGGCGGATTCCCACGTTTCGGCGTCGTTGGATGCGATCACGTGAATGCGGCCGTTGGTTGTGGGGCCGACGTGCATGTCGGCTTCACGGAAGGAGCAAATCCAACGGTCATGGAAAAGGATGAGATCCGTGAAGGCGTTGTGCGGGGCGGCGTCCCAGATTTTTCGGGCGCTGATGAGTTCCGGGCGCGCCTGGTATTCATGTACGACAGAGGGTGCGTCCGCCGCTTGGGCCTTGACGGTAGCGGTCGTGAAGAGCACTACGGTCAACAGATTGAGCCGGACATATTGGGAGGGAAGTAAACGCATGGGATGCCAGACGTCGGATTGTCTCGAGATTTCAAAGCCAACAGGAGCGGTTTATTTGGGGAGTTGCCAGTTCTCGTCGAACAGGCCTCCGGTGATCAGTTCTGGCACGGCGGCGTTGGGCCTTACTTTGACGATGGCGTAGTCGCCCCAGAGGGGAGTGCCATAGTCGCCGTTGTAGCCTCGGTCTTCGATGGTGAGGCCGGTGTTGAGGACGACGTATTTCGTGGGGTTGAGGGGGTTGGGGTAGATCATGGCGGGATAATTTTCCTGAGAGGGGAAGGATTTTCCGCCGAGGGTGACTGTTTGCTGAGTCCAGGTGAAGGACAGTTTGCCGTTGAGGGCGGCGATCCACTTGTTGCTGCCGGGGTCGCCGAAGAGGACGACGTGGTATTTGGCGAAGTCGGCTTCCGTTACGTCTTTGTCGTCTTTCACGAAGGGGTGGCCGCGGAAGAATCTGCCCCAGAGATTGTCGAAGCGGGCCATGGTGCGGAGGGCTTGCTGATTGACTTCGTCATTCCAGGGTTTGCCGGTGGGACGAACAAGGAGGAAAGGATCGAGGAAGGCGTCGTCGATGGGGCCCTGGAGGGCGTGGGTTTTGTGTAAGCCGGGCTGAGGTCCGCTTTCGGCGACGGTCCAGGTGGAGGCATTCTTGTTGAGGGTGATTTGGGGGGCGGGGGATACCTTTAGAGTCTGGCCGTCAATTTTGATTTCGTGTGCGTTTTCGGTTTCGCGAAGGGCAAGCCTGGAGAGGTTGTTGGTTTTGATTTCGTAGGCGCTTCCGCCATTGGTGCGCTGGGCTTCGACATCCGCGCGGTCGTAGTGCTTATCGAGGCCATCGACGGATATCCAGTAATCGCGGTTGTAGCGTGTGGTGTAGGTGAGAAAGCGGATGTGATCGGGGGAGGTTTGGCCCTTGTCGCCGTGTTCTTTGAGGAAGGCATCAAGGCGCTGGCGGACGAGTGGGCTGGTGCCGTGGCCGGTGGCTTTGGACTGGAGCCAAAGTCCGGGCGCGCCGACCGAGTGAAGGTAATCCGGATCGCCCTCGGATCGGAAGCCCTCTTTTTCAAGTTGGGCGCGGGCGCGGAGGGAGGATTCGAGTTGGCCGGGATCGTTCTCGCCATCATGGCCGGCTAATGGGAGATTGTAGATATTGAGCGCCCATTGGGAGATGTTCTCCCAGATGCGCAGGGTTGCGAGTTGGTATGGGGTGAGGCCGGGCTGGTTGGCGGTGCGGGAGACGGTGCCGGCGCCGATTTCCGCGGCGGCGAATCGATCGGGGTAGTGGAGGGAGATGTGCCATGCGCCTTCGCCGCCCTGGGAGAAGCCCCGAAGGATGATGCGCTTGTCGTCGATATTGAAGCGTTTTTTGACGGCGGCGATGGATTCGAAGACATCCATTTCGCCGGCCCAATGCCAGCCGGCTCCATTGATGCGGCCGAAGCAGTTGAGCTGGATCTGCCCCTGGTCGGCGACGGGGGGATTGCCAGCTCCCCTGCTGTTGAGGAAGCCGTACATGAATTCGGTTTCGGTGGTGTTGTTCTGTCTCCCGTGGAGCCAAACGTAAAGGCGCGTGGGTTTGGCGGGATCGTAGTTGGCCGGGAGCGTGATGGCGTAGGGCAGCGTTGCGCCGTCGATTTCGGAGGTGTACGCCAGAAGCTGCCTTCTGCCCTGATTCCATTGCGGCTGATTGGATTGTAGCTGTTTGGCCCGCTCGATACCCTGATCGAGGGTGGTCAGGGCGTGCGTGATGGAGGCCTGATTCGCGAACATGTTTGGATATTCAAGAAGCATCTGGCCGGCATGGGCGTAGACCGCGACATCGTCCACCAGTTCGGGCTTGGCGCCTTTGGCTTTCAAGTCCTTGACCAGCGCTTCAATCTGCTCGGTCTTTTCTTTGATCTTCGCGAGTTTGTCGGGTTTGGCTTGAATGGGGGGAGGAGTTGGGGCGGCGCCGCGTCCTTGCCCGCCGCCACGACGGGTGGTTGGGCGGGTGGTTTGTGCGCCGGCGACTTGCAGAAACAGCGACAATACGACGACTGCCGTTGCGAAGAGTCGGTTCATGGGGGGGGTCTCCTGACGTGTGATACGCGGGGCATGCCAGCGATGTTGATAGGCGCTCGCTGCGGGCGCTTTCCGTTTCGCCAACATTCGCAGTGACCTGCACGGCTCGCAAGACGACTTAAGGCTTCGGGCAACTAATTGACAACGCCGCCAGCGCCCCGAAACTTCAAAGGTGGAAACTTCAAAGGTGACATCCACCTTTTCAGATGCAAACCCCTGCTACCACCCCCCACCCCCCCCGCACCCCTACGTCACTTAGCAATATTCAGATAAACTCCCCGTCACAGTCAAATC
>DAIRGS010000320.1:0-8113 GCA_036794395.1 Tepidisphaeraceae bacterium | reverse complement strand
ACACTCGCCGCACTTCGGTGCTGTCAGTTGGAGTGAAGTGGCGCTGTAGTGCTAACGACGCTCAAGGCAAATCTTGCAGAATGCTGCCGAAGTGGGTGCAATATCAGTAAAGTGTTTTCCAGCAGCGAGGAGTGGGGAGTTTGCGGCGTCAGTTGGGGTTTTCTCAGTTGTGGAAGGTTGGGTATTGATATGACTCAGTCAGTTGCTTCATTTGTTATCGCACAGTCAAACTCGAATGCGGGGCCGGGGATTATGTTTCTGTTGATTGAGCTGGCGATCATCATCGTCGCGATCGCCGGAATGTGGAAGGTGTTCGAAAAGGCGGGCAAGCCCGGGTGGGCCGCGATCATCCCAATCTACAATATAATCGTTTTACTTGAGATTGCAGAGAAACCACTCTGGTGGATCATTTTGTGCTTCATCCCGTTCGTCAATCTGGTTGTCATCGTCCTGATCGCGATTGCAGTAGCCGGGAACTTCGGCAAGAGCACACTCTTTGGGATCGGTTTGGCTTTCCTGCCGTTCGTGTTTTACCCGCTGCTGGGGTTCGGCGATGCGGTTTATCAACCGGGTGGCGGGGCGGTAGCGCGCGGTTTTGCAGTGGTCCCGCCCCGATAGTGGCTCACGGCCAGGAACGCTCGCGGGCGGGATGACCGCTCGGAATCGGAAGCGGCCGGCGCATCGGGTGCTCCGTGGCCATACTCCGGCTTCCGCGGCGTCAGAGGTAGGTGCCAAGTGAGACTACTTTGCGATTGCACCGGCCACGCGCCCGCATTCCGGGCACCGCTCGGGCGTGGCCTGAAGATCATATCCGCAGTCGGGGCACAGGCCGGCCGTTTCAAAATTGCGCGTTTTGATCAAACGGTAAGATTCGCCGGTCGGGCGATTGGTCTTCTCATGAAGAATCAGCTTGGCTTCATCCACCAGCCCTCGGTCACTGAGCATATTGACGTAAGTTTGGGCCTTATGCGGCGTGAGTTTTCTCCAATCCTTCAGCGTGCAAGTTTGGGGCGGCAGTAAAGGATGCCGCCGTCCCAGCAACCTGAGGGCGGTCGTGACATTCGGCTGTATAAGCAGGTTATGCGCTCCGCGGAAACGCACGCGGAGGACACCGGGGCCTGATAACCAGACTGGCACATCCCGCATCGCCGCGGTCTGCTCTCGGCGAATGGCGCGAAGCAGTTCTTTCGTTTGAGAGTGGGCGAGCCTGCATTTCAAGAAAAGTCTCTGTATCCACGTTCGTGGTGTCGTTGACAATCGGTGCGGTAGTTCGCGTGTCGACATACTTGCCAACCGCGGCGATCTCGGAACTCTCGATGAACACGACTGCCTTGTCGTTACTGGGTTGCCCGCGACGCCTGAATGCTCGGATTTGAATCAGCACACCTTCGTCGGAGATCTTGAGGCACCACGAATCGTGGTGAAAAGCGACCATTGCTTCGCGAGTGAAAGAGAAAGCCGCGCCGGCGAAAAGGGCACTCAGGAGAATGAGAGCGACCACAGCGATGCGGTTCACCGCGACAGGGCACGCCACCCAGCATGCCATCGCCGCCATGGAACAAACAACGGCCAGCAGAATCAGGTATGAACGCGAATGTCGAAAAACCTTAAGAGGCGTGATTCTGGAAAAATCGGCAAGCGTCCCAATTCTCAAGCGTTCTGATTCCGCATTGAATCGTTCCCACCAAAATAGACTTGAAATGGGCGATGAGGGGCTCGAACCCCCGACCTCACGGGTGTGATCCGTGCGCTCTGGCCAACTGAGCTAATCGCCCGGCAGGGTTAATGTAGGATTTGCCGGCGGCAAAATCAATTATTTCTCGGCCATTGTTCGGTCGCGGGCATGCCAAACCGGTCAATAAGATGCTTAATCAGTGCATCATTGGCCGGAGGAAATGAGAAATTCCTCAGATCATTGGGCTCGACCCATCGTAGTAGCCGGCTCGCCAGTGGCCGCGCCTCACCGGCTTCATGTTGGCAAATAAACGGATGCAGGCGGACATGCGCCTCGGCGTATGCAAATTCGATCGGGGTTAGCGCTTCCAGATTCCGCACGTCGATGGCCAGTTCTTCGCGCAGTTCGCGAAGCAGGGCTTGCTCAGCCGTTTCCGAGGGTTCGACTTTTCCGCCGGGGAATTCCCAGAAGCCGGGTAACGGCCCGTCGGAGCGACGCTGGCAAATCAGGATTCTGCCCGCTCGCAGAACAATTCCAATGGCGACATCAACGTGCTTCATGCCGGTGGCCCCTGGACCTTCATCAAGACATCCGGAAACGATCTTTTACTCGCAAATGGCGACGATGCCATTCAGACCTAAACTCGCGCCAATCCCAGTTTGGAATTCATCGCCTCGCGCGAACGGGTGAGCGCCGGTACCCAGCGGGTCGCGGTCTGCCAAACCATAGCCGCTACATATCGACAAAAACTTGTGTTTTTTCAAGCCGAACGGCATCCAAATCGGCGTCGCGGAATGTCCTAATAGCACGCATTTGCGACGAAACATGGAGTGCTGTAAGTATTGTTCTGATATGCGGATAGATCAAGTGTTGTGGTCGGATTGGGGCCAAGTTCTTTGATTGACACAGTAGGGGGGTACAGGTATAGTCAGCCTCGTTCGAGTGAATCAGAAATTCATCCCACGACAAACGGCTTTTCAGCCGTGGCGCACTTCCGGAGGTGGATCGGAGCCACCCCTCCGGAAGTTTTTTTATGTGCATAACTGAGGTTCGTCCAATTCGCCGGACTCTGGGGCAGCGAGCCGGTTGGGGACGCTTGGCATTGTTCGCGGCTCACCGCTCCTCTGGTACTATCCCGTCATGACGACGATCGGAATGCATTACGACGTGCTTCCCGGTAAGGAAGATGAATTCAAGAATGGGTTTGCCGGCGTGATTGCGCATCTCCGCAAGGTTGCCGGGCATGTTGATTCGCATTTGTACGAAGACGTGGCCAGCCCAGGCAGCTATCTCATCCTCAGTGAATGGCAGTCCAAAGAAACATTTGATGCGTTCATTCGTAGCGATCAGTTCAAAGCCGTTACGAGTTGGGGCAAAGCCGAGATTCTTCGCGGCCGACCGAAGCATACCGTCTATCAAAATCAGTAAGCGTGTTTCGGGTCATTGCCGCTCATGTCGTTAACCCTGTCCATTTCACCGCACGGCCGGTTGCTCGTACAGAATCTACCGGCCACAGAATCAGACGAACAAGCATCCTTTGGCGCGTCGGAGCCGCGGATTGAGCGCGCGTTTGCTCAGGGTGAAGCGGCCGGCCTGCTTCATCTGGCTACGACCGAGCTTCAATCTCCCCTGCCATCTTCGTTTTCATTCGCGCGGGAAATCGGCCGATCGTATCTCACCCGCCTGTGCCATACGCCAGCGGCGGAAGTTGCTGAAGCAACGGCGCGGGCTGCCCCACAGCCGATCGCTCCACCACCCGCTCAAGAATTGGAAGCCATGGTGCTTCGCGCACCACCTCTAAAGGGCCTCGAATATCTCACTGCCGAGGTGCTGGCAAACTGGTGGAACGAACTGGATGCCCATGTCCGCGCCCAAATCGCCACGTTCAACGGTTCGGCGCAGGCGTTTCTCCGGGATCTCAATCCATTGTGGCGAATGGTCGGGCGTGTCACATTCCATCTGGCCGAGAACAAACGGGATCCTTCATATCCGTTCGCCTTCATGGCCACCTATTCCAGCGGGCTCTCGGCCCAGGGCCGGGTCCAGCATTTGCCGCTTCGCAATGCGCTACAGGAATATGCCGGTGCGAAGAACAAAGACGCGCTGATATCCCTTCTTACGCCGATTCAGCGCGCTTCTGAGAAGTCGGCGCTGGCCAAAGAACTTGTTGAATCGTCTGAGGTTTATCATCCGCTGGCATGGTCGCCGCAGGATGCGTTTCGGTTTCTCCAGGAAATTCCAGCGTTCGAAGAAGCGGGCTTGGTCGTCAAGGTTCCGGATTGGTGGAAATCGAGGCGTCCGCCCCGGCCGCAGGTCAGCGTACGCGTGGGGGAGAGGGCCAAATCGAAGCTCGGCACCGATGCGCTGCTGGATTTCTCCGCGTCGGTCACGCTGGAAGGGCAGGAGCTCACCGCCGACGAGCTGCACGACATCCTTCAATCCACCGCCGGCCTGGTTTCGCTCCGCGGGAAGTGGGTCGAGGTGGATCGCGACAAGCTCTCGGAAGCCTTAACGCATTGGAAGAACATCGAGCGCGACGCGCAGGACGGCGGGATCTCGTTCATAGAGGGGATGCGGCTGCTCGCCGGCGCCAGCATGGGGGATCGGGCCGCCGCACCCGCTTCTGCCGAGGTCCAGGAATGGACCGGCATCGCACCCGGCCAATGGCTGGACGAAGTTTTGGCCGATCTGCACGATCCGCAAAAGCTCCAGTCGGCGGCACCCGCGGACCTGCACGCCGAACTTCGTCCGTATCAGCAGACAGGGGCCAACTGGCTTCGCTTTATGACCCGGCTCCGGCTCGGCGCCTGTCTGGCCGACGACATGGGCCTTGGAAAAACAATCCAGGTTCTGGCGTTGCTGCTTTATCTTCGAAGCGACATGGGCCAGTCGAAATCCAAACAACCGGCCAGTTTGCTGGTCGTTCCGGCATCCCTGCTGGGCAACTGGAAATCCGAAATCGCCCGGTTTACTCCATCATTGCGTGCCCAAATCATTCATTCATCTGAGCCCGGATCACTCGATAACCCGCTGGAAGCAGCGAAAGACACCGATCTGGTCATTACGACATACGGCATGCTCACGCGAACCGCCTCGCTCCGCGAACGGAAATGGAGGGTGGCGATACTCGACGAGGCGCAGGCCATCAAAAACGCCGGAGCACGGCAGACGCGGGCCGTTAAGGAACTGAAAGCTGATGCGCGTGTCGCAATGACCGGCACGCCAGTGGAAAATCGCCTGGGCGATCTCTGGTCGCTGTTCGATTTTCTCAACCCCGGCTTATTGGGCGGAGCCAAAGTATTCGGGAAGTTCGTTAAGCGGCTCAAGGAAGAAGAGAAATCGTATTTGCCTCTCCGGCGGCTTGTGCAGCCATACATTCTTCGCCGGCTCAAGACGGACAAACGCGTGATCGCCGATCTTCCGGATAAGACGGAGGTCAATGCGTACTGCAACCTCAGCAAGCGGCAGGCGGTATTGTACGAACAATCGGTGGCGGAGCTGGCACGCAAAATTGGCGAGGCGGAAGGGATTGCGCGTCAGGGGCTGGTGCTTTCGTTCCTCATGCGATTCAAGCAGATCTGCAATCACCCGGCTCAGTGGTTGGCCGGTGGATCATACGATCCGCAGGAGAGCGGGAAGTTCGCGCGATTGGCCGAGATTTGTGGCGAACTGGCCGAGCGACAGGACAAAGTGCTGATCTTCACGCAGTTTCGCGAGATCACCGGGCCGTTATCCGAATACCTTGAAACCATCTTCGGCCGCCCGGGTCTTGTGCTGCATGGCGGCACGCCGGTGAAGCATCGAAAGGAACTGGTGGATGCCTTCCAGCGCGAAGACGGCCCGCCGTTTTTCGTCCTGTCGCTCAAGGCGGGCGGCACGGGCCTTAATCTCACGCAGGCCAGCCACGTGATCCACTTTGATCGCTGGTGGAACCCGGCTGTCGAGAACCAGGCGACCGATCGCGCCTTTCGCATCGGTCAGAAGCGGAACGTTTTGGTGCATAAATTTGTCTGTCGCGGTACAGTGGAAGATAAGATTGACGAGTTGATCCGTGAGAAAGTGGGATTGTCCAAAGAGTTGCTCGAAGGGGCGGGCGGCGGCGAGAAACTGCTGACCGAGATGGACGATAAAGAGCTGCTCAAGTTTGTCTCGCTCGACATCCGCCGAGCCGTCGAAACCTGATCTGGAAGGAGCCAGCCATGGGCTATTGGGGCTACGACTATTACAAACCATACGTGAACGTGGCCGATCGGAAATCGAAGGCTACAAAACGCGCCAATGCTCTGGCAAAAAAGGCCGGCAGGGATTGCAGCCCGGTACACATTGAAGGGACAAAGATCGCCAAAACGTTCTGGGGCAAGGGCTGGTGCGATCACCTGGAATCATACAGTGATTATTCAAACCGCCTGCCGCGTGGGCGCACGTATGTGCGGAATGGATCGGTGGTTGATCTTTGCATTGGGCCCGGATCCATTAGCGCGATCGTAGCCGGTTCCGAGGTGTACGAGATCGACATCAAAATCAAACCGCTCGCGGCGGCTCGGTGGAATGCAATCAAATCCAAGTGCGCCGGGCAAATCGCCTCAATGGTCGAACTTCTTCAGGGTAGGTTGTCCAAGGGTGTGATGGAGATCATCACCAGCCGGGATGAAGGGATGTTCCCCGCTCCCCGGGAAATTGAGATGGATTGTTCGTGCCCGGACGGGGCGCGAATGTGCAAGCATATTGCGGCCGTGCTGTATGGCATCGGCGCGCGTTTCGATGACAGCCCCGAGCTGCTCTTCACCCTCCGCGGCGTCGATCACCTGGAACTGCTGGCCCAGGCGGCGGATGTCACGAAAATCGGCGCCGGTTCGACCAAGTCGAGGCGGAAGACGCTTGCCGGTGGGGATTTGTCGGATGTGTTTGGGATCGAGCTCGGCGGCACAGAGGTTGGGGAGAAACCACCGGCAGAGGCTTCGAAAGTGAAGCGGAAAAAGAACGCCGAACCCCCCGGCAAAACGGAAAACGCGACGAAGGCCAAGCGACCGGGAAAGACCCGCGTCGCGCGTGCAAAGAAACTGTAGGGGCGGACCTCTGTGCCTCTATGTCCGCCCTTTGCATTCCGACAGAAAGGGCGGACACTGAGGTCCACCCATTAGTAGTCTATATTCGGAAGCCGACTATAAACCGAGCATCGCCTTCAATTTTGAATTGACAATCTGTTGTACGGCTGGTGAAAGCTGCCCAAGACGCCGCTGCAGAAGGCGATCATGCAGCGTCGCCAATTTGTGCAGTCGTAAAACCGACTTTGTTTTCAAATTGGTGGAGCGGTGGTCCGAGGTCGACGGGTCCAGAATCAGGTCCGTTTGAATCAGTGCGGGCGGTATCGCCGACGAAATGTACGCGGTAACGACTTCGGGAACGGTGCCAATCGGGCCGCTCAATACAAGTACGGGCCTGAGCTTAAACCCTACACTTCCGCCAAAGGGAAAGTTCGCAAGATAGATCTCACCGGCGTTCATCCACCGGCTCCCCATCTTCCATCGTATAAATGTCCTGCGTTACATCCGACAGATCTTCCGCCCATGCCTCTGACACCATTGCAGCCCATGCATCTGAATCAGGCTCTTCGTCCCCTTTAGACACTTCGATGATCACTTTAACTGGCCCAGCCGACACGGACTCAGGCACCTCCGCCCAGAGACGGTGATTCTCGTCGACACGTCCAATGACTCGAATCGTCATACTCCAAGAGTATATCATAAATCGAGCTGACCAACCTCAAGGACCGGCACGAAGCGAAATATCCCAACGCCTTGCACTTTCAGCATTGCTGACCGCGGCGCTCGCGATCGCGTCAGGAACGAGAGTGGACGCCCGTACGGGATTCGAATGCCCACAACCGTCTCGAGGGTGTGGCGGATGCGGCGTTCCTGGAATGGCTGGTGGAATGCGCGCATTGAGAAACCGGGGCGGCGCACCGATGAGTACATCGGAGCTCTGCCCCGGCGTGGGGGGTTGTTTTGCGAGTGGGGTGGGATGACAAGTTTGAAGTACCGTTGGGATCGTGGGAGGGGCGCGTGCTCGCCGCTTTAAGAGCCTCTAAAAGAACCTATTGAGTTCCAATAGGTTCTTTTAGAGGCTCGCAGGCCGGGCAGTGCGACGTTTTAGCGAAAACTCGAATAACGTCGCATTTCGTCGCATTTGTTGCATTGGAGTTGGTGCATGTGTTGCAATTGCAGTGTTAGTAATTATTTATGCGACGTGGCGGTGAGGGGTGTTTTTCGGGTTTTGGGGGTGTTTTGGGACAAATGCGACGCATGTCGCACGAGGTGGCGTTTTCTGGCTGAAAACGCGGGTGTCGCGTGCGACACGTCGCATGCAGGGGCGTAAAACGTAGAGACGGAAAACGTAAGGGGACTTCGGATGGGCGAGGGGCGAGGAGGTGGGGAAGCG
>DAIRGS010000319.1:0-8121 GCA_036794395.1 Tepidisphaeraceae bacterium | reverse complement strand
GCGCCCTCTTGCCCCCTCTCCCTCCGGGAGAGGGCTGGGGTGAGGGGGAATTCCAGGCGCCGTTCCTCTCACGAATAGCTGTTTTTCAGTGCTTGCGAGCGCAACAAAACGCCATTTGGCCCCGAGACCAAAAACGACTCCTTTTCATCACCCCAGCCTCGCACTCACACTCAGCGCATATGCGATCACCCTGCCACTCCTTCTGGCAATCCAGGATCAAACTACCCCCACCCCATCACACTTGGTATTCTGCAAGCCACCTTCAAGGAGCTCACGGGGTGACAGCGCTTCGATTTGCAGGTGTGATCGCCTATCGTCCCGCGGCTGCCGCCGCAGTTCTTCTGATTGTTGGAATTGCCCTTCACCACGTTTTTCCGGTCCATCCCCTCGCGTGGACGTGTATTTCGGCATCCCTGCTCGTCGCCGCGTGCCTGACGTGGCGCAAGCCCATCCTCTGCTCAGCCCTGGTCGGCACAACGACACTCTTCACCGGCTGCGCGTCAGCTCAAATCGCCTATTGGTATTTCCCGACCAACGACATCAGCGCCTTCGCCGGCGACGCGCGTGAGCTTGCGTGGGTCGAAGGCCGAATCGAGGAATCCCCGCGCTCCATCGAATCCACCGCGCGCGGCCGGCCCCTGCCCGACAAGCAAACCTTCCAAGTTCGCGTCCAATCTGTCCTCACATGGAAAGGCTGGGTTCCAGCCAGCGGGGAACTCCCGGTATCCGCATCGCCCCCACGCCAGGATTTGCTTGCCGGCCAAATTATCCGCCTGCTTGGCCGCCTCGAACGCCCAACTCCCGCCATGAACCCCGGCGGCTTTGATTCGGCGCAATACTATCGCCGCCAGCGCATTCTCGTCACCATGCGCATATCCCGGCCTTACGACGTGCAAATCATTTCTGGGCCCAAACGATGGGCGTGGGTAGGGAAAATCCGCGAAAAATCCCGCGTTCTGCTCGATCGCGGATTCACCACAGGCAGATCGATCGACCGGGCGACACTGCGCGCCCTGGTGTTCGGCGATCGCGAGCCTGCCCTGCATCCCGTTGAAGACGACTTCAGCGCCACCGGCACCACGCATTTACTGGCTGCCAACGGCGCACGCGTTGCGATGCTCGCCGCCTTGATCTACTTCGCCTGCCGGCTCATGCAATTCTCGCCTCGAAGAACCGTCGCGGTGGCCACGCTCGGCGTCATTGGCTTCGGACTACTAAGCATGCCCGTCGCGCAATCCATCCGTCCAGTCATCCTCTGCGCCGGCGTCGGCCTCGGGCTATTCAGCCGGCGAGTAACCGATTCGATCCAGCTGCTCTCGCTGGCCGCGATCACTCTTCTCGTATCCCGCCCAATGGATCTCTACAGCGCGGGCTTCCAACTCAGCTTTGTCATCGTGCTCGCCCTCATCATCCTCACGCGGCCACTCACCGAATTCATTTTCAGCCTCGAGAACGAAGATGATCGCGTCGCGCGCTCTTTCTTGCCCAGAACCCGTTGGCGCCTACGGCGCGAACGCCTCGGACACTGGGCGATCGAATTCGTTGTTGCCGCCCTCATCGGTTGGATTGCCGCGATTCCCCTCGTCGCCCTTCACTTCGAGCAATTCAACCTCTGGACACTCCCCTTTACCCTGTTGCTCTCGCCCTTCGCTCTCCTCGCCCTCGTTGCCGGCTTCGCCAAGCTGATCCTCACCGCAATCTTCCCCGCCCTCGCCACATCCTGGGCCACGCTCGCCCTTGGACCGGCCTCCATGCTCAGGCACGTCGTGGCATTTTTCGCCAAAGTGCCCGGCGCAGATCTTCCCGTGGGTGCGCCCGCGCTCTGGCTCACGTTGTTTTTCTACGCAACACTCTGTGCCCCACTGATCGCCCTGAGCAGCCGCCGCATACGGATGTGCGCCCGCTGCGCTCCACTATGCGGATTCACGGCCCTGTTGCTTTTACCGATTTGGTCGAGGCACCTGTTCTCAGCCCCCGCTATCGCCGGATTGAAGGTAACGGTGCTCGATGTCGGAGCCGGCCAATGTGCCGTCGTAGAGTCGGGCGGCGGGCAGACAATCATCTTCGACGCAGGATCTTCAACCCTGTCCGATCCGTATCGCAGCTGCATCTCGCCATTCCTGCGACACGAAGGATGCGCATCGGTCGATGAGCTGTGGCTGAGTCATGGAGACTTCGACCACATCGGCGCCTCCGGACAACTCGTCGCCGGCTACGGCGTCAAGGAAATCCTCGCCAGCCCGCACCTTCGGCGCCTCGCACACGAAAGCAAACCCTGCCTGAATCTCCTGGAAACGCTCGATCGTACACATCATTCTCCGCGCCAGGTCATTGCCGGAGATCACATTTCCGCAGGCGCTGCGAAGATCGAAGTCCTCTGGCCCCCCGCTCAATCCAACTTCAACACCAACAACACTGGAGTCGTCCTTCGCCTCACCTGCGCCGGACGATCGATCCTCTTCCCCGCCGACATTCAAGATCTGGCCGAACGCGAACTGCTCAAACACCCAGATCAGCTCCGCGCCGATATCCTCATCGCCCCTCACCATGGCAGCGGCGAGCGAACAACTCCCGAGTTTGTCGCCGCCGTGCACCCCCGTGCCATTATCAGCTCAAACGATGTAACGCTTTCCATGAAACAGCGGCTGTTCGATCAAGAGGTCCACGAACTGCCATCATTTCGAACCAGCACATACGGCGCAATCACTCTCGAAGTAACTCCAATGGGCACCATACGAATCTCATCGTTCCGGAAAGGCCGACTGATGGAAATCAGTGAATAGCCGGTCGCGATTCCGCGCCAATACCTTTTCGTGGCACGGCTTTCTAAGCCGTGGTTGGGGACGTTTCGGGTCCGGCGCCGGGTCAGATGTGGGAAAACCAACTTTCCTTGACGGAGCATTTTCTTCTCACGCACCAGAAGGTTGTTCTTGCGTCGAAACTTGGTTTTCCCAAATCGTACCCGTCGCTGGGAATCATCCCCCCTCGTCCATGGGCTGTCTTCGACCCTGAGGCTCTCTTCGAGCCTGAGCCTCAGAGCCGAAGGCAGACCCGAAGGGGAAGCCCATGCTACGAAAAAGGCGGAATCGCGCAACGTCATTTAGGCAATAGATGACTTGAATGCGATTATTCCGCCATCACCGGCACAAAGCCCGGACTGGCCTGGGCGCTCATCATGCGCCACGTTCGCGCCGCTGCCGCAACAAGGATGATCGCCCCGCAGATCATCATCGCGGCGATCAATCCGCCAAGAATAATTGCATGAAGGATCGCCGGCCCGTTACGCAGTTCCGGCGGGTTTTGAAGCTGCGTCGCCAGCCCGTTGAATTGCCGCGTCAGCAATTCGGCCCCGGCCGAAAACGTCGTCGTCGCGACGAACAGCATCGGCGCCACTGTCACCCACAAGTATTTTGCCCGCCCTTGATTCGCCAGGTAAGCCGTCATTACTGCCAGCGCAATTACCGCCAGCATTTGATTGGCAATCCCAAACATGGGCCAGATCATCTTCATCTCATTGGCATTGATAAAGTACGCCCACCCCAGCACGATCAATGCGGTGCTCAACACCGAAGCCGGCCACCAGTCATTGCGCCCTAACTTTGGATGAATGATCTTCCCCGCCACTTCCTGCAACAAGAACCGCCCGATCCGAGTCCCTGCATCAATCGTCGTCAGGATGAACAACGCCTCGAACATGATCGCAAAGTGGTACCAGTACTTCCACATCGCATCGAGCTTCGCCTGGCTGCCAGACATGAATCGCTTGGCCGCGTCGTCAAAAATATGCGCCATCCCCACCGCCAGCGTTACCGCCCCGCCGGTTCGGCCACGCAGCGTTTCCTGTGTACGCTGCTCGTACAAGGGCAGATGCTCGAGCGATCCAATCTGCAAAATCCTCTGCTCATATTTAGGCGCATCAGCCAGCGAGGTGTTCATCGCGTAATAATCGCGCGTGGGCAGCGTCGTCGCGGCAATCAATGCCACAACTCCCACCAGCCCCTCCAGCAGCATTGCCCCATAGCCAATCATCCGCGCGTCCGATTCCTTCTTCACCATCTTCGGCGTCGTACCGCTGCTCACCAGCGCATGAAAGCCGCTGATCGCCCCGCACATGATGGTGATGAAAAGAAACGGAAAAATATTGCCCGGAACGGTCGGCCCACCATGCAGGAAGACGTGGTTGATCGCCGGTGCTTCCATCTTAGGATTTGCCACGATCACCCCGCCGATCAGAACCGCAAGTGTGCCAATCTTTAGAAAGCTGCTGATGTAATCGCGCGGGACCAGCAGCACCCATACGGGCAAAACAGCCGCGGCAAATCCATAAACCGCCATCCAGAGCGTGACTTGCCCGGATGAAAGATCAAACCACCGGCCCACATTCGCCTGCGCCACCCACGCCCCGGCAAATGTCGCCACCAGCACCAGCACCCCGCCAATGATTGACGCCTCGAGAATCCGGCCTTTTCGAATCTTGTACATCCACAACCCGACAAACAGTGCAATCGGGATGGTGCATGCGATCGTAAACGTCCCCCAACTACTACCTCGGGTAATCTGCACCGCATCCTTCGGATACCGCGCCACGCCATTGACGAAAACCAGATCGGTTGGACTTTGAAGCCGGACGTCATCGTGAAATTCCATCGGCCCCGTGCCCGCTTCAATCGTCGTCCCGCTGGGTATCACATAAAATCCCCGCGCATCCCGTACCGGCTGCGCCGCGCCGCTCGGCAACGAAAGCCGGCTCTCCGCTGGATAAGCAACCTTGTCCCCGCCCAATGCCATCACGACCACTTTCCCAAGCCCCGCAAGCGCAATGATGATGATAAAGAGGATCGAGATCGTCGCCGTCGTCCCCGCGACCGGTCCAATATCCTGCGACGCGATTTGCGCCAGCGATTTGCCATTCCGGCGCAAGCTCGCCGCCAGCACCAGAAAATCCTGCACCGCGCCACCCAGGCACACCCCAATCACCAGCCACAGCAAGCCCGGCAGATACCCAAACTGCGCCGCCAGCACCGGCCCCACCAGCGGACCCGCCCCACTGATCGCCGCGAAGTGATGGCCGAATAACACCCACTTATTGGTCGGATGATAATTTTGTCCATCGTCCAGTCGCACTGCGGGCGTCACCCGCGAGTCATCCAGCGCCGCCACCTTCGCGGCCACAAACGCGCTGTAATACCGATACGCGATCGCCATCACGCACAGGACGCCAATCATCAGGGGCATTGCTGTCATATTGATTGCAAAGAATTCTACCGGTGCGCAACAGACATCCCAATATTCTCCCTCCACCGGTACTCCGGGGGAGGGTAGGGAGGGGGTTTATTGAGCATCTTTCCTCGCCAACAAACTTGTGGGTAACGACAAGTGGCGTACCGGTGAAGGGAAGAAGGGGCCATGAAAGTTCAAACAGCGGCCGCCTAAACTGTCTCGCACCCTTTAAATTAGCGCTCGCCCCTCAGGATCGCCGCCGTCCGCAACCCCGCCATCGCCGCCCGTTTTCGTGCCGCCTCGCGAGCCGCTTTCATGTATTCATCCGTGATTTCAAACACCGCCAACGGCTCCTTTGGATTGGCTTCACCCGCCCGCACCAACGCCAGAACCTCACGGGTATACACAACCTCCTGTGCCACCGCGTTGCTCTCCTGCGCCCAATCCGCCGGGTCAAGCTTAGCGACACTCGAAGCAACACCACCCCTCTCCGCCTTGATCGCCTCCGCCACGTTCATCAATGCCGGGTACGATTCATCAATCCCCAACGCGCAATCCCACAGCGCATGAAGATTCGGCGTTTTAAATGAAGCCAGCAGTCCCTCCTTCTCGTGCACATGGATTTCATTGCCGCCGCGATCGCCCGCGGGAAGCTGCCGAAACCGTCCGGTCGAAAAAAGCGCCGCTCCATGTAACGGCTGATGCAGATCCCCCGCCAGGTGCAGCACCCAGCACAACGCCACTGCCTTCTTCCCGCGGTGCACCATCGGATCGTTTAAGTCATCCAGGTTCTTATGCAACGCCTGCACCGCGTTCATCAACTGCTCGGCCGTTGCCTTGTGATAATCCAGATCAAAATGCGGATGTATGGCGTCCCGCGCGGGGTCGTCCAAAAAAACGGGAATATCGAGATAATGCCAGATCGGTCGGTGATAGGCCGCCAGGTCAGCGCCGGTAAAACTCCTCGCCACATCCGGCCAGATCGCCGCTCGCATAAAGATCCATCGATCTCGCTGCTCCACCGGTACATCCGCCGGAATCGCCCCACGAAAATCCACTTCATATCGCGGATGATCTTTAAGCAGCTCCGCTAACTCCGCGCGCCGCGCCGCCGGCAATTCGTCATAGGCCATGGATGCAATGGCCATATGGCCGACCGGATTCCAAGCCCATGCGCTCGAACCCCCTGCCAGGAGCACGATGACACACAGGAATGTTGCAAAACGTTTCATTTCGTTGTTCGCCGCCCTATATACCCCGCTCGCCCGGCATCGGTTGATGATCGTCATCTTGCATTCGATCAACAGATGCATTCCCTGCGGCATAGTATCAAGACGCGCGTTGCCAAGTACGGCCTATGATTGACCCCGCACGCCGGACCCGGAGGAATTGCGAATGTCGTTGAGCCAGTTGCCGTTGAGCTATTGTACCAACGTCCATCCCGGCCGAAGCCTCGCCGAACTCGAAGCTGGGCTCGACAGATACACCGTCAACATCCGCTGGCAACTCAACGCTCCCCTCGCCGCGGGTCTGTGGCTGGCCGAGTCGGTCGTGCGAGAACTTCTATCCAACCCCAACGGCCCCCGCCATTCCCCTATGGCGATTTCCACGCTGTGCGCGTCAAGGAGCAGGTTTACCTCCCCGACTGGTCAGACCCAAACCGCCGCAAATACACCGAGGATTGTGCGGCGATTCTCGCAACGCTCCTGCCGCCCGGAACTGATGGAAGCATTTCCACGCTGCCTCTGGGTTTCAAGGGTTTCAATCACCCCGAAGACTTTCGCAATCGATGTTCCGACGAATTGATCGCCTGCGCCAAAACCTTCGCCCGAATCCATTCCGAAACCGGCAAGATGATCCGTCTCGCCATCGAGCCCGAACCAATCTGCATCATCGAAACGACAAACGAAGCCATCGAGTTTTTCAAACTGCTCTGGCAAAAAGCGGAGGCGGCCGGGGAATTGCAAGCCGTGAAGTCTCACATTGGCCTTTGCTACGATGTATGCCACCAGGCGGTCGAATTCGAAGACGTTGCCGCGTCAATCCGTCTGCTGGCCCAGGAGAACATTCGGATCAATAAGGTCCACGTCAGCTGCGCCATCCACCTCGATAACCCCATGGCGAACACTGCCGGGCGCGATGCGCTCCGCCGGTACATCGAACCTCGATACCTGCATCAGACGCTCGCCTGGGTAGGCAACGGCACCGTGGCTCAGGTAATCGATCTGAATGAAGCGTTACTGAATAGCCCCTATCCCCAGTTCGCCGCGTCGCCTGCATGGCGCATTCATTTTCACGTCCCCGTCGATGCCGAACGGCTCGGCCCCCTCTTAACCACGCGCCCCGCGCTGACCGAAGCACTGACTGCAATTGCGGCCCTGGATTATGCCCCGCATCTGGAAGTCGAGACGTATACCTGGGAAGTTCTGCCCGACTCAACCAAATTAGATTTAGTGGAAGGATTAACGCGAGAGCTTCAATCGACCGCGCAGTTGCTGGCGGCGATCAAACCTCAGGCGTAGGTGTCGAGCTGTCCGCCAAGGCCGGTGGCAGCCGCCACCATTGCATCGCCGGATGCATTCATCGACTTGGATGCCGCCTGGATCAGGTTCACCGCCGCGTTGCCCTGAAGCTGCTGCATATCCAGAATCTTGCGCGCCACGGCCATCTGTACCGAGCCCACCGTACTGGCTTGATCCATCGACGTAATTGCAGAAACGAGATCCATACCCCGGATCTATCGGCCACGCCCTACCACGCCAGTAAAAATAGGGTCCAAAAACGTCTTATCGGACGCTACTCACCCCTGCGCAAATCGTAAATTGTGGCACAAAGTATCTAAATGACCGTGCGCGATACCGCGCCTTCTCGTGGCATGGGGCTTCCCCTTCGGGTCTGAGC
>DAIRGS010000318.1:0-8121 GCA_036794395.1 Tepidisphaeraceae bacterium | reverse complement strand
GGAAGTCATTGGTCTAAACATGACTGCGCCTCTTCTCTACTCGACGTTAAAAATCTTGTATTAGTTTTCTCTATGCACACGGTGTTCTCTGTGGTTAGCTCTTCTGCATTTGTATTCTTCGTGTCTTCGTGCCTTCGTGTTTAATCTGCTTTTCGGAAACTGGCGCGGTTGTCCCATGGCCAGGCCAGTGGACGGGGGAATCCCCACTCGGCCGCGAGGGCATCGGCGGCGGCTTCGGGGTCTTCTCCCGGGAATCGGCCGCCATTGCGGAGATGGGCGTGGGCGAGTTCGTGGGCGATCACATACTGCACAAAATCGGTTGGGCGGCGACGAAGGGTGCGCTTCAGGACCACCGACCGGCTGCTTCGGCCGCGGCTTGGGAGACCCACCGGCACGTGCGCCACGACGCCGGGGCCCGGCTCGTAGTCCCAGATCAGAAAGCTCTGGTCTTCGATGAATCCCCCGCGAACGCCTTCAGGCAACGCCGCGACCACGATCTCGACGTGCGCGTGAAGCGCCTCGTCGAGACGGAAGCGTAAGAGCCATTGTCCGATTCCCTGTTCCATGCAGCGTCTTTGCGGTCGAGCCTGAAGGACATGTGATCGTAGCACTCAACAGCACTCAGGCAATGTCATTGCGGTGCAGAATGAAGTTCTTGAGGGCGAGTCACGCGTATGAACGACGCCAATACCGCGCCCAGCGCCAGAAATCCCGCGAGAATCCACAAGGCGATGGTGAAGCTGCCGGTGCGTTGCTTGACGAATCCGACAATGGTGGGCCCGAGGAAGCTGCCGAGGTTGCCGACGGAGTTGATCAGAGCGATGCCGCCCGCGGCGGCCGTGCCGGCGAGGAAGGCCGGGGGCATTGCCCAGAACGGGCCGATCGCGCTCCAGATGCCCAGGGCGATGAGCGAGAATGCGATCAGGGTCATGGCGGGTTGGTGAAGAGAAGCGCTGCCGATCGCGCCGGCGGTCGCGACGACAAGGGAAATCACGGTGTGCCAGCGCCGATCACCCGTGCGATCGGAATTGCGGCCGACGAGGACCATGCCGATGGCGGCGACGGCGTAGGGAATGGCGCTCAGCAGCGTGTAATGCCATTTTGCCTGGCCCGTCCACGCTGCCGCGAGCAGGTCGGGGAGCCAGATCGTCACGCAGTACATGCCCAGCGCGATGCAGAAATAGACGCTGGTCAACAACCACAAGCGCGGGTGAACCACGGCCTTGAGCAAATCGCCCACATGATGTGATGAGCCAGCGCGTTCGCGCGAAAACAGATCGGCCAGCAGTTCGCGATCGCGCTGCGTCAACCAGTGCGCGTTGCCCGGCCCATCGGGCAGAATCCAGAAGACCACCGCGCTCAAGATAATGGCCGGCAGGCCTTCGAGAATGAAGAGCCACTGCCAGCCATGCAGCCCGCTAATGCCGTCGAGGCGGAGAATGGCGGTGGAGATCAGCGCGCCGATGACGCCGGAGATTGCGGTGGCGGTCATAAATATCGCAACCGCCCGGCCCCGTCGGGCAGCGGGATACCAGAACGTCAGGTAGAGAATCATCCCCGGGAAGAATCCCGCCTCGGCCAATCCCAGCACGAATCGCATCCCGTAGAACGACTTGGGCCCGCGCACCAGGGCCATGGCGGTTGCGACGATTCCCCACGAGAGCATGATGCGCGCGATCCACTTTCGCGCGCCGACGCGCTGGAGGATCAGGTTACTGGGGACTTCGAACAGGAAATATCCGAGAAAGAAAATCCCGCCGGCGGCGCCAAAGACCTGTTCATTCAAACCACGGGCGGCCAAGTCGGCTCGCATCGATGCGCCGGCAAAGCTGACATTCACGCGATCTAGATACGATACGACGTAGAGCAGGAACAGGAAGGGGAGCAGCCGCCGGGAGATTTTGGCGAACAGCTCGTCTTCCTCGGCAGATTGGAGAACCGGTGGAGCATTGAGCATGGAAGCCTAACTGAGGTATTTCAAATTCAGATTCATTTACTGCCAACGCAGAAGAATTAACCACAGAGGACACAGAGCGCACAGAGGAAATCACAGAGAAAGGCAATGCAAGAGATTTAGCCGCAGATGACGCAGATGGCCGCAGATGAAGAGAAAAACAACCTCCCATTGTCATCCTGTAGCGAAGCGAAGGATCTGATCCCGGAGAACTGTTCGCATTTCAGATCCTTCGCTTCGCTCCAGGATGACAAGGTGGAGCATTTCAGCAAACCAAGTTGAACCGAATCTTTCATCTTATCTGCGGCCATCTGCGTCATCTGCGGCAAAAACTCTTCTCAGTGTTTTCTCTGTGCTCTCTGTGTTTAATCGCTTTTCAATTCATCAGTTTCCCAACGTGCGGAACATGCGGGCGGTCATGCGCTGGTCGAGGAATTTAATTGCTTCGGCCTGGCTTGCGGCGGTGAAGGCGCGGGCGGAGTCCGGATAGTCGGCTTTCAACAAAGCTGGGACGCGCTTGAGCTGATAAACCGGCGCTGCGCCAGCGATTGAATCTTTCACGCCCTGGACGTCGTTCGCGTCATCATGCAGCGGGGCGATGATGTAAACCGGCCTTGGCGCCAGCGACGCGATCACCTCGGCAAAGTCGAAGGGAATTTGCGACGGATCATCGTGATACGCGGCGTGGATTCGCGGAATCATTGGCGCGTGGTTCCAGCGATCGAGCTTGCCGGTCTTGAAGGGGGTGAAGCCGCAACTGGCGACGGTGGCGGCGACGCGATAATCCAGGGCCGCGGTGAGCAGGGCGTTTTGCCCGCCCAGGCCATGGCCGATGATGCCGATCCGTTTGGGGTTTACCTCAAGCATGGTTTCGAGCAGATCGATGCCGCGAATATTGTCCCACACGGCTTTCATGGCACCGCTTGAATATGCGTCTGTGTTTTTCGAGAGGTCGTAATGATCTTCGCCATAGGAGGGATAATCGGGGGCGAGACAGACGTAGCCTTTCTTAGCCAGCTCCTCCGCCAGATGCACCGAAGCCGGGTCATCTTTGCCGGCGGGCGCGTCATCGTGCAGGCAGATCATTGCCGGCCCGCGCGAGGCTTTGTCGGGGATGAGAAGGTAAGCGGTCACGCGGGAATTCAAGTCCGATGCGTAGGTGATTTTTCTGCGGATGTAGCCATCGGCCCTGGTTTCGTTGACCACTGAGATGTCGAGCGGAGCGCGCTGGTGCGAATCGGGGAGGGTGCCCATGACCGCTTGCATCGCGGCCAGTGTTTGGGCGCGGCGCTGGCCGACATCAAACGCGTCCTTCACCGGCTTTTCCTTGCCCGCGTCGTTTTTCACGATCATCAGGTTGTTGTGATCGGGATAGCTGCCGAACCACATCGGGTCGTGCGTTTCGTGTTGGGCGATGGAATCGCCCTTGCCGAGATTTTCCAGCCAATAGAGTCCATGGCGGCCGCCGAAGACCAGATCGAGACGGCCGCTGCCGGTCAGGTCCACCGCAACCGGATCCAGGCCGAAGCAGGTATCGTCGTTGTAAGAAATCGTGTGCTTGTGCCAGGTGCGGGTTTTGGGGTCGTAGTTGTAGCGGTAGATGGCCTGAGGATCGTATTCGCCAGGGTCGGCGCCTTCGTGGGCGCGATAGCGACGGCCGACAACCAGTTCGGGTTTGCCATCGCCATCCAAGTCGACCCATAGGGGTGAATGGGAGCCGGCCCAGCTGGTATCAATCGCATGGCGCGTCCAGGTTATTTTGCCGGCAGGGTCGCGGGTTTGTTTCATCCAATAGACGCCGTAGTCGTGGCCCATTGTCCAGACCAGGTCGTTGATGCCATCGCCATCGACATCCACAACGAGGATGGGCACGCTGGTCTGGCCAATCTCGAAGTCGGGGTGCCAGGTCCATTTTCCGTTCCGTCGGTCTTGCGGTGCTTCAAGCCAGCCGGCGTGGCCGATGATGTCGCCCCGGCCATCGCCATTCACATCGCCAAAGCCCACGCCGTGGCCGGCGATTTCTTTTGGGAGCGCATGTTGCACCCATTCGGGCGTGAAGCCTTTTCCGTCGGGACTGGGTTTTTTGACCAGCTCCCACCAGAACGCGACGGTTGAGGGGAGGATGCACGGGGTGCCGTCGCCGAGGATGTCGACGAGCCGGCCTGTTTCCATGTTGCCGGGCGTGGCGATGACATGCGTTTTCCACTCGGCTTCCTTCGCCAGATCGGGGCCGGGGTTTTCGAGCCAGCGCACGCTGCGCGAGCGCCAGTTGATCGTGATGATGTCGGGGTAGCCATCGCCATTCACATCGAGTACCTGGTGGGCGTAGCCATCGGGCCGGCCATTCACGATCTCGACGTTGCGGACGAAGTGCTTTTTCCAGGTGGGGGCTTCGTACCAGTATTGGCCGCAGACGATGTCGAGCTTGCCGTCTTTGTTCACGTCGAACACCGCCGCGGCCATGAACTCAGAATCGGGGTTGATGACGTGCTTGCGGAAGGCGATTTCCGTGTCGTCTTTCGTTGCGGCGTTCAAGCTCAATGAGAGGGCCAGACACAGGGTAAGTGACATGCAGGCGAGGTGTTTGAGCATCGTGATTCTCCGCCGAGGTCGAAATTCTTGGGAGTGCGAGGCTCCTGCCGAGCGGCGGTTTCTCGAAACCCGGCTCGGCAGGAGCCTCGCACTCCCGGAATAAATTGCTACTTGATCTGCAACAGTTCGCGGGCCATCCATTGGTCGGTTCGGCCACTCAGCGCGGCGCGAATCCGGGTAACGGTTTTCGGTTCGACTGATGGGTTCTGGCTGCGCCACTCGCGGCGGACGAAAGTTAGAACGCCGGCGATTTTTTCATCATCCAGGGCCTGTCCCATGGCGGGCATTTCCAGGGCGCTGTCCATGTTAAACGGGTCGCCGCCGATGGAAATGGGGCCGCGAAGCCCCAGGAGGACTAGGCGGACGATGCGTTCGTCGTTGTCGAGCCATTCTGAATCGAGCAGCGAAGGCGCTTTGCCCGCCTCGCCAAATCCCCCGGGGTTATGGCAGGTGGCGCAGAGGTTCATGAACTGGGTTTTGCCCAGGTCATAAAGCGCCTGGTGTTCGGGGGAGAGGGGCGGGAGGACCGGGAGCGGCTTGCCATCTTTGCCGGGCCAGTTGAGGTGATCGGAAAGTTTTGCTGCAGCGGCGATGACTTTTGCATCGTTAGCCTTGCGCAGTTTTTCCAGCCCGGCGGGCGCGATCGGGAGCGTGACCATGCGGGGTGCGCTGGGTCCGACGGCCGTACCAAACCCGCGCCGGCCGGGCGGTCGGAATCCCGGGGGTGGGGGCGGCGGCGGGGGAGGCGGCGCGATGAGTCCTTCCAACAGTGCCACCTGCTGCCACGATTGGTCATCAGGTTGTTTGGCCGCCAGATCGAGCAATCGCAGGACGGCCAACGGTTGCCGTTGACGCCACAGGAGCGATGCGGCGGTTCGCAATAGCCTTTCGCGCCAGGGTTCTGATTTGGCCCAGCTTGCCAGCGACAGCCGGGCGGCCAGGAAATCGGCCTCGCGCCCGGAGAACCCGGCCAGCAGCGCACCGAGCATGGCCGGGTCGGCGGCGGCCTCTTTCAAAACGGGGTCGAGCGATCGGTTTGCAATCTCGGAATCGACCAGTCCCAGCGTGAAAACCGCCTGCATGCGCACAATGCGATCCGGATCGGAGGCGGTGGCTTCAATGCTCTCAAAAAACGGCGAATCCCCCGCGCGCATCGCCAGACTTCGTGAGAGCGAAACGGCGCTGGCGCGAACATCGGCGTCCTTGTCGGTCATCATCGCCATCAGCAGAGTCGATGGAAGCTTGCCCATGCCTTCCAGGGTCCAGAGCGCGTGTAGACGGCCTAGTGGATTGGGGCCGGTTGTGGCGAGCGTGCGCAGATCAGGAACGATGTTCGGGTCGTTCTTGCCGACGAGCAACTGCTGAGCGATGTCGCGATGCCAGCCATTGGGGCTTGATAAAGTCTGAATAAGCTCGGCGCTTGTGGCTTTGGAAAGATTCGGCTGTTTACGCGGCTGAGTGGTTTCATGGGCGATTCGAAAGATTCGGCCCAAGCCAACCGGTTTATCCAACCCGCGGTCTTTCGATTCTTTGACCAGGTAATCGGTGATGAAAGCGCCATCCTGAATGACGCCGCGATACATGTCGATCAGGTACAGCGTGCCATCCGGCGCGTTGTACATGTTGACGGGACGGAATCGCTCATCGGTGGACGCGATGAATTCTTTTTTGTCGTAAGCGTTTTGAGAGGTTTTGACGCCGTGGTCGTCAACGATCACCTGGCGGCGAACGAGGTTTCCCGCCGGCTCGGGGATAAAGACGTTGCCTTTGAGTTCAGCGGGGAGATTGTCTCCGCGATAGACGACCGGGCCGCAATCGGCGTTGGCTTCGATCATCGTTCCATCGGGGCGGAGGAACGAGGGCATGTATCCGCGGTTGATTCCCGGGTTGGGGCGGATGGGCCAGACCTGTTGTTCCTTGAAGAGCTGCGCGTTGACCATTGGATTGGTGGCGCGGGCGTTGAGGGAGTAACAGGGGATGAGGTCGCCGCGGATGAGTTGAGCGTTGACGTTGTAGACGAGGTAGCCGTGGTCGTCCTGGGTGATGCCCCATTGGCCGCGGGGGGCGGTGGATTCGCGCTGCCATTTGCCGTCGATCTTGCGGAGCTTGATGGATGCGTTGGCGCAGTAAAGCCAGTTATCGAGCATGGGCACCAGGCCATTGAGGGCGTGCTCGAGATTGCCGGGGTAATACTCGGCGATGAGGGTCTTCTCATCGCAGTGAAGTCCGCCTTTGGTATCTCGGCAAAGCCAGATGTGGCCATTCTCGGCCACCAGCAATCCATCGGTCGTCCAGCAGACGGCGCGGGGAAGGATGAGCTTGTCCACGAACACCGTGCTCTTATCGAACTTGCCGTCGCCATCGGTGTCTTCAAGAACCGACACCGTCCCCACCGGCTTCATCTCATTCATCTGATCGAGATCAGGCATGAATCCGCGCATTTCGCAGACCCAAAGCCGACCGTCGGGATCGATCGACATTGCGATCGGATCATGAACCAGCGGCTCGGCGGCGATGCATTCCAGCCGGAAGCCCGATGCCACTTGAAATGTCTTGATTTCGTCCTGCGGCGAAAGCGGTGTGTTGGGCGGGAGGGTATAGGCACGCGTTGTTGGGCCGGCGGTGTTTTGGGCGGCACGCTGGGCGCGCACCGAGACACCACTCGTGATGATCGGCAGCAGAAAAAATGCAGCAAACCGCCGGCGCGAGGTTCCCGCAATCCTCATGGTGATTCACTCCGCGATGCCGTCACAAACGTTACCGCCTGATTGGGCGGCTGTTGTTCGGGGTGGGAAGGGCGGCACAATCGGCAAAGGTGTTACATCTTTTTTTGCTAACTGGCCGGTTAATTCACCGGCGAATTGCCGACGCCGATAAAGATATCGTAGGGTAAATCAGCGCCGCCCCATTCCGGGGGATGAGCGACTCACCGGAGACCGATGATGGTCGGACTTGAAACAGAGCGACGAGACAGCACGCAGGATTGGCCGGCTCAGGTTGAGCTGATCATGTCTGCGCTGGATACCGGGCAATACGATGCGAACCGCCGCAAGGCGCGGCGCAGCACGTACCGCGTGAAAGCCCGCCTGCGCCTTTTCAGCGATCCGGCGGTGTCGTCGCCGTGGGTGATCTATACCCGCGACGTTCACGCACGCGGACTTGGGTTTATCAGCCCGCATCGGTTGCCGCTGGGTTATGGCGGCGTGATCGAGCTGCCGGGGCCCGAGGGCGGGGTGATTACCGTCAATTGCACCCTGTCACGCTGCCGGGAAACCGCGCCGGGATGGTACGAGGGCTCTTTGTACTTCAACCGCGAGCAGGCGGAGCTTGCGTTGCCGGAAGAAGAGCTGGAGTGCGCCTAGTGCATTGTCACACAATGATTTTAGGGTAAACCGATTTCAATTTAATGCGTGCATCGGCGACTTTGAACTGCCAGTCGACGCCGCGTTGTTTGGCGTTGGTGTGTTGGTGCCATGCGGTGGTTTCCAGTCGTAAGTCATCGATCGTCCCGAAGCGTCGATCCTTCACGCATTGCCGCGTCATCGAACTCAGTTCATTCTCGGCGATGTTCCCTT
>DAIRGS010000317.1:0-8146 GCA_036794395.1 Tepidisphaeraceae bacterium | reverse complement strand
AAAACGGGCTTGACCGGGAACGGGTTTTCATAGAAGAGGGTTGGGGTGAGGGCGAATGCAAGGCGCCGTTCATTTCCAGAATCTGCGAATTTCCCCACTGAAGTCCGTTGGCCCCGATTCATTTTTGAATGGGACTACTGCAAAGCCGCGCCAAGCCTGGCGGCGCTTTACATTCGCCCTCACCCCCGCTCTCTACCGGTGGGAGAGGGGGAAATACCTCGACCATGGAAACTATTTTGGAAAGCTGGGCGACGTGCACGTCCCACCCCAGAAACCCCGCCGATCCGACTACGCAACTTTCCTCTGAGCAACCAGCGTCTCCAACGCCTGCCGCGGAAACACATCCAGCAGTCCACCCTTAGTCGCGTTAATGATCCGCACTCCCCGCGGCCCGGCAACGCTCGCGATCGCACGATACTGTGCCCACAGGTTCACATAGTCCTTGCAGTACTCATCCACGCGCGCCCCAAACCACTCGCTATACCCATCCCGGTTAAGAGCGTGTTCCTGTTCAGAGTAGAAGTGCCGCGAAACATCCAGGTGCTGAATCCAGTCGTGATCGCAGCCGAGCAGGACAATTTCTTTGAATCCCATGTAAATAGAGGCGTACAGCGCCATGATCGTGACGGATTGCGGGGCGGGCATGGCGCGGGTGAGATCCACCCCCTGGGCTTCGAGCTGGCTGAGGGCTCCGCCAAATTGAAGATGGCGAACCGTCCGGCCTTCAAACCATCCCTTCCCGGCGTTGCGCTCGAGATCCTGAAGCCCGAAGAACAGCTCCGCATCGCCGGTTCGGCTGGACATTTCCCCCAGCCAGCCCTGCCAGGCGTCTTCGGTAATCGGGCTATGAAACGGTGCCACACAGTGGTATTTCGGCCGGATCAAATTGTAATCGGGGTGCACAAAGAAATTGCTGACGCTGATGCAAGTCTCGCCCGCCAGCAGATGCAACGGCTGAGTTTTGATCGACGGGCCCGTCGCCAGGATGAAACAGCGCTGACCGGCGTGGCGATCGTAAATATCCTGATTAGCCGCCAGAAGCCCCTGATGCGCAAGCTGCTGATTCGTGACCGTCCGGCTGCGCCGCAGCTTGGCGCGCACAGGCTTTTCGCTTTCGTAGACTTGCTTCTGTCCGTCGCCCAGCCCGCGCTCAATGACGCGAATGTCGCGCACAAGTCGCATCAAACCCTGCGGCTCGACGGAAGCCGCCTGATCGCTGCCCCACATCGCGCGATCGAGGGTTACATGCCGTTCGACAATGCAGGCACCCAGTGCCACGGCCGCGTATGTTGTCTGCAAGCCCACCTCGTGCCCCGAGTAGCCGACCGGCAGGCCAAATTCTTCAACCAATTTCGGAATCATCCGCAGGTTCAGTTCTTCGGGTTTGCATGGGTAGGCGCTGGTGGCATGACAAAGGGCAAGTCGGTCCGCGGGAAGCATCTCGACGGCAGCTCGGATCTCTTCCATGCGCGACATACCAGTCGACAAAATCAGCGGCCGGCGCGTAGCCTTTAGTTTGTCGAGCAGCGAGATATCCGTCACCGACGCCGATGCAATCTTGTAGCACACCGGGCCAAATTGCTCGATGAAATCCACCGACGCCTCGTCCCAGCACGAAACAAACCAGTCGATCCCCCGCTCCTTGCAGTGCCGGTCGATTGCCGCGTATTGCTCGTATCCGAACTCCACCCGATGGCGGTATTCCAGATACGTCATTACGCCCCACGGCGTCTCGCGCTTCAAATCCTTCTGCTCATCCGGCACGCACAGTTCCGGCGTGCGCTTCTGAAACTTTACCGCGTCGCATCCCGCCAGCTTGGCGACGTCGATCAGCCTTTTGGCAATTTCGATATCGCCATTGTGATTGAGGCCGATCTCCGCGATCACGTAAACCGGCTGGCCCGCTCCGATGTATCGATTGCCGATCTTCAGCGCGTTACTCACGTCCCGCTCCTTTTTTCGTCAGGTAATACGCATAGCAACTTTCGGGTCGAAGGATGATCGAAAGCGGCTCAAACCCCGCCTGAATCAGGTCATGCCAGAATGCGTCGATTCGATACGAGGTAAATGTCACAACATTCTTCTCGTAGTCGTTGGTCTTGCAGCGTAGCACCTCCGAGCCATCGTCGTATCGCGTCTGGATCAGGGCCAGCCCCTCATTCGCCAGCGCGCGATTGAAGATCTTCAGCACGCGTCGCCCGTAATCCTGGCTGGGAAAATGCTGGATGACCGCGGTGCAAAGCAGAAAATCGACGGGGGAATCCAGCTTTTGCAGCGCGTCTTCGGGTACGTTTGCATCGATTTCGATGGGGTTCCAATCGTTGAACCCATTGGACGCAAGCTGCCGGCCGCACTCGCCCAGATTGGGCGGCGAAATATCGATGCCATACATGCGTTTCACCAGCGGAGCGAACGCCAGCGCGTTAGCGCCGCCTCCCGGGCCCCACTCGAGCATGCTGGTGACGGGCGTTTGTCGCGCCGCCAGGGCGCAGAGCTGGCGGAACATCGTCACATGCGCCGCGCCAATGCCCGACCACGCCGCGTCATCCGACCAGCGCCCGCGCCAATGCGACATATCCGCAACCCATGGACGAACAGCGCTTTGCCGCCAGTAGTGTCCCGCCGCCGCGGCCAGCGCGTCGTTGGCCGGCTCTTCGCTCACGCAGCTTTGCATACAACCTCCTGCCCTGATCCGCCGGCCTGGGCGGATCGAATCACCAGTTCGCACAGTTCCCGCACCGCGCCGCGACCGCCCGCCTGGGTCAGCATCATCCGTGCTTCGGCGCTGGCATGCGGATACGCGTCGGCTACCACCACGCCGCATCCGGCCCAGCGGAGACATTCGACGTCGTTAATATCGTTCCCAACGTAAACCAACCCCTTGCGGTCGATTCCGTTCTGTACCGCCCAGGCAGCCAATGCCGGCTGCTTTTCGCGAATTCCCTGAATGCACTCGATGCCCAATTTTCGGCATCGCGCGCCAACCACCGGATTCACTTCCGAAGAGAGAACCAGAATCGGAACGCCTAGCGACTTGAGCTGCCCAATTCCCATTCCATCATCGCGACGGCAGACGACCGCCTCGCGGCCTTCCTGATCGAGCCATACGCCGTTGTCGGTAAAGACGCCGTCGAAATCGAACACGACCCCGCGAACGGGTCTCGGCAGTAAAGCCGCGAGATCATTTTGCTCGCGCAGTCGCAAGAGCGACTCGGCCACAATCAGGTCGCGCGGATCGTCGATCTCCAACGTTCGCTCGGATGGCATCACGTAGGTCAGGGTTCTGCCGAAGAATCGGTGGCGCGATTTGCTAAAGCCATCGGCTTTCATCACGTAGACCGCCCCGGTTTCCAGATATTGTGCCTCGCGATCCTGGCGGCGCGGACGGCAGGATTTGTCGTGGTTCACGCCAACCGACGAGCCTTCTTCATCCGGCATCCAGACGAAGTAGTGAAACGGCGCGACGGACAAAGCCGAATCAGCCTTGCCGTCCAGCAATGCTTCGATCGTCCCATCAACGTCGGCGGATGCCGTCAGCGGGGATGTGCATTGAAGGAATGCAATCAGTTCGGGCTCATAGGCTTCGGTGCGCATGAGTTCTTCGAGCACGTGCAGCAGGGCCGATTCGGATGATGCGGCGTCGCCGCTGATTTCTTCCGGCCGCCAGATGACTTCCGCGCCAAATTCGCGCGCCACGTCGGCAATCTCCCGATCATCGGTCGAGACGATCACCCGGTTCACCCGGCTCGCCCCCAAGGCCGCTTCAATCGTCCAGGCCAGCAGCGGTTTGCCGGCAAGAGTGCGGACGTTCTTACGCGGGATACCCTTCGATCCACCCCGCGCGGGAATGATGGCAACGCATTGGTTCTTCGCTTTTGACAAGTCGCGATCCTCCGTGATCGGGTCAATTCGTATTCGCGGCCTTTGCCGCTCGGGCGGCTTCCAGCCGCCGGATTTCCGCCAGGGCTGTCGGCCCATCATGAGCCGCGGCCGTCGCATCCGCCGTTGCAGTTGAAGCCAGACAGACGATCGTCTGATCACACTGCACAATTGCCAGGCCCGCGCGTCGAGCCACGGCCTCGAGTGTCGCCCCCGTGAAGTGCCACCGGTGCGCATTCTGCAAATATTCGAGGATGTCCCCGTTGTACCACTTCTCGAGATTTAAAAGGCCCGGCACTTCGATATGGCAGATCCCACCCGGCTTCACCAGCGCCGCAACCTCGGAAAGAAACTTCACCGGATCGGTGACATGCTCCAGAACATGCGACAGTATCACCAGATCGAACTGATCTTCACCGCCGAGCGTATCCGGGCCGCCGATGCGGATATCCAATCCAACGTTCCATCCGTGCCGGGCGTATTCCTCCCCGTAATCGCAGCCGGCCACGTCGTGCCCCGCAAAGCGAAACGGGATCAGCATCCCGCCCATGCCGCACCCGACATCCAACACGCGTGCCTTCCGGGGCAGTCGCTGCTCCACCCGCTCCATGATCCGCTGCCCACTGCGAATTTGCTCGGCGAAGAACCACGCCAGCGAAAATCGGCGCGGGCGATACAGCTTTCGGTAATGTTCGCGATAGAAGCGCGCCAGATAGTCTTCACCATAGTATGGATCGCTTCGCATCAGCCCCGACCGCGTGCCCAGAACGGTTCGAAGCGGAATTCCGTATCGATCTGTTTCCGCCACCACCACTTCAGGCTCGTCGCCAAATAGCGATGGATTCCCTCGCGGCTGAGCAATTCCCTCCAACGCCTCTCTCACAACGATGTCGCGCGCGGATCGGTTGTTTTCGTGGATCACATCCGGCAGATCGAAGTTCAGCGGATACGCCAGGCGCGGCACGAGCAATTGCTCGTCGGCCTTGAGCCATCCTCGATCGATTGCCGTCGTTTTCAAGCTGCACATTTGGCACGCTCCAGGGACGAATCTCCTCGCATCAAATCGATCAACCGGCGATTAATGTTCACATAAGCGCAACGCTCGATCACCGCACCGCGCATCGAACGCGAAATGTCGTGACGAGCCGGTTCGTCAGCCAGGAAGCGGACAAGCTTCGACTCCAACTCTCCCCCATTTCTAAATGAAACCGACTCGTATTCGGGCCAAATCCCGTCGGCCGCCGCCATGAAATCGGTGTCGGCGTGACCGGTCATCACATCAAACACGCTAAGCATCCGATTCTCAGGCGTACTGCCTTCATAGAGATTGATGCGGGCGATCATGCACTTGATGCGCTGATCGGCTCTGGCGTGCAATTCCTGATCGCCTGCGATCCCATTGGTTTGGCACCAGCTAAGCAACTGGCGATACATCCGTCCGACCGAATCACCCGGATGCCAGCGGAGCAGGAAGAACCCCCCCGCCGCCAGACCATCGATCAGGCGTTGATGGACGCTGCCGTGCGGCGTGACCTGAAGATTGATTTTGCTGGCGCGATAAATCGTCGGCAAATCGCGCTGATTGTCGGCGACGCCGCGCGCATATTTCGCGAATCGCGGATGCGCTTCCCAGCCCTTACCCCACAGGTGCAGATTGACTCCCGCATCCGCCACCCAGTGCAGTGTCTGATGGCGGAACATCGGGTTGTTCACTTCAAAGTGAAACAGCGTGACGATGTCCGCGGCGGTTTTTTCGTCGAGCTGAACGCCGACTGTTTGCATGCTCTGCCCAAGCAAGCCGCGGAGCGCGATCTCGCTGAATGCGTAGCCGCCAGCCGCGTACCAGGCTTCCATCCGTTGAAAGAGGTCTTCGAACAGGCGTTCGATCTGCGGGTTTTGGCTTTTGCGCGCATGCTCGCGCATCACATCAGCCGGTGGCCGGCTGGCATTACCGACATAGGACACTTCGCAGCCGAATCTCTGGATTTCTGAATCCGTTAGTTCGCTTCTCGCAAAACGTCGCTCGTTGATCCCCACCGGCGCGGAAAGAAATCGCTCAACGGGATATCCAAACTTCGAACTCAAATGAAGCCGTCCGAATCCCAGCACGTAATCGAGCGGGCCCTGACCCTGACCCGTCGCGGCGTTGAAAATATTCGGGAGCCGGTCCTGGGCGTACATCACGCATGGGATCGAATCCGGCAGCAGCCCCAGTTCGCTGCGGCAGTGATCGATGATCACGATCAAATCGGGCTTGTACTCGGCAACTGCCTGCGCGATCGCCGGCGGCGCAGAGATCAAATGGTCGGCCGATTCCATCACCAGCCGCGTCTCGTGACCGAGCTGCTCGAAGCCTGCGAGCCAGTCGCGCATCGAGTATTGCAGGAATGTGGTAAACCGGCTGGTGACCCCCAGGATGCGAAGCGGCCCGCCGGCCGCAAGCTTTTGTCCCCAGCTTTCGGGCGACATTGGCGGATAGAGCATGCTCAGACGCGTTTTAATATCGGCGATTCGACGGTCGATCTTTTCGTTGATCGACTGCATGAGCGTATTGAATTCACCCGCCCAAAGCGCCGACTCAATGCGGATGGAAGCCTTGGGACGCGGCCACGAAAAATCGTTGACCAGCAGTTCAGTTAATTGCTCAACGGCATCCGGCCCGGCAATGATGACAAAACGCGGATTCGACAGCATCTCCTGCCAATCCATCACGTGCAGCACCGCCCAAAGCTGATCGAGATCCGCCGTGAGCAAATAGACCGGCGGTTTATGCCCCGGCGCGCCATCCACTTTGCAGGGCAGTTTTGAAATTCGATCCCACGCCCAGCCGTATGCCAACCCGCCAATGAGCAGCGGCCACCCGACATGACCATTTGAAAAAATCGAGGAAAGCAGCCGCCTGGCTTCGGGCGGCGGCAACGGATCCGGAATGGTCTCGATTCCCGTCTCGCCGCTTCGCCCAAGAAAAACGCTGTCGCCCTGGGCGGCAATGAAGTGCGCGCTTGCCGGCACATGCTGCCCCAACCGAATGGCCAAGCCCTTATCGCGCCCCGACAAAGCAGCCAGGTTCGTCCGAAACCGCTCGTCGAACAGCTCGATTGAATGCCAGGTCAAAGAAATCGGCGGATGCATGACACTCCGAGCCACGGTCACAAAACGAATCTGCCAGGCGCGTCGCCGCACCCATACCTGATCTGATGATCGGCTGTGAAGGACTCGCGGCTGGAGAAATTATCGGACGTGGCCGCGAAGAAGTAGGCAGTATGCAGCGGGCAGTAGGCAGGGGAAGAGGTGGGCAGTCGGCAGTGGACTGTGGGCAGGAAGGAAATCGCTTCGCAATCACTGGAGCCCAACTACGTTTCGTCATTCGAATTTCGGATTTGATTCGTCATTCGTCATTCGAATTTCGTCATTCAATCCACTGCCCACCGCCCACCGCCCATCGCCCACTCTTTTTCTGCCCACTGCCCACCGCCCACTGCCGACCCTCTCCTCCGCCTACCCCTTCTTCCCATACATCTTCTTCAACAGATAAATCTCCCCCTGATGCCCGGCTTCATCGTGCAACCCATGGAGTATGGAGTACCGAAGCGTGCGGCTCTTAGCCGGATCAATGACCTTGGCCAGATCGGCCTCAGTCCGCGATTCGATCAAGGCGGTAAGCCGCTGGAGCTGGTCGCGAAGGGCGGAGCGCACTGCTTCAATCGCCGGCCACGCGGTAACGTTAGCCGGAAGGCTTTTAGCCCCGAACTTCTCAGGCCAATCCGATGGATAAGGCGACGGCTTTCCAATCGGGGTAGTAGCCGCAGCCGCCGCAATCCCAAGATGCTCGACCACCACCAGCGCGTGCCCGGCGTTCCACAGTATCGAGTTATTCAGCCCCGGAGCCGCAAAACGCGCCTGGGCATCATCCATGCCCTCGATTAAGCGAAGCGTCTTGCCGCGAACTTCCTTGGCCAGCAGTATGAGTGATTCGTCCACGGGTGTCTCCTTGTTGGGTTTCGATCTCTCATAGTGTCTCAAAGTGCCTCGCCGTTTGAAATGGGGCGAGATATTTCTCGGCTTATTGCTTTGACTTATTGAGGTGCGCTGAGGACTTGGCGGCCCATGTCGATTTGCAACTCGGGTGGCACCGTCAAAAGAACTATCCCATATGCCAATGCCGAATCCCACCACTCCCTCAATTCACCCCGCGCCGCGTCCACCCCAACCACCCCGTCCCACCCCCAAAAAGCCCCCACGCCGGGCGTACAGCGGTACCCCGCGC
>DAIRGS010000316.1:0-8172 GCA_036794395.1 Tepidisphaeraceae bacterium | reverse complement strand
CTTGTATTGGTTTTCTCTGTGTTTTCCTCTGTGTTCTCCGTGTCCTCTGTGGTTAGATCTCTTGAAATTAAGGGCTGTTGGGCCGAGGGCAGCGCGCAAAAAGAGGCTGCACGGTGGAGGGTAGAGTCCGTGCAGCCTGGCGGAGGAGGAAACGAAGATTGTGTTGGCGTCAGGCGACGTGCCTGGCGTCGAGTCGCATCGGTTTCCTGGCGGTTTTGGGGACGACCAGCAGGCTATCGCAGCCGCCGGCTTTGCCATACTCGATGCCATGGGATGCGTAGTCGGCGAACCAATCCTGGTCCGCTAAATAGCGAAAGCGGTAGTCGCCTCCCTGCAACTGAGTCTCCGCCCGCCACCACCCATCGCCCTGGGCAACCATGTGGAGCGCATCCGTGCGCCATCCGTTGAAATCTCCCACGATCGTGACTTGCAGTACATTTGGCCGGAAGAATTTGAACTCGACGACGCCATCTCTGGTTACACTTGTCATTTAAGCTTGCCCTTCGTTACCATGCCATTTCAAAGCCTGTGCCAGTGGGTAACACGCGGCACCCACGGACGTTTCACGGCGGAGCGTTTGTGGCCGGTTTTCCGCCGAAAAAGGCGCGATTTGCCATTTTCGGAATTTTCTCCGCAGGCGCGTTTGGGTAACGGGTTGCCGCGCTGGCGTCCGGCGAAACTTTTAGCACTCACCCCGCTCGTGCGCACGTACTGTGCAGCCGGGGCTCGAATGAATGATGTAGTTCGTGTGAAAATTGCGCAAAGGTCGATCGTTGCGGTCGTCGGGTTGTTGACACTCGGCCTGGGCGGGTGCCCCAAGGTGCGGCCGGCGGACGCGCCGGTGTCGGGGGCACCGCGAGGGGTGATTCAGTTCACCGATCTCAGCGATCCCATGCATCCGGCTCCCGTGGCGGTGCCGTTCCAGCTTCAGGCGGCGCGCAATGAATGGACGAGCTTCGCGGTTCAAGTTGGTGGGATCGTTGCTTCAGATCGATATTCGGTCCGGGTTGTTTCCTCGGCGCACGGCCCGCTGGATAGTGGGAATCTGCGGGCGTTTCAGGTTCTTCCTATGCCGGTCGAGGTCAACCCCGATTACGTGCGGCATACGGGACTGAGCACCGCCGCGCGGAGCATCCCGCGGGCTTTGCTTCCATTTAGCCCGAACGATTCGTCAATTGCGCTGGCGACCGTTCGCGATCCAGCACATCCAACCGATCCGTCACTTCATCCCAGTGGCGGCCCAGTGCTATTGTGGTTTGATGTTCATGTTCCGACAGATACGGCGGCGGGTGTTTATACCGCGGCTTGCGAACTGGCCGACCCGCTTGGCCGGGTGACTTCGAAGGCCGAGATCAAGCTCAACGTATTTGACTTCACGTTGCCGGCTGAGCGCCATCTCAAAATTGGCGGGCAACTGGGTTGGGACCGGCTTGCGGCACTGCATCCAAAGGAATTTGCCGAATCGGTTACGCCGAACCTGATCAACAGGCGGAATCCGCGATTTGGGCCGACGGTTACGAAGCTGGATCAACTGATGCAGCTTGCGGAAGAAAACCGGACGGTTGCGATCGTGCCGGGTTTGCGGCCGACCGTTAAATGGCCAACCGGCGAGATGCCTGACATTGATTGGGGCGATTTCGATGCTTTGACAACCCCTTGGCTGAGCGGAGCGCTGTTCGCAGACCATGTGCCGGTGGGGTACTGGCCGTTACCGACGCCGCCCAATTTCAGCCGTCATGACCTGCGATCGAAGGTGGATTATTGGGCGCTGGCGGCGGGGCACTTTGAGCAATTAGGCTGGCTCGATGCCGCCATGGCGGTGTTGCCCCCGGGTGCGGATCCGACGGGAAATCGTGAAATTGAAGCCGAGGGGGCGAAGGTTCTCGCGGCTAATCCGAGGCTTCGGGTGAGTTTGCCACTTTGGGACGAGAGGCTGTCGTCACCATCGGTTATTCCGCCGGATGAATTGTCGCGCGTGCTGACAGAGGCGCCGGGGCTGATTTCCTCGGCGCGATCGCCGGGCGTGGGGGCTGATGTGCGAAGGCGATCGCACTGGCTAGCGGCTGGTGTGACGGACAACGGCGGAGGGGCATGTGATCAGCGGGATGTACGGGTTTGGGCGTGGCTTGCGTTCCTGCGGCAGGCAGAAGTGATCGTCTGGGATCAGCCACTCCCTCCAAGCAATGCCGCAACCGATCCGGCGGATGCCAACGGATTGGTCTGGTTTTATCCGGGATCGTGGTTTGGGGTGGATCAGCCGGTACCGACGCTCCAGCTTAAATGGTTGCGGCGGGCGGAGCAGGATTATGAGTATCTGTGGCTTGCCCGCGACCGGGGAGAATTGATTGGCGCGCTTCAGATGGCCCGGCTCATTACCAAGCCGGTTGAAGTGACCCCGGGCGAGGATGCCGATCCGGCATTTTCGCTGATGAGCGGGACCCCAAGCCAGGAAGCTTGGGACCGGGCACAGGAGCTTTTGGCTGAGAACATCATGTTGCGCCGCCCAGGCGAACCGGCAGATGACGCCCGTCAGCGCGCTCTCTATATCAAGACGCTTCAATGGGTTGAGCCGCAGGAACGACCGGTGCTGATCGCGCGCAGGGCCACATGGAAGATGGATAAGCCGGAAAATGCGCCGCAGGGTGTCGCATCGCCGAAGTTGCTGATGCTCGAGTTTGGTCTGGATATTTACAACGCTTCGGACACAACTCTTTACAAGAACACGCTGAAGTGGGATCCGCCGACGCCGGGGTCTGGTTGGCAAATGGCCAATGTAAAGCCGGTTGAGGTTCCCCGGCTTCAGACATATCACGTGGAGCATGCGAAGCTTTCAGCAAGTCTGAATTTGAATCGGATTGCGACATCATCTCTGCAGCCACTGGGATTGACATTTGTCAACGGATACAGCGATACGGCTTACCCGTTTGTCGTGCGGCTGCCGGTGGCGGCGATCGATCAACGGGATGGGAACATTGCCATAAACGGCCGGCTGGATGACTGGTCGGAATCCGATGCGATTCAGAATGGGCCGCTGGTGCAGATGATGAACCGGCCCGACCTTCAGAGTGCCCAGCTACGGCCGGGCGAAGTGAACGCCAAGATTTATGGATCGTGGGGGCGGGATGATCTGTTTCTTGCATTTTCCCTCGAAGGTCTGACAGCCAACGAAACGCGTGAAGCGCATAACGACGTTTACTATCAATCGCGGCGGGCATGGGGCGAAGATTTGAGCGAGGCGTTGATCCAGCCGGTTTTTGCCGACAATTCCGTGGGGCCGGTGTTGCACGTGGTGTTTAAGCCGAGCGGGGCGTTGTGGGTGGAGCGGAAAACGACTGCGGCGAACGGAGGCGGCGGGGAATGGGAATCTGTTGAAGGAGCGGCGTTGCGTTATGCGACCGCGACGACAACCGACGGCCATTGGCGCGGCGAGGCCGCGTTGCCCTGGAAGCTGATCACCGGTTCGGATCGCGGTGCTCCAGCATTGCTGAGGTTCAATTTTTCACAGCATCGACGAGCTACGTGCCAGAGTGCGACATGGTGCGGGCCGGTGGATTATGGACGGGACGATCAATTGATGGGGGCGCTGTATTTGCGGGGCAATGGGGCGCGGTAATGCAAGGGCAAATCGGGCCAGGCAATTGGGACGGGTATGTACAGTTCCGAACAAAACCGAACAGTTTTTCGGTCATATTTATTATTATATTGCTATTTTGGAAGGTGAGTCACGACGGCACTGAGGCACGCAGGCACGAATGGGAGGGCGCTGCGCGGCGGCAGGTTTGGGGGTGACGTGTACACAAGGGGTAGTGGAAGGGGTTGGGGTGGAGCGGGCGAGTTTTGGACATGCCGGCGCGCGCTTGGTTTTTGGGAGTGCGGCTAAGGATGGTGGTGGCCGGGAATTATGGGGAAGGCCGGATATCGTGCGCGCGCCAGGGTGGAACTCAAAAATAAGGACTTACGTCCGAAATCCGAATGACGAAATTCGAATGACCTTTCGACTGCGCTCAGGGCGGGGACTGAATGACGAAACGAGAGAGGCCGAACCCGCGGCGGCGTGGCGATTTTTGTTGGGACGTGTATTGTGAATCTCGTGATTACGTTTAAACGGGGAAGAGAGTCGGGGGCTGGAAGGATGCCGATCTCTTTGAGTGGTGACGAAAGCGGGCCGTGGAGGGCGAGTGTCGTATTGTGAATGTAGCGTATTCCATTACTTAAGTGAAGTCCGCGGAAACTCAGGGTTGTCCCGTTATCAGGGTCTGTCCCGTTATCAGGGTCCCGTTATCAGGGTCGTCATCAGGGTTCGGAAATTCAGGGTTGTCCCGTTATCAGGGTCCTGTCAGGCCCGGAGCGGCCATAATTGCCAATAATTCTCCGACGGAATTAGCACGACTTTTGGCATACCGTCGCGAGATGCCGATCAAAGGAACCTCAACAATCCTTATCGGAGAGATTTCCCGATCAAACGCGTAAACGTTGCCTCCGCCGTCAGACGCGAACGGCAGAAGCCCAGGAGCACTGCGCTCTATGTCATTTGCAAGGTACACCTCAGGTATTTCCTCAATAGGCCAGAACTCAAGATAACTTCCGCGGCCGCCAACGAACCCTTCACCTCCATTCGCGCGCTCGATGAGTTCAACGTAATCGGCGGGGAGCGTTCCACCGATCTTTTGAAGCACTTGATGGATCAAAGCCCGGCTTGCGCCCGATTTCAGCTTTAACGCGCCCAACCAAGCGATTTCCCGATCACTAAGCATTCTATCCTCCAACTGAGCGTTGGAACGTATTCCACCAGGTGTCACAAGCTGCCGATGCCAACATGCCGGACGAAGCCGGATCACAATTGAGGCCAAGCGCCTCATTCTGAGGCATAAGAACAGACGCCGGGTCAGCAATCACTGACCCGGCGTTGCTGTTAGACAATTGGACTATGTCTGTTCGCGAACCCTCACAACGCTATCGGCTCTTCGAGAGCGTTTTAGTTATCGCCGGAGCCCAATAGTTCTTCTTGAGCGAGTTCACGTTCCGCGATCTCCTCACGCCGTCGATTCCGTTCTTCGTAAAAGGTTGAGAGTCCATTGCCCAAGAATATTTCAATCAATTGGTTATGTTGTTCGTTCATGGTCCGCCCACCTCCAACGCTAAACGCATTCGTACGTCCGTCTGCCGTTCGAACAAGATAGAAATCAACAAGGTGGGCCGTCGTTCGCGCAGGACCCGTCTGGGCTTCCAGGATGCCGTGTTCCAGCGCAAACCGCATAAGTCCTTCGAATGTGGATGAGTTTATAACGTCGTCATGGATCACTTGGGCTGGAAAGGTGGTCGCAAGAGTGTCGCCCAACAGACTCTCACCGCCGGTCGCTTCGCAATATCGGCGGCAAGTGCCCGAGGCATCCCGCCACACCATTACAACATCACTACCTTTTGGCCACCAGTGTCTCCAAAAGTAGAGATATTCAACGCTGTCGTTCAGTTTCTCCAACAATGGTTTCTTGGTCATCGAGACATCACGGTTCGCCCAGGAGGCCGCCTCACACGCACATGTAGTAAGCATCAGCTATAGTGCGGACTAAAGTTAGTTAGCCGTGGATAATGTTGAGTCTAGCGGACTACGAACAAGTCGAAGGGTCAGCCCTTGCGCGGAGGCCGTTTCCGCCAGTTCATCGACCTTACTTCCCCGCATAGTGCCGATCTCGATTCGACCGGATGCCTTTAACTGCGTCGCTAGTTCTGAAACAGACTGTCGCTGAAGTATGGGAACTAATTGGCGGATACGCAGAATCTCCTTAGAGAGGTGATTGGCATCTACCGTCGAAAAGAGCGCAAATACCTGAAAAGTGGGATCTGGAGGCAAGTGTTGCCGAGGTTCAAGTAGCCCCGACACTTCCTCGCCGCATCGCGCGCATTTAAATCGCACGACATGTCCGGTTTGTTCCAAAATATCCATTGGTCCGTCACACTTTCGGCACGTCATGTTGTACCTCGTGAAGTCATCTTAACGTGGAAGTTTTCCATATACCGGATGCGTCATAAGACGGGCCAAGGTTGCCTGTTCGTCAAATGCACGGCCAGTAGCCGCCGCTTGAAACCTATATGCCTCAAGTTCATGCCAAATATTGTAGTTCTGCGGTGAGATATGGTCCAGATAATGCTTGAATTCATGGGCGACAATCGCGGCGGCCTCCTCGGCAGGAAGGCTCTTGAGCACCTGGAGTTTATTGGTTCCAAAAAGCTGCAATCCCGCGAAGTCGCCCGGAAGCGAATCCACAAGTTCAACTTCAATCATCCCACGCTTGATTGCCGCCGCCGTAGCGCTTGCCTCTTTGGTTCCAAACCCACGCAACGATCGAGTGATTGCACTATCCATCGTCACTGCCAACTGAGCGCCGACTTTTGCTTTGGCGCCCGCACCCACGAGTGCGTACTCTGCGATCATGCCCGCTTCTTGCCGTACAAGGCCGGATCCCGTTGCAGCCGTCGATCCAATAAAGCCCTCCAACGCCCCCGCTCCGAACAGAGCTAGGTTTGCCAGCCCGCCCAATCCTCGCGTCCATCGTTGCTCGGCCGATAGGTTCTGACCGCTGGCAAAGTCTTGTCCGACGGTAACTAAAAGGGTCAACGCTTGACTTTTGACACTAAATCAAATGTCAAGCATTGACCCCGGTCTTGTCCGCTGTCGCTAGTCGATGAACTCCGGCGGCACGCGATCCACTAGCCATACCTTTTCGTTGCCCATATAGAAGACCACGCCCGCTTTCCAAGCATCTTCTGCCCTGACTAAAAGGATGATCGGGTCAGACGATTTTCGTCGGCCGACAGCAATGGCCGTTTCCTCGTCAAGGGACAGATGAACATATTGCGTGCCCATCGGCAACAGCCCGCTTTCACGGATTCTCGGCTCAGTTGTAGGTGAAGTTCCGTGGAACAACCGGGCTGGCGGCATGGCCGGCGTTCTATGAAGTTTGCCCGGCAGAGAGTGACCGTATAGCGCGCGAATACGCCCATTGACCAGTTCGTGCCGCTGCTTGGAAGATGCTCGGATCATCTCCGTTAAGTCGAACTCTGTCAGGTCCGACCACGACGGCGACTCCTGACGCAAGGATGTCAGCAGCGCACCGACATCGGCCCAACCTTCCTCGTCAAGCTCAAGCTCGTAGAGCCAGGGTTCGTGACGCAGGGCATGAGATACTGCGCGACTTAAATCGTCATAGGATTTGGCCATGAGCCAGCTTCCTCTGGAAGAGCCTCCCATGATTCGGCGATGACTTCAAAAGTTCCGGAGCTATCCAAATAGATCATATAGTGGTGCATCTCCCAGGTCTCGCCGATTCGCCGCTGTCTGTCCGCCGTGTTTCCCTGAAGCTCTTCAACCCAAGGAGAGTTTTCGATCTCCACGAGGGTGTCATAAGCACCCTCAATATGCCAAGCGTTAGAAGCACTCTCAGAATAAGTCCTGGTTGCCTTGATCCGTTTGAATCGAATGCCGCTTCTGCGATTCACTCCATCGCGGTCAAAGTTGTAACGGATTGTGCCGAGAAGCATATACGCACCGCCGCTCTCGAACGCCGTCGATGCCACAGGAACGGTATAAAGAACTTTTTTGGAGGAATTCATGCTCAGTTCCCTCGGGTAGGTGCGACGGTGGATGTTCCTTGGCTTGTGAGGCCATTGCGCTGAAGTTGTCCGGTCAGTCGCGCCTCAGCGCCAGCATCGCCCGTCATATTGACTGCATTCCATTGCGACCTTGGGATTCCAGCCTGTTCTAGTGCTTGCGCGGACCGTGTATTCAAAATAAGCGAGTTTCCCTCGCGCACGATGTACTGTACGGGGACATCTTTCGGGGCAAGCTGTCCTGATCGAATCGCGCCAGCTACGTCATCAATGGTCTTGCCTGGGAACAACGCCTCCGGGTCCGTACTGAACGCCTTACTGAAGGATTTCTGGGCGTAGTTCGCATTCTCCAGGGCGGCTGCTCTTTCTGTGGCAATCGTGGTGCCAATATATGAATTGCGAACTGCGCCGAACAGCGAATTGCCCGCGCCGGCCAACCCGCCGCCGAGGAATCCAAGGGCACCGAGCTGCTCGGCGCCTTCAATCGCTCCGCGGAGCGTACCCGATGTGGCGTAGCCAGTCGCACCGCCGTAGATGGCGCCGGCCACCCCGCCGGCTCCGGCG
>DAIRGS010000315.1:3526-8177 GCA_036794395.1 Tepidisphaeraceae bacterium | reverse complement strand
GAAGGCAGACCCGAAGGGGAAGGCCCGTGCCACTCAAAAGCAATGGCGCGGAATCGCGCGCGGTTACTAAGTAGGAACGCATAATGAATCATGCAGTCAATCCGGTGTCAGACACTGTCCGACACGCGTTTTATTCAGAGAATCGAGCATTTCACTCGATTCTCGCGTTAAGGTGCCCGAAGGACTTGTTGCATGAGTCTTTCGTCCTTCCTACTTAGCTTTCTCTAGGCGTTTCGCTTGAAGTATTGAACTTCCCGTTCATGCTTCTCCGCCGCGGCCCGGCTACCGAACGTGCCTAAATTCCGCCGCTTTTTGAAATGCGGATCCACCTTGCGCGAATAAAGCCGATATTCTCCCGACTTGAGTTTTCGGATCATGGCTGCCTCGATGGTGTATTAACGGCTGCGCGCCCGCGTCTTAGCGGCTTTGCGTGCAGATGCCGAGCGCGCTGCCGCCGGCCGCGATGCTGCGGCGCGACCGCCTTTGGTACCCCCCTTGTGGTAAACCGACTTATTGTCGCGCTTGCCGCGGCCGGACCCGGATTTCTCTCCGCCGCCGTGTACCTTGTTCACCGTCGCCCACGCCCGCCGTTCGGCTTCCTTCGTTGACGTCCCGCGCTTCTCATAACCTTCTTCAATATGCTCGGCTTGGCGCTTCTGCTTATTCGTGTACTTCCCTTTGTCTCCGCGTGGCATGATGAAATCTCCTTTAGAGGCCCATTCGAGCAAATCCAATGCCGACTACGGGATGATGCGGCTATCGGGAAAATCTCCCCTGGCTCCGTTTTTGCAACCTGCCCAGCAGGAGATTCAGATCATGAGCGCGGGCACTACAGATATCGAACAACAGGCATTGGACTCGGCCGAAGGCATCGGAAAAATAGGGACGGCAGTTTCATTGGGCGTGCATCATGCCGTTCTTGCGGGTGGAGGACCGACGCGCAAGCTAGCGGATCTGCTCCATGGCACATGGCTCGGCCATCCGCTGCATCCCATGCTCACCGACGTGACGATCGGCGCATGGTCGATGGGGACGGTGATGGACGTTATCGGCGGCGCAACTGATTCGGATTATTCTCGAAAGGCCGCGGACCAGCTGATGATGATCGGCACGATCAGTGCCGTGCCTACCGCCCTGAGCGGGCTGGCGGATTTCTCCACATTTCCGGATTGGTCGGCCAACACCGCCACATGGCATGCCGCCCTGAACAGTGTAAATCTCGGGCTATATGTCTGGTCGGTCGCGGAACGACGCCGCGGGAATCGCGCCCGTGGAGTATTGATTTCCTCCGTCGCGTTCGGCTTAACATGCGTGTCGGCCTGGCTCGGCGGGAAGCTCGTTTACCGCGCCAAGGTCGGTGTGGATCACAGCGATCGTTTTGACGAACCTAAAACGTGGAAGCCCATCCTCGACGAAAAAGAACTGGCCGAGCGGGATCCCAAGCGCGTGGACTTCGACGGCAATGGAATTCTCCTCTATCGAAACCAGGGCGAGATCTACGCAATCGGCTCGGTCTGCAGCCACGCCGGCGGCCCTCTCGAAGACGGCCAGTTTCACGGCTCGTGCGTTCAATGCCCCTGGCACGATTCAGTTTTCGACATGAAAGACGGAAGCATCGTCCATGGCCCGGCAACAAGTCCCCAGCCGCATTTCCAGACCCGCATAAGAGACGGCCAAATTGAAATACGCATGACAGAGGAAGACGATACGGTAGAATGACCCCACTGCTTTCACGGTCTCAAACGAGATAAAAACTTGGAATTCCCTCGTTTCGCCGCGACTTGAAGAGGAGCGCTTTTCTGTTTCGCCACAAGAAAAGCGCTCCTCTTCGAGTCGCGGCGAAACCGGGAATTTCGGATTTTCAAGATTGTGAAAGCACTGGAATGACCCTTCCCACCGACGGATCCGATGGCGGCGTCACCTACCGAGCACTACCATCGCGTCATGCCCGAGATGACGCTCCAGCAGGCCTTGGACAAGGCCACTGATTACCACCGCGCGGGAAATCTCACCGACGCAGACTCCATCTATCGCCAGATCATCGCCTATCAGCCCCATCATGTGGATGCCCTGCGAATGCTCGCCCGACTTGAGCACCAACGCGGCCGCCATGACGCCGCCGAGCAACTGCTGCGGCAGGTCATTGCGATCCGGCCCGGCGTTGCCGAATATCATGGCAACTTGGGAATGGTGCTTGCCACGGCAAAGAAAACGGGTCCGGCAGTCGAATCTTTTCGTGCGGCTATCGCGATAAAGCCGGATGTGGCCGAGTTCCATAATAATCTCGGCAACGCACTTGGAGATCAGGGCGATTTAGACGGCGCACTGGCTGCATATCACCGCGCCATTACCCTCGGGCCCGACTACTTCGAAGCGTTCGGCAACTTCGGCAAGGCCCTGATGGCCAAGGGCCTGTTCGGCGACGCCGTCGAATCGCTCTCGCGTGCGGCGGCACTGCGGCCTGACGATGCCGATATACAATTTCAGCTCGGCAAAGCCCTGTTTGCCTTGGGGATGCACGATCGCGCTTCAGTCGCATTCGGCAAAACCGCTTCCCTTCGCCCGAATGATGCCGCCGCGTATGAGGCACTTGGCGAGACCCTCCGCACACTGAACCGTTACAGCGACGCCGCCAACGCCTTTCGCCACGCCGCCACGCTTAAACCCGACGACCCGGAAATCCATTTCCGTCTTGGCAACGCTCTCTCACTTCAGGGCGAATCCGATCAGGCTATCGGGGCTCTTGAAACCGCATTGCGGATACGTCCCAACTATCCCGAAGTACTCGACGTGATCGGCGTTCTCCTGAGCCAGCGCGGTCGAGTCAAAGAAGCCGAGCATGCCTCGCGACTGGCCGTCTCCCTCATGCCCGATTCCCCCATCGCACACAACAACCTCGGAACCGTGCTGCAAAAATGCGATTTGCCCGAAGAGGCGGTCACCGAATATCGAAAAGCGCTCGTCCTCTCCAGCGGATACCCCGAAGCCCAGAACAACCTCGGCAGCGCGTTGTGGGACATCGGATCTTTTGCCGAAGGCCGCCAGGAACTGGCCAAAGCGCTCGACCTCCAACCCGGATATGCCGCTATAGAAGCCAATCTCGGCATGATGATGCTCACGCTCGGCGAGTTCGAACACGGGTGGAAAAAGTACGAATGCCGCGAGAAGGTCATCCCCGTATCGCTCGACAACCATCCCTCCCCTCGATGGGATGGCTCAAATCTCGACGGCAGGCGCATCATCATTCAATCGGAACAGGGATTTGGCGACACGATCCAGTTCGTTCGTTATCTCCCCATGGTTGCCGCACGCGGCGGCCGCGTGATACTGCAATGTCCGCCGCAACTTCAAAGACTGCTCTCCCATTTGCCTCACGTCGAAAGGGTCATTGGTCAGGATGAGCCTCTTCCCGAATTCGAGGTCCGCTCCCGACTCCTGAATCTCCCGGGCTTTTTCAATTCCAATCTGCAAACCATTCCCGCGGAAGTTCCTTACCTCTTCCCCGAGGCGTCGTTCGTACAGCGTTGGCGCGAGCGTCTTGCTGCCCAACCACCTGGTTTGAAAATCGGACTCTCCTGGGCCGGCAGCCCCGATCACCCACTGGATCGTCAACGATCGATTTCGCTCGCATCGCTGGCGGGTCTGGCCCAAGTTGGAGGTGTTCAATTCTACAGTCTGCAAAAAGGCTCTGCGGGGCGCCAGGTTGAGAATCCCCCCGCCGGCCTGAGCATCGTGGATTGGACCGCCGACCTCGTCGATTTTGCTGACACTGCTGCCCTGGTCAGCAATCTCGATCTGGTCATCTCGGTTGATTCCGCAGTCGCCCACCTCACGGGTGCTTTAGGCGTGCCAGTATGGATCCTGGTTCAGTTCGTGGCCGACTGGCGATGGCTACTGGATCGCTCGGACTCTCCCTGGTACCCCTCGGCAAAACTGTTTCGCCAAAGCGTACGCGGCGATTGGTCGCAACCGATAGCGCAATTGGCCGCAGGACTTGGCGCCATGATTTCCCGCTAATTCCCGATCCTGACATGCTTAGCAAATCAGCACGAAGAATTCCGTATCTACGGATATTTTCGTATTGATTGGCCGGGGACAGGTCGATATACTCCATGACGTTGGATGTTGATGATTTGTCGCCGTTCACACACCCGTTGGCCCGTCCTACACAGGAGCACGACATGCGACGCACCACCATGTTAGCCGGTTTGATTTTGAGCCTGGCGCTTTGCTCGCCCGCATTTTCGGCAAATCACGTTCGGCAGCAGCTTGCACAGCGGTTGCCGGAGTTGCGTTTCCAAGGCGTTACGCTTGGCGATGCGGTCGACTTTCTCCGTGATGTGTCGGGCGCAAACATGGCAGTGAACTGGAAGGCGCTTGAGGGTGCTGGCGTAACCCGCGATACGCCGATCAACATTCACCTGGCGGGGATTTCATTGCGGAAGTCGCTGGACATGGTGCTGAATGATGCCGGCGGCGGAGATGCCATCACCTACTTTGTCGATGAAGGCGTTATTGAGATCACCACACGTGAGCTGGCCGACAAGAGCATGGTCACGCGCGTGTATCCAGTCGACGATCTTCTGATGGAAATCCCCGATTTCACAGATGCCCCGACCTTCAGCATCGACGCCAGCCAGAACCAGGGTGG
>DAIRGS010000315.1:0-3516 GCA_036794395.1 Tepidisphaeraceae bacterium | reverse complement strand
GTGGTGGCGGTGGCGGTCAGCCGCTGGGCCAAGGGGGCGGCGGTGGTCAGACTCAGGTCACAAACCAGCTATTTGCCGGCAACAGCCAGCAGGGCCAGAACAATAAGAACCAAGGCAAAACCAAGAGCCAACGTGCTCAGGACTTGGTGGACCTGATCGAAGCAATCATCGACCCCGACATCTGGAAAGACGCCGGTGGCACGGCCTCGATCCGTTACTTCAACGGCATGCTCGTCATCACCGCCCCCCGCTCCGTACAGGAAGCGATTGGCGGGGAATATGATTGATAGTGCATAAGGCACGAAGTGAAAGAACGCCGATCGCCGCGGATAAAATGTGAGTACATATCGCCCGCATGGGCTTTAACGATCGAAACGTTTCCTATCATTAGCTCCCATTGATTCCGCGTTTTCTTTATCTGCGGCCATCTGCGGCCATCTGCGGCTAACCCGGATTATTCACCACGGAGCCACGGAGAACACGGAGAAGACAAAGCAACAGAGGGAATTAGCAAAACTAAAGTGGTTGAATCCGTCGGTGCAGGTTGCGCAGCTTACAAATCAATCGCCCGCATCTTCTCCGTGACCTCCGTGGTGAGCCATGAATTTTCTGGGCTAATCTCTTCGAATTTCGCGCCTTCGATAGGTTAGATGAGCGGCCTGATTCGGCCGTCCTGGTGGCCTGAGGGTTGGCCCCAGATGCCCGGCAGCACGCCATCGCAATCTGGACATGTGCCCTGTCCGGTCAATCTGTTTTCGGTGACCAGGAAACCATCCCGTTTGATTACGGTTGCGGTGCAGTGATGGCAGCGGGTGTTCTCCCAATCTCCGACCTGACCCGGCAGATTCCCGGGATACAGATACTTCAGCCCGGCACTCCGCCCATACTCCACAATCTTCATCATGTCATCGACCTCCGTCCTTCGATGATCCATCATCTTGTAGTCCGGATGAAACGCGGTCATGTGCCATGGCATTAGCGGATCGACCGATGCCAGGAAATCGGCCATGCGCTTGAGGTCTTCTTCATCATCGCTGAAGCCCGGCACCACCAGCGTCACGATCTCCACCCAAAAACCACGCTCTTTCAAGTTGCGAATCGTCTCGACCACATTTTCCAGCACGCCCCCAAGTTGCCGGTAGTTTTTAGAGTTGAAAGTCTTGAGGTCGACCTTGTAGGCGGCCACGTAGGGCCTGATAAAGTCGAGCACCTGGGGGGTTCCATTGCCGTTGGATATGTAGGCGCAGAGCAGGCCTCTCCCTCGTGCCTCCTTGAAGACATCCACCGCCCACTCGCTGGTGATCAACGGCTCATTGTAACTTGATGCCACCACAGGCGCCCGATTTTGAACCGCCAAATCAACGAGTTGAGCCGGCGTCACTCGACGGGGTGGAGCAGCGGCCTTGGGGTCACGAAGCATCTGGCTCGTCACCCAGTTCTGGCAATAGCCGCAATGGAAATCGCAGCCGAGCATCCCGAATGTCAACGCATCGCTTCCAGGCAAAACATGAAAGAAGGGCTTCTTCTCAATCGGGTCACACGCCAGCGCGCCTACATATCCATGCGGGACCAGAAGCGTTCCATTGTCATTGAACCGCACCCGGCAAACACCATCGCGCCCTGGCTTGATCAGGCAGCGGTGCCCGCAGGCGAAGCACTGGACCGCACCCTCCTCGCGCCGCTCGATCAGAGCCTCAGCAGCCGGAGCGCTGTACTGATGCAGCATGTGCTTCAAAGAATTGAGGCGTTGTTTGTCTTGAGCTATTTCCAGCGGCATGAGGAGGTTCATGAAGAAGGATATCCCGATTGAAGTGAGGAAACGAGTCCAAATGCAAAGACGTAAGGGCATCGCCTTACGTCTTTACGGCTTTACGTTTTAAGCGAACGCTGCCAGAGCACACTATCGGCATGCAGCCTCATTCTACCCGCTTTCCGTCTAATTCGCCTGCGATTTTTATCTCCTTTCAATAAAGATCAAAACGACTATGGACCGAAGCAAGGAAAGTGCCATCGTGGGGCAAGTTGGACATGGATATGCGGTTCTTGTAGTCTTTTTGAGTTGTGGCGGGTGTATCCCCCGTTCAAGGATTGAACGGGTCGCCGCATTTAGAACACACGGAGGTCGAGTATGTCCCGCAATCGATTGTGTCGCTCCCCCCTTATTGCTGGCTCCGCCGTCGCTATCGAGCGGCTCGAAGGACGCAGACTTCTTGCCGCCGACCCTCTGACAGTGATCGTCGGAGCGGGGGCTGCCAAATCCGTTCAGTTCAGTGATGCCTCGGGGACGCAAGCTCAGGTACTGCTCACGGGGGCGGGCACCGCGAATGTGACATTCGATGGCACTGGTCTGTCACAATCTGCCAATGCCAAGGGCTTGATCGTCAGCGGCACGGGGATCTCCCTGACCTCAATTACCGCCAATGGCACCACTGGCTTATCCATCCTGCAAATCATTACGCAGAAGAAACGCGCACTTACGACCGGCAGTATTCTCGTCGTGGGCGGGCTGAACAGCCTTCTGGCGCCCAACGTTAATGTCGTTGGCGACGTGACAGCCGGCATGGGTATGCACGTGCTTCAGTTGGGCGCAGCTTCGGGTGGAACCATCTCGATCGGCTCGGGGAAAGTCGGCACGTTGGGCGTTCAGATCGGAGCCGTTTCAGATGAAAGCCTGAACTCGGATATCCCGATCACAACCCTCGTCGCGTCGCAATGGGTCAACACGCCCGGGGCGGGCCGAACGATTACCGCGCCGCAAATCAGTTCGATCGCCATTGCCCATGATTTCTCGGCGGATCTGACGGCCGGCTCAATTAAGTCGATGAACGTCCGCGGCAGCCTGACCAGCTCGACGCTGAACCTGACTACCCCACTCACGCCACTGGGACTTAATCTGAGCACCCTGACCGTTGGCGGGGCGATCGATAGCACCGTGATCAATGCCGGCGGGAACATTGGCTCGGTATCGGCCGGGCGCATCGCCAACAGCGAGATATTTGCCGGACTCGTGGCGAGCCCGTCGGGCCCGTTCCCATCGGCCACGACCGACTTCCGCAACACCGCGACGATCAAGTCCATCACGCTGCGGAAATCCGCCAGCGCTTCTTTCGCCAACAGTGTGATCGCGGCCTACAACATCAATTCCGCAACCCTGGGCACTGTCGCCCAAGCCAACGCCGGCACCGCAGACGGCCTGGCAGCCCACGACATCAAGTCCGTCACCATCATCGACCTGGGCACCGGGAAGACGATTCACGCTTCCAACCCCCCCACCACCACCGCGTTCGACAACGTCCTAACCGCCAAAGGCGTTGCACCGGCGGACTTCGAGGTAAGGATTGTCTAATGACGTGCGGAATCACGCGCCACCAACTCAGTTCCTCCCGTGCCCCGTCCACCCCAAAAAGCCGCGTCCCACCCCGCAAGACCCCCACGCCGGGGTATCAGCGGTACTCCGCGCCACCCCGGCTTCTCAGAGCGCTGCAATTCTCGTCTCGCCGGTCCACCGCGATACTG
>DAIRGS010000314.1:0-8179 GCA_036794395.1 Tepidisphaeraceae bacterium | reverse complement strand
CGGCGCCGGACCCGAAGCGTCCCCGACCACGGCCTGGAAGGCCGTGCCACTTAAATGCAATGGCGCGGAATCGCGCACAGTCATTTAGTCAGCAAATGCCGCATGCGCCTCAAGCTGACAGCATCCTCGCATCCCCCAACTGCACTTCCACCTGGACCTGGCAGTCCAGCGTCTCTTCCATCAGGCGATACTTCTTGGGCCGGCAAAACGCCCGCTCCGCCCGCTCATCATGTTCGCGAAGGAAGCAACAAATCTGCACGCGATTCTCTCGCCGCATGAGCAACACTCGCGGGGATTCAATCGACCGGCTATCCAGCGTATCTGATGCCCGCAAGAGCCCCAGCAACTTTAACATCCCCGCCGCATCATCACTGGCCCGCAGAACCCCATCTTTTCCCGCTATCGGCACCTGCCCGCGATGATAAAGCGTGAGGTACGCCAGCCACCGCCGCGTCGTCGGCGACACCCCCAGCGCCGAATCAGTCAATACGATGTTCGCCCCAATCCGCGCGTGATCCTCGGGATCAACCGCCCGGCCCACATCATGGACCAGCGCCGCCGCGATCAAGGTCCAGCGTGCCCGGTGGCTCAAATCATGTAAATCTTGTGTTAAATCAAATATTGCCCCCGCAATATGCGCAACCCGGCGTTCATGCTCGCTGGACCCCAGCCGACGACGAACCCAGCTCTCAAGCAACGCGTGTGTAGGATCTGAAAGTGGAGCCGAATCTGAATCCGATTCAGCTCGGGCGATTGCAGCGCGGTCCATCGCGTGTCCTCGCTCATGAAATATTTCAGCCAGCCCTGGCGAAAGCACCGACGTCATCTTCCGCTGCTTCATATGTAGCAATCATAACTTGCGCAATCAATTCAGGCGTGCATCAAATGTGGATAATTTGTGCGATTCACCCAACCTTCACACAATCCCACCCCATCGCAAGCACGATCCCACCCCCGCGCCGTCGTACTCTTACTCTTAATCCTAATCTTAATCTCAATCCTAATCCCAGCACAGAATCCAAAATCCAATCCGGATTAGGATTGAGATTGAGATTAGGATTATGAAGGGCGCCTCCGCGCCTCCGTGCCTCCGTGCCTTCGGCCTTCCTCACCCTACGCCGCCTCCAAAAACACCCCACGCTTCTCGCCCCACTTCAGCTTCCGGTACGCCTGCACGGTAATATGCTCGCTCTGAAGCATCGGCTGAAGCACATCCGCCGTCAGGTCCGCCCGATCCACCAATAATCTCAAGCCCGGGGTCTGTTTCGGATCAATCGCAAACTGCGGGAGCGCCATCCCGATCAGCTCCCGGTTCTCCTTCAGCCACCGATACGCCTGCCCAATAAACTGAAGTTCGTGCAAACCCTGGTTCGCCACCGCCAGCAAAACAACCGCCCGCTCCCGGCTCACAGCCAACCGGGCCTCCACGCACATCGGCGGGCGCAGCGGACACTCGACCAGCTCCCCTGAAGCCTTCCGCAGCACCGCCGCCAGAATTGCCTGCCCCGACGCATCCCCACCCGGTAGATCGATCACATCATCGAACATATCCCGCGGCGTCATCGTCATCGCTTTGGCTTGCATGCCAGCCGCTTGCGGCTTCGCCGACGTGTGTACTTCACTCCGATCAACGTCTGACTCGGGAACAATCACATCCGCAATCAACTGCCCCTGCTGCAACACCGCGGTTTCCATTGCCATCTCCCGCACACTCTCGGTTTCAAGTGAGCTTGTCGTTGCTTCGACATTCGCCGCCCGAGCGGTTTCCCCGGCACTCTCGGCCTCGGCCGCGATGGCCAGTTGGGCCCGCACGGCCGAATCCTGCGCCAATTTCGCCGCCGCGATAAAATCCGTAATCACCGTCCACTGCGACGCCGTCGCTATCTGCGCCTTGTCGCGATTGGGCCGGTAGAACAAAACCAGGTGCTCGCAAACCTGCGGGCATGCCCGTACCGCCGATTCAAAATCGAGCGGCCAATCCAGAAACTGCTGGCACACACTCGACAGCTTCTGAAACACCCGCGTCACTTCCACTTCGTCTGTCGCATCGAGCAACGAAAGCGTCAGCAGCGGGCGGTGTTGATTCAGCAACCCCTTCAGCATGCGATAGCTTGATACGACCCCATCATGATCGCACGTGGACAGCAGGACCCAGTGATCCACTTCCCGCAGAAGCGCCTTTGCCTCCGGCGTGCGCGGATTGGGCAACAGCAGCAGCCAATGCTCCACGTCCCAGTTCAGCTCTTCCAATGATTCAATCATCAGCCGCGGCTCAACGCACTCGGCCGACTGCGGATCCCCATCTCCAGGCCCCGCCTGCTCGGCCGGCTCGAATACCATCAGCCGCAGCTCCGATGCATCCAGCTCGATCAGACCGATGCGCCCCACGCGATCGGCCAGATGCCGGGCATATTCCTTCACCCGATCAAACTGCTTGCCGTTGAGATGCGCCCCGATAATCGCCGAGATCGGAACGGGCTTGCGTTCCGGCGCCGGCGGCGCGCCCCCATACACCCGCGCGAATTCCTCAGGCGTCAAATCAATGCTCACATCCGATGGCACCGGCGGCGTACGCTGCGGACGCTGCGCCCCATCCGTCTGACGATCCCGGATGCTGCTGAGAAATAAATGACTGATCTCAGTCAAACTACGCTTCTTTTGCGGCGGCGGCTGGTCGGACATTACTTGGGGTCCTTGGTCAGTTGTCCGTTGTCAGTTGTTCGTTGTCAGTGGTCAGTCGTTGGTTGTCAGTTGTCCGTTTTCGTGGGTCCATCGATCATTGAAAGGGTCATATGCCAGGCACCGGCAACTGACCACTGACCACTGACCACTGACAACCAACAAATCTCACATCACTTCAATAATGTTGTTGAGCTCTCCGAACTGATTCGCCTCAACATACTTGTTGTTCGGATCAGTTACCCATTCCCCATCCACCATAAACCGATACCGATACCGGCCCGGCCGCAATGGCAGCGACATCGTCCACTTGCCCGGCGTCGTGTTCTTCACCATCGGCGTCGATTCCGGCATCCAATTATTGAAATCACCCGCGATCAACACCCGCTTGGCCGCTTCAAACCGCGCCGAGAAGATGACCTCTTCGCCAAACTGCTTCACCCCGTAAAACTCTTCGATCTTCTGAGCGGTGCTTTTCACCTGCGGGATCGGCTGCGAAGGCGCCATCACCGCCGCGGACGTCCGCGCGGCCGAAGGAGCCGCGATCGTGAACAGCGGCGCGCGGCCGATCGTCGAGCCATTCAAAGTTGAAACCGGCGCCGCCATTGAAACCGGCGTTGATAATGGCGCACTTCCGCCGCCCATCGATCCGCCCGTGAACGGCATCCCGCCCCCACGCCCGAATTGCAGGTTCGTGAGCTGCGACAACTGCTTGGCCCGCTGAACCAGTTCCGCCGGCCGCGACAGTTTTTCTGTATGGATCGGCTCGATCTCCACCGGCCGAGCGCCCATCAGCTCCCGCGCCAGGTTCGCAAAGTCCTTATACCCTCGGCTGCCCGGATCGTATTCCGTGATCGGCTGGCCAAAGCTGGCCGCCTCTTTCAGTTTCGTGTTGAAATTGACCGTGCTCTCCATCAGGTACTCGCGGAACTTGGCCCGCAACTCTGAGAGCACTTCGCGTGCAAGCTTGGTGCGCGTGTCGTACAGCGTCGGCAGAACGCGAATCACGACGTCCTTGTCGCACTTCTCCTTCAAGTGCTCCAGCGTCTCCATCATCTTTGCCAGGCCGTGCAGGCTGAAGTAGCCCGTCTCGACGGGCACAATGACTTCATCCGCCGCCCGCAACGCGTTGAACGTCAGCAGCCCCACGCTCGGCGGGCAATCGATGATGCACCACGCGTAGGTGCCTTTGACGACATCCAAGGCTCGCGTCAGCCGGTCTTCTCGACCCTGCCGGCCGGCAAACACCTGCTCGAAGCCGGCAAGCTTCAAGTTGGACGGCACCAGGTCAAAATCGCTGGCGATCTGCCACACGATCTCCGGGATTTTCGAAGTCTTCCCGTCCTGCGGCTCGATCAGCGCATCATATAGAGTGCGCTCAATCTGTTCTTCCGGAACGGCCAGCCCCACCCCGCAATGGCCCTGTGGATCAATGTCCACCAGCAGCGTCTTATGCCCGAGCCGCGCGAGGCACGCCGCCAGATTGATGCTGGTCGTCGTTTTCCCGCAGCCGCCCTTTTGATTGATGATTGCGACGGTTCGCATGCCCGACCTTCCTTGGTTTCGAGAGAGCCGTGTGCCCAACTCTGGTCGATCCCTCGACCAAAACGTATTTACACCCAACCCTGCAAATCAGATCGGATCGCTGGGAATGAAAACTTTACAATTATGAGACGACAAGCCCGATCGCCATGGCAGGTGAGGTCTTCGCTCTGGAAGACGAGCCTCCGACTGAGCCGTGTACTTAGATGAATTTCCGGCTCAGGCAAGAAACTCGCCCAAACGGCCCCGCTACGATTTGGCCCGAGTGCTTTGGAGTCGCGACACAAACGCCGCGTGCTCGGGCGTTGCCATCCCACGTTGCAGGACTTCGAGCACCTTGGATGTATCCAGGTCGATCATTGCCTGAGAAGCAAGCCACAAACCAGGGAAGATATTGCTGCGGAGAACCCCATCGGAATCGCCCACCATCCGAACGTACTTCCCATCCTGCATTTCAAACCAGTCAATCTCACGATCCTGGACGCGCCAAACCAAATACTCACGAATGCCGTTTCGCTGGTAAACACGAAACTTCGTGTTCAAGTCAAAACTCACCGTGCTGCCCGAAACTTCGGCCACCAGTTCGGGCGCGCCGTCGATGTATCCCTCTGATAGCCGCGCTAACCCACCAGCCCCAGGATCGATAAACAAGAAAACGTCCGGCTGTGGTTCGTTCTTCATATCCAGCCGAAGTGACGAGTTGTCAGCACCGCTAACACCTGATGTTTCCGACGCATATCTCGTCAACCACGTCATCAGGTAAAAATGGGGTCTGCCATGGAAGTCAAAGCGAACCGGAGGAGCCATATAAACAATTCCTTCTATGAGCTCCGCCTTCTTGATTCCCGGCGTCGCATCGTATCGCCGCTCGAACTCGTCACGCGTCAAATGATCGCCCGCCTCCAAAGGCGGCACCATGGACGGAATAACTCGAGGCTCTACGATTGGATTCGACATCACACTGAATTATCCCACCCCCCATGGTAAAGGCAACAAAAACCATGGGTCGAAAAACGCATAAAGACCTAAAACATAAGCTGGATGCTTACGTTTTACGTCTTTACGTTCTACGCAATACGCTTCTACGTTCTACGAAGCGCCCCTACCTCGACGCCACCGACCCCTTCGCCGCCAGCGCCTTCTCAATTTCATCCACCACAATCTTGTCGTCCGGCTTGGCCTTGCTGTTGTATCGAGCGATCACGTTCCCATTGCGATCCACGATAAATTTATTGAAGTTCCACCCAATCTCACCGGCAAAGTCTCCGGCCGTCTGCTTCTCAGTCAGGAACTTATAAAGCGGCGCCTTGTCAGCCCCTCCAACCGAAATCTTTGACATCATTGGGAACGTCACGCCGAACTTGCTCTTGCAGAACGCCTCGATCTGCTCATCCGTGCCCGGCTCCTGCGCGTTAAAATTGTTCGCCGGGAAACCCAGAATCACAAACCCCTTGTCCTCATACTTCTTGTACACCGCCTGAAGCTGCTCATACTGCGGCGTGAACCCGCATTTGCTGGCCACGTTCACAATCATGACCACCTTCCCCTTGTACTGACTCAGCTTCGCGTCTTTCCCATTGATATCCTGGACTGCTAAATCCAGCGGCCCGGCCGGCTTCCCGTCCTTCGCCATCGCCGGAGCCTTGGTCGGCTCCTTCACCACATTCTCTGGAAACGTCGGCTTCGCCCACAACGCCACGCCCGTCATCGCAATCGCCGCCGCCACCACAAACAAACTTCGAAGCTTCATATCAATCCTCCCGAATGGGTTTAAGGTCACCGAGACAGCCGTCCAAAATCCTAGGCCGACCACCACCTCAACTCCAACCACTGCAAACGTTGCAGCACGCGAAACTCATCGACCTGTCCGCTTATACCCCGTATCCACCCTAAAGTTGCCTGCCGTACAACGTGCCTTAGTCGTAAATGACCGTGCGCGATTTCGCGCCTATTCGTGCCATGGGCTTCCCAGCCCATGATCGAGGGAGATGACCATCGGCGACGGGTGCGATTTGGGAAAACCAAGTATCGACAGTTGGACAACCTTCTGAATTGCCGTCAGAAAATGCCCGGTTCCGGCGAGTCGGTTTTCCCACATCTCACCCGGCGCCGGACCCGAAGCGTCCCTTACCACGGCCTGGAAGGCCGTGCCATCTCAAAGCAATGGCGAGGAATCGCGCACAGTGATTTAGGATTCCGCATGCGACGCCGATCAACCCCGTTTGTCGACTCTCAACTGCTCCTCAAAACCGTCCGCCAATCCAACCCAAACCGTGCCAGATACTTCCTTAACCGATCCGCATCGTTCGTCTTCCCCTTCTTCACCCGCGACACCGCGAACAGCGCCCGCCCCGCCTCCGACAACGACCGCGCTCCCTGGCACGCCCTCACAACCTCCGCCAATTGCACCCGATCAAACGGATCGATCGCGTCGAGCTGCTCAACGGTCAAAAACCCCTCCAGCACCCCCGAGCGATCCTCTTGCTCTTCGTCCCATTGCCCGCGCAGCCGGGCGATCTCTTCCTCCACCAGACCCACGGTAATGCGCCCGCCTGCCGCCAGGGTCGCCATGCGCGTTACCGCAGCATTCAAATCCCGAAAATTGCCCGGCCAACTTCCCTCCGGCCCCGTTGCAAACTTCACAAACTGATCCTGCGCCTCCTTGTTAAAGGTCACCTTCACCCCCTGCCGCCGGGCAAACTGTTCGAGTTCATAGCGCAGATTCGGCTCGATATCCTCCCGCCGATCCCGCAAGGCCGGCAACTCAAACGTCCACAGATTGATCCGCGCCAGCAGATCTTCCCGAAACCGCCCCTCCCGAACCGCAAGCTTCAAGTCGCAATTCGTCCCCGCGATCAACTGAAAATCACTCTGCACTTCCTTATCCGATCCAACCGGCAAAAACGTCTTATCCTCCAACGATCGCAGCAGCATCGCCTGCTCGTCTGGTCCCAGTTCCGCGACTTCATCCAGAAAGAGCAACCCCCCATCCGCCGCCCGCAGCAGCCCGGCCCGATCCGCCAACGCCCCCGTAAACGCCCCGCGCCGATGTCCAAATAGTGCCGACATTGCCCCATCCCCGCGAATCGTCGCGCAGTTCACTTCAACAATCGCCCCCGAAACCTGCCGCCGCGCCTTCTTCAATTCATAAATTCGCCGGGCCAGTTGCGACTTGCCCGCGCCCGTCGGGCCGGTCAATAGAATCGGCGCTTTTGACGCGCTCGCCACGCGCTCAATCCGGTCGATCAGTTGATTGAATTTCGCATTCCGCGTCTCAATTCCGCTTTTCAAAATCGATGCGCTCTCCGTCCGCTCCTGCGCAAACCGCGAAGCCAGCCCGTCATACTTCGATAGATCCAGATCCACGATGTCGTGGCTTCCCGCGTACCCCGCTGCGCCCTGCCCCGCCCCCGATCGCCGCGGCGGCGCGGTCTGCACCAGCTTCCCCGGGAAATACCGCGCCTCGGTCAGCAGGAACAAACAGATCTGCGCCACATGCGTCCCGGTCGTGATGTGAACCAGGTACTCCTCTTCCTCCGGCTTAAACGCGTACCCCCGCGCAAAGTCATGCAACCCCCCATACACCCCCTGAAAATCCCACGCATCCTCAAACCGCATCACATGCCCCCGCACCTCCGTCTCCGGCGAAATCGTCTTCACATCCGCCACGATCCGCTCAAACAACGCCGTGAACTTCGGCTCATAAAGCAGTTCAAACCGCGCGACCAGCAAATCCTCCTGCTGACACAACGCCACCGAAGGCCGCCACCGTTCCCAACGGGACGTGTCCTTCCCCTGATCCAAGACTGGACCAAGCAAGCCGATCACAACTGTCTTCTTGCCACTCACAAATCACCCCGATCAAAAATGTGATTGCGACCCTCGCACCCAAGTTTTTCCTCCGGGAGTGCGAGGCTGGGCTGATGAAAACGTGCTGTTTTTGAGCTCCTTGCGAGCG
>DAIRGS010000313.1:0-8193 GCA_036794395.1 Tepidisphaeraceae bacterium | reverse complement strand
GCCCGCGACGAGCTCGGTCGAGTCGAGCCGAAGGCAGACCCGAAGGGGAAGGCCGTGCCACGAAAATGCAATGGCGCGGAACCGCGCACGGTTATTTAAATCATCATTCCCGTTTGACGAAGCAAACCCGCTCACGGCTTCATCCCAACCCCGATCAATCCATCCAACTCCGCCGGCACAAACCGCATCCGCGGATACACCTTCTGCAATGCCGCTGCTGTACTGGCAAAATGCTCGCGCTCTGCATCATTGATGGTTGCCGTTCCCACGATCCGCAGATTGATCGAAGATTTGTCCACCGCGCCGTCGACACCTTTTATCTCAATCTCCCCCTCCATCTTCCCGGCTTCAATGAAAGCATCCCCGGCTTCCCACCCAGTCCCATCTTCCAACGACAACCGAATCCGCCCCGCAAAGCCTTTCCGCACGCAGCTCACCTTCATCCGCGCGCTCCCCCCGGCGGGCACGTCTACCTTGTCGCTATCCGCCGCCAGCGCAAAGTCCGGCCCATGTTCGACAACCAGCCGATATACCATTCCTGTTCCCGCGCCGGCTCCGATGTTCCGCGCGACGATGTAATACTCCCCATCAGCTGGGATCTGCGCCTCGACTTGTTCCTCTTCGGCAAACGTGGGTAGGGCGGGCGCATCCGCGGCGGGCTTCTTCGCTTCAACCGGCGGCTTGGGCTCCGGAACCTTCCGCCCATCGGCCCCGATGATCGCAACCTCCAGTTCGCAAGCCGATCCAATGCTCCGGCTCTGCCCGCGAACCCGAACCCGATCGCCGCGATTGCCGACAAATGCGTAGTAATCCTTCTGGCCCGCCACCGAGAACCGCCCGCTGATCTCAACAGGCAGCGAAATCCCCGCCGCGCTGTTGATCTGATGATTCGGCTCGCGCGCCACGAAATCCGCCGCGTCCGCGCCCAGGATTGATGCAAATCCGCTTCCCATTCCACCCGGATTGGCCAACCCGATCGGAACGCGCCTTGCCGTCTGGGGGATCTTGATCCCCGAGCGATCCAGGCGCGCACCAGCCGCACCTTCAAATGAAAAATGCTGGGGCTGTTCAGTTCCGCGCTGCCCCACCACGGGGAACGCGCACGTCACCAGCGGAAAATCCCCCACGCGCATGCGGTAGTAATACTTTGCCCCGCCCTCATAGTTCACATCCCGAACTTCCACCACATATTTGCCATCTGCTTCAAACGTATGGGCCAGCATGCAGTCTGGCGCAATCCCCGGGAAATCATCGCAAAACCCCACCTCCCGCCCATCTGGCCCAATTAGCCGGATCACCGGATCGAGCCGCGAGCCAAGTCGATTGGCTACCACCTCGATGCTCACCCGCCGGCCCCGCTTGCCCTCGATCACGTAGAAATCGGATGCCAACGCCTCGCACGCCCCCTCGACCGCTCCCGCCTCCGGCATTGCCCGCGCCTCGCTCGCCGAGTGCTTCGCGGCCATTCGCGGCTGCGTCGGTAGATCATCAATCATGAAAAACAAAAGGCTCGATGCGCCCGAAGAGCTCACCACCCGCACCGCCCCAATCCCCACCTGCACCTCGGCCGGCACCTTCAGCCGATATCCCACCTTCCCGCCGCTCACATCATCCCGCACCGTCGCCTCGGCCGCGAAACTCGTCCACAGCCCCGCGGGTTTCCCCAGCCCCTCTCCCGAAAACATCACTTTGGTGGTCGTCCCCGGTGCGGCCGCCATCGGCACGCAAGTCACCACCGGCAACACCGGCGCCGCCGGAGGCTTCGCCCCCATCGCAACGGATCCACAGAAAAAAAGAGTAAACACGAAGGCACGAAGACACGAAGAAGAAGAAAACGAAGAAAAGCTAAACGTATTCCCACCCATGCAATTGATGCCCCAACGCTTCATTCTTTCGTCTCTTCTTCGTGTCTTCGTGCCTTCGTGTTTCATCTGCTTGTGCCGCGTTAAGCCAGGATCTCCATCACCGGCTTCCCGTCCGAGATCGCCACCGGCCGATCCCCCAGCCCGCGCACTTCCGTTGCCGGGTCGATGCCCAGCATGTAAAACATCGTCGCCGCCAGATCGTCCGGGCGAACGGGGTCCTTGGCCGGGTACTCTCCGTTCTTATCCGATTCCCCATAAACAAATCCGCGCTTAACTCCGCCGCCCGCAAGCAGCGTCGTATAACACTGGGGCCAATGATCCCGGCTCGTCTGACTATTAATCCGCGGCGTTCGTCCGAACTCGCCCATCCACAGCACCAGCGTGTCATCCAGCAAGCCGCGCTCTTCCAGATCGTTCAGCAGCGTAGGAAGGGTCTGATCCGTGATCGGCAGGTGATACTTCTCAACGATCGGGAACATGTGCGTATTGTTGAACCCGTGCGTATCCCATCCGCCGGAGGTGAAGCTCTGGCCGCCAATGCCTTCAGAGAAATACACCGTGATGAACTTCGCCCCCGCTTCAACGAGCCTTCTCGCCAGCAGCAAGCTCTGGCCGTATGTGTGCCGGCCATACGCATCCCGCACCGATTCTTTTTCGGCCGAGAGGTTGAACGCATCTCTCAGGCGGGTTGAATTGAGCATGGCCAGAGCGCGGGTGTAATACTCATCAAGCCCTTTGGCCGCGGCGGAGGTTTCCAGCAACCGGCTCTGCTTGTCGATCAATTGTTGCAACTCGCGCCGTTCTTCCAGCCGGCCAACCGACATATCCGCTGGCAGGCTCAATTCCGGCAGCGCGAAGTTCGGATTATTTGGATCCTGCCCAAAGAAAAATGGATCGTGGGCCTTCCCCAGAAAACTCGCATGCTGCCCCGGCGTCACAGCCCCATCCCGAATCGTGTACGGATACGCCACCGCCGTCGGCATGTCGCCCCGGCTGGGCGCGAGCCGGTCTACTACCGACCCATACGATGGGAACAGGTCGAGCGTGTCCTTCAACCGTATGTCATCTGTCGGCGGCGCGTGGCCGGTGAGGGCGTAGTATGCCGCCGAGTTATGGTTCTTCATGTTGTGGGTCATGCTGCGGATCAGCGTGACCTTATCCATGATCTTCGCCACACGCGGCATGCGCTCGGTAACCTGAATCCCATCCGCACTCGAACTCATCGGCTTGTGCGGCCCGCGAATCCCGGCAGGGGCATTGGGCTTCATATCAAACATGTCGATATGGCTCGGCCCGCCAAACTGATACAGAAAAATCACCGACTTCGCCCGCGGCTTAATCGTCGCCCCGCCCGCCATGGTCGCCTTCACCAACTGCTGCGCCTGCCCCCGCAACAACCCCGGCATGGTCAACCCCAGCAACCCCATCCCCCCAACCTTGAGCATACTCCGCCGCGAAAGATCGCAAGCCCGAAACCCCGCGCACGCCGATGTGGAGATGTGGCTGGACATGATTGCTCTCCCAACTGTCATCCTGAGCGCCAGCGAAGGACCTGTTACCGCGACGCGCTCAACTGCGAATTAGACAACTAACTCAAGCTGCGCACTAACCGTTATGCTGAGCGCCAGCGAAGAACCTGTTCCCACGACGCGCTCAACTTCCAAATTGCACAATCACCTCAAGCCGCGAACAAACTGTCATCCTGGAGCGCAGCGAAGGATCTGCTGCCGCGATACGCTCCAAATACAAATTGCACAACTACCTCACGCAGCGCTCAATCTGTCATCCTGGAGCGAAGCGAAGGATCTGTTACCGCGATGTGCTCACCGCGGAAAAACTTAAATCCCAGTAGCCAGTGTCATCTTCGAGCGAAGCGATGGATCTGATCTTGGTGAATCATTCAACTATCAGATCCTTCGCTGCGCTCCAGGATGACAAGGGTCGGGATTTCAGCAAGGCAAACGCGTTCAAGTTCTATTCCGTATAACTCGTTTCACACCTTATACCAATCAACGGCCAGATCGCGCCAGCCTGGATTTGTCGACTCGATCAGGGCGACCTTCTTGGCCCGTAACCATCCTTTCAACTGTTTCTCGCGCGCAATCGCGATCCGGATGTCATGGGTGTCCTCGTAGTAAACCAGCTTCGTTACATTGTACCGCGCGGTAAACCCCTGGTGCTTTTTATGCTTGTGCTGAAGGACCCGAAACTCAAGATCATTGGTCACGCCAATGTAGATGACGCGCGTGATGCTGCTCATGATGTAAACATAATACAGCCGCTGCACCGCCAACCTCCCGCCCAAATGTCATCCTGAGCGAAGCAATGGACCTGCAATCGCAAAACGTCCACCGGAGAATAATCTCCACTCACCAAAAACGCGTGTCATCCTGAGCGAAGCGAAGGACCTGCAATCGCAAGACTTTCACCATTCGGGTCGCATGCCCTCCGACCAATCTATCCGACGAATCTTCCGGCAATTGACCGGTGGTCCACGTGTCAGCCCCCGCGATTTCAGATCCTTCGCCGAGGCTCAGGATGACAATGGCTCATCAGCCTTGAAGCTAAGTGTCATCCTGAGCAAAGCGAAGGACCTGCAATCCACAAGACTTTCACCATTCGGGTCGCATGCCCTCTAACCAATCTATCCGACAATCCTTCCAGCAATTGACCGGCGTTCCTACGTGTCAGCCCCCGCGATTTCAGATCCTTCGCCGAGGCTCAGGATGACAATTGTGTACCCCAGCCGCTTGAGAAGCTTAACTCCTCAACACGAACTCCTTCGCGTTCAGCAGTGCCCACATCACATCTTCCAGCCCCGCTCGTCGATCCTTGGCCGTGCTGACGTGTGAAACCATCGCCTTCAGCTCGTCGGGTTTCGCGGCTCGGGTCAGGGAGGACCAGTACATTTCTCCGATGATCTGCTCATCAGTCTTGCTCCCGGCCAACATCTTGCCGATTCGATTCTCCGGGTCCGCGATCATGCGGGCGATCTCGCGGCCGCTGATCAGCTGAAACGTCTGCCCCAATGTCGTGTCGCTCGACCGTTCGCATTCGCAGGCCAATTCCCTTGGGGGTTTGCCAAAGGTGATCAAAAACTGCTCGGCGGCCGAAGGCTTGCGGGCCGGCTGGGCGCCGGGGATCTGCCCGGCGCGCATGCCTTTGGGATAGCCCGTAAATGATGCCGCCAGCCCGCTCACTTCATATTCCGCATCCAGCATCTGCTCGGCCGCCAGACGTCGCGGGACGTTGTGCGAATAGTTGATCTCGTCTTCGCTGTTGGTTTCGTTCGGCACGGAGGACAGGGCGTATGCCTGCGAACTCATAATCAGGCGGATCATGTGGCGGACGTCGTAGCCGCTCTTGGCAAAGTCCGCCGTTAACGTATCAAGCAATTCCGGGTGACTGGCGGGGTTGGTGGCTCGGAAGTCATCCACCGGATCGACCAGCCCCCGGCCCATCAGGTTGAACCAGATCCGATTGGCCTGCGCCCTGGCAAAGTAAGCGTTGTCGCCGGCCGTCATCCACTGGGCCAGGGTATCGAGGCGATCCTGGTCATCGGTGATTGTCGTGCCGGTTCCCAGGAGCATCGGGCGGGTCTGATGGCCGGGCCGCGGGTCGGGGACATCACCCTCGGGGGCTTCGTAAACAATCTGCTCGCCGATGAATTCGTGCTTGTCGTTGGTATCCGTCCGGCGGTTCTCAATCACGCGGTAACTGAGCCGCCCAAACACATCCGCCCAATTGTAGTAATCATCCTGCGACCAGCGATCGAATGGATGGTTGTGGCAGCGGGCACACTTCAGTCGCAAACCCAGGAACACCTCGGCGGCGTCCTCGCCGCGCTCCAACGGGTCGCGCTCGGCTCGATAAAAGTTGGTGGCCGGGTTCGTGTAGGTGCTCCCCCGCGCGGCTACCAACTCGCGGGCAAACTGATCGAGCGGCTTATTCTCCGCCACGCTCTGCCGAATCCAGCGATGGAACGACTGCACGCCTTTGCGATCCAACGACCGCTCTTCATTTCGCAATAGGTCCGACCATTTAAGCGCCCAGTAGTCGGCATACTCCGGCCGATCCAGCAACTGATCCACCAGCCGGCTTCGCTTGTCGGGCGACGGGTCAACTCCAAAATCGCGCGCCTCCTGGCCAGTAGGCAGGATGCCCAGCAGATCTAGAAAAGCGCGGCGCATGAATTGAAGATCGTCGGCGGGGGCGGATGGATTGATGCGCAATTCCTTGAGCTTCGCCAGGATATGGGTGTCAATGTAATTGCGCTCTTCGAAGGGTTGCCATTGAAAGTCCGGCCGCTGTGGCACGAAGGCCAGCCGGACGACCTGCTGATATTGAAGGAAGCGGACAACAACTGCAGTTTCGCCATCGCGACCGCGATTAACCTGGCCATCGGGGGCGACTTTGGCCAGTTCCTGGGACTGCTCGTAAACCGCCAGATCGGAAACATCCTTACGCGTTCCATTAGAATAGATCGCGGTGGCGTTGATCTTCACGCTTCCCCGCGGCGCGATCATCACCTGCCGGGCCGGAGAGACTTCCAGTCCGACAACTGTTGGGGCGGCGGAGGTTTCCCACTGCATGCCGGCGGCGATCCAGTCGTACAGTATCTTGTATTGCCTGGAGTCCGGGGCGAAGCGCTTGCCGCCCTGATGGGAGATGACCGCGGTGGGCTTGAGGAGGATGAGGCTTTTGTCGGGCTCAAGACCATTGGTCCGGCGCCCATACAGATCGCGGGTGAGGGACGCAAAATCGCCCTCGGCGTCCTGGCCGCGAAGGGAGAGTTTGAAACCGCCTTTGCCGTTCCGGTTCCCATGACACGCCCCGGCGTTACAACCCGCCTTGGAAAGCACGGCCATCACATCGGTTCGGAACGAAACGGGCCTGGGCGCATCGGCCGCCAACGTTGCGCCTGCGAAGCTGAGGAAGATCGCGACCGACACCAATAAACGCACTCAGGCCTCCGTAATGGGCCGCCGGGGTGGCGACTGACAATCAATACCGGGTCGGGGAGGTGGGTGTTGCCCGTTGGGGATGGGTGGGCAAGCCACGGCGGTAATGAATTGCCAAAGGTTGCATTACGTTGCACGGCGTTGCATTTGGTGAAAGATTGCTATCGTGCGAGGCGTGATGTGTGGGGCTGTTGAGCGGATTGGGTGGTGAGGATTGAGGGGCGGCGGTCATGAGGGGCGCAGCTCACGCCCTCGACGCCGCCATGTAAAAATTCAACGGAGATCATTTCGCCCGTTCTGAATCACGCTGAGCATCTTCAAGGACTTCTCCCTAATCCGGTCGTTCTCGCTGGTGGTAAGTCCCCGCAGTTGTTCAACGAAGGCGCGGTTGGCAAACCGGATCATCAAGCGACCCGCCTCACCAATCTCTCGCCTGTGAACGGGCATGCTGCAAAGGCGAAGGCCGTATTGCCTAATCCGCTCTTGTTGCTCGTCCGACAGGCGAATCTTCTTGAGCTGGCGAAGATAGTATTCTTTGGCATAGCCGCATCGAAAGGCGGGAACATCGACTTCCAGGAAGTCGATGACCGCATCTACCGCGCTGGGCACGCCGCGGAGAAAGTCTTCCTGCAGAGGGATCAGATGTTCCTCGAATAACTTCCCGAGCAGCCGGTCGCGCCGATCTGCGAGAGATTGAGCGGACTGGTAGGCGATGCCATTCGCCTGCCAGACTTGCTCCCATGATGCTGCTCCCTCCATGGGCGAGATACTTTTCAGGGCAGCCGTCCGAGCTTCTGTCCAGCCTTTGCTAAAGGCTGCGTGTGCGTGGCGAATCTGTTCCATCAGACGGCGAAAGTCCCGCTGCGGGCTCATGCGCGCATCCCGTTTGGTAAGGCGTGGATTATGCTTACCGCCTCCGTGTGCGCATCGCCAGCTCGCGGTGTTGACAGCATTGCAACCGACTGCCAGTACCCACGGTTCAAAGTGAAATCATCAGTATGGGGCATGTATTGCCTCAAAATTCATTTCGGTGAAATCGTAAAGCAGGCGAGGCGTTGTTGGTCCATCACCGTCTAACTTCGCGGCGAAGAGCTTGCCGTCGGCGGCCCAGACCAATCGCTTGCGGTCGTATTCAGCCCATTCCCAATTCGGGAATTTCAAATGTGATTTCGATGTGGGTCGAAGCAGCTCGTGTTCATCGAAGTGCACACCCTTGCCGTCGGGATGGTTCAGCCCACAGCGGGCGAGTTTGCGAAGCGTCCATCCCCAACTGGTTGCCTTCTCAAAGACATCGACAAATGAGCGGGGGGCTTTAGCACTACAGCGCCACTTCACTCCAACTGACAGCACCGAAGTGCGGCGAGTGT
>DAIRGS010000312.1:0-8221 GCA_036794395.1 Tepidisphaeraceae bacterium | reverse complement strand
CCCCACCAACCAGTCTGACCCCAACCCCCCGCCCGACAACACCCCGCCCGTTTCGATCGGCATGGGCAACTACACGCCGGCGACGGGCTCGTTCCTGTTCGACACCGGCGCGCAGGCGTCGTTCATCTCCAGCGCAATCGCAGGCCACTTCGGCGTTCACTATGAACCCGGTACCTTCGGCCCCGGGAAAACCAATCCCGTCCTTCTCGACCCCAACAACCAGCCCCTCCCCAACCAGCAAGTCCTGCCCTTCGGCGGTCTCGACGGATCGATCCTCTACGTCTCCCAGTTCTACGTCGATTCGCTCACTCTCCAGACGGTCGAGGGAACTCCAATCGTCTTCCACAACGTCCCCCTGGCCGTCGTCGACATCGACCTTTTCAACTACCAGACCGGCACTTCATTCACTCTCGACGGCGATCTGGGTGTCAACCTCCTCACGGCCACACAGAACAACGGTCAGAGCACCGCCTTCAACTGGGTTACCTTCGACCAGCCAAATGGTCTCCTCGGCTTCGCCCCCAACGGTTCACTCACGCCCGGCACTGCCAGCGTGGTTGCACACAAAATCTTCTACAACAACTCCGCTTTCGACGGGAACAACACCGCTGCCAATACCGCAGACGACGGCGCGATCGCGCCCGACAAATCCGTCCTGATGTCCGGCCAAGCGCCCGGCCTTGCCAATTTCACCAGCTACACCAAGGGCGTGAACGGCATTATGGTGGACATCGCCAATCTCGCCGGCACGCCCACGGCCTCGGATATCAGCGTCCTCGTCGGAAATTCGAACAATGTCAGCAACTGGACAACCGGTCCCTCGCCGACCATTACTCTCCGCCCTGGCGCGGGGATAAATGGGTCGACCCGAATGGAATTGATTTGGCCGGATGGGACGATTCGCAACGAGTGGGTCAATATCGTCATCCAAGCCGACGGCAACACCGGCCTCGCGACCCCTGACGGGTTCTTTTTCGGTAACCTAATCGGCGCCAGCGGTCAGGGTGCGCTGAATACCGCATACGTGATTTCGGCCACGGATCTCACCGCTACGCAGACCGACCTGCACACGTTCATGAACCCGGCACTGCTCAACAATACCCACGATTACAACCGGGACGGACGCGTCGATGCGACCGATCAGGTGATTGCACGGTACGCGAGCGGCACGTCGCTGGTCATGCTCAGCTCCGCAATCACCGGCGTCGCGCCTGCGACCGCCGCCGCTGCCTCGGCCCTTGTCGCCGACTCCACAACTTCTTCCGCGAACGCGGCTGCGTCCGCACAGCCTTCGACCACGACGACATCGAACGCCGCCCGGCTGCGCAATACCCAGAAACTCGCTTTCCGCCTCAGGAAGCAGAGGTATCTTGCGGATCTGCAACGCAAGCTCCGCACCACCAGCGCCCTGATTCGGAACCCCCGGCAACGCGCCAATGCACTGATGAACCTTCGCGCACAGATCAACGCGATCCGATCGGCCAAATTCTCGGATCAAATCATCAAGCCCATACTTCGTTAAACGAAGTTCCCCGAACCGGCGTAATGGATATGCGTTGCAAGCGTTGCAGCGCTGAATATACTTGCGCGCAGAGTCAATTCACCCCACCACAATCTGAGGAGCGAAGTTACACCATGAAACCGATCAAGAAGACCCTTGCGCTGGCCGCCCTGGCCGGACTGCTTGCCGTGCCGGCCACCCGAACGTTATTCGCCGCCGATGGCCAAAAGGCCGCCGACGCCCCCAAAACAGCCGAACCTCCGGCAGTCGAAATCCCAGTCGATCCAAACGCCAACAAACTTACAGATGAAGAAAAAGCCGCCGGCTGGAAGCTGCTGTTCGACGGCAAAGACACCGAAGGCTGGCATAGCTACAAGAAGGATAAAGCCGGTTCGGGTTGGGCAGTGAAGGATGGCATTCTCACTTGCGAGAAACCCGGACGTGAAGCCGGAGATCTATGCACCAACGACAAATACACCTGGTTCGAGCTCAGCCTCGAATACAACATCAGCCATGCCGGCAACAGCGGCATCCTCTTTCACGTAACCGATGCCGGCGGCGCAACCTGGTCGACCGGCCCCGAGTTCCAGCTCGAAGACAACACCGCCGCCGCCGACCCGATCCGTTGTGGTTGGTTGTATGCCCTCTATCAACCCCCCATTGATCCGAAGACCAACAAGACGCTTGATGCCACCAAACCGGTAGGCGAATGGAACAAGGTTCGCCTGCTTGTCAGCAAGGACAAGTGCGAGCACGACATTAACGGCGTGAAGTACTTCGAATACGTTTTGAACAGCGAAGACTTCAACAGCCGCGTCGAGAAGAGCAAGTTCAATCACAAGAAGCCCGGAATGGCGAACTACGCCAAGTTCGACACCGGCTACCTCGTCCTCCAGGGCGATCACGGCAAGGTCTCGTTTCGCAACGTAAAGGTCCGTCCCATCGAAGAAGGTAAGTAAATCACAATTGCAAAGCGGGCGCGCCTGTAGATGATTCGGGCGGGTGCATGACACTGTAGCCGGCCCTCTTTCCCTCTCCCGGTACGCCGGGGGAGGGTAGGGAGGGGGCATGAGTTGACGGACGGTGCGCGTACTCAGCAGTCCTGATCATGGTCGCAGTTTGCTCACGTTCGCACCTCAAATGCGACATCCTGAGGTACTTGGACGCCGTACACCGCCTATCGGGCGTTGACGGAAGAAACCCCCTCCCTGCCATCCCCCGGCGTACCGGTGGAGGGAATAAGGGGCCGTCACGCACCCCTTTTTCGGCGCGCCCGCTTTCTTTTTTGGTTTAACCGAGGTCCGGCCATGCCCGATCCAAGCTGGCAGCTCCCCTACCCGTCGCAGCGCCAGCCCGTAATGGCCGCGAACATGGTCGCTACCTCTCAGCCCCTGGCCGCGCAGGCGGGCCTGCACATCCTCCGATCAGGAGGAAACGCCGTCGACGCGGCCGTCGCCACGGCAGCGGTCATGGCCGTCGTTGAGCCTTGCTCCAATGGTCTGGGCGCCGATAACTTCGCCCTCGTCTGGCACAAGGGCAAACTCCACGGCCTCAACGCCTCAGGCCGAGCGCCCAGGGCAATGACCATCGATCACTTCGGCGGCAAAACCCAGATGCCCGCCCGAGGATGGGACGCCGTCACCGTGCCCGGCGTGGTGTCGGGCTGGGTAGCACTCTCCAAAAAATTCGGCAAGCTGCCCTTCGCCAAACTCCTCGAACCCGCCATCCACTACGCCTCCGATGGCTTCCCGGTCGCCCCGCTCACCTCTGGCTTATGGGCCAAATCCGAAGCCCTCTTCGGCGACAACCCAACCTTCGCCAAATTATTCCTCCCCAACGGCCGTGCCCCTCTTCCCGGCCACCGCTTCGTCAACACCGCCCTCGCGCGCTCGCTCCATCGTGTCGCCGACTCCACCGGCGAAGATTACTACCACGGCGAAATCGCGCGCCAGTTCGTCGATCATGCCAAAGCCACCGGCGGACTTTTCACCCTCGAAGATCTCGCCAATCATCGCGCCGATTGGGTCGACCCCATCTTCGTCGATTATCACGGCACGCGCCTCTACGAAATCCCACCCAATGGCCAGGGCCTCGCCGCCCTGCTCGCCCTTGCCATCCTCGAACATCGCGACATCCGCCACCTCGAACCCGATTGCCCCGACGTTGTGCATCTGGGGATCGAATCAATGAAGTTAGCCTTCGCCGATGCTCACCAGCACATCGCCGACCCCGCGTACATGCGCATCAAAGTCGAACAACTTCTCGATCCCGCATATACCCAAAAGCGCGCCGCCCTCATCGATCCTGAACACGCCGGCGACCCCAACTTCGGCACCCCCAAGCCCGGCGGCACCATCCTACTCACCGCCGCCGATGCCGATGGCACGATGGTCACGCTCATCCAATCCAATTACCAGGGCTTCGGCTCGGGAATCGTCATCCCCAACACCGGAATTCACCTCCAGAACCGCGGCGCGTGTTTCGTACTCACCCCCGATCACTGCAACCAGATCGCCGGCGGCAAACGCCCCTACCACACGATCATTCCCGCCTTCCTCACGCGCAAAATCGACACAGGCGAAGAACCCGTGATGGCGTTCGGCGTCATGGGCGGATTTATGCAGCCACAAGGTCACCTCCAGGTGGCCAGCCGCTTCATCGACTTCGCGCAAAATCCACAGGCCGCGCTCGATGCCCCCCGCTGGCAAGTAACGAAAAATAAAAAGGTCCTGATCGAGCCCGGCTTCGCCCCCTCCGTCTATGACGAACTCACCCGTCGCGGCCACGAACTGACCCACGAGCCACGCACCATCAACTTCGGCTCGGGTCAGGCCATCCTCCGCCTCAAGGACTGCTACGCCGCCGCCAGCGACTGCCGCCACGATGGCCACGCGGTGGGATTTTGAGGCGTCAAACGCATCGTGCTGCCTGCCCGCCGCGTGTATCACTATGATCTCGCACTACGTACCGGCAGAGACGCGGAGTACGCGGAGAATTCAGAAGTCGCAACAGCTTACCCGCAAAATCGCAGAACATTTTGTCACGCACGGTGCGCAGCTCACACATCCCATTGCTGTGATGTTTTCTCTGCGATCTCTCTTCGAGCCTGAGCCTCAGCCCGCGACGAGCTCTCTTCGAGCCTGAGCCTCAGAGCCGAAGGCGGTCGAGTCGAGCCGAAGGCTGCGGCTCCGCGGTGAATCCTGAATTTCCCAGGCTAAGCCGATAAGATCCTTGGAACCAACTATGCCTGAAACCTTCAACGCGCAGAAATCGTTCGATACCGCCGTTACCCATCACAAGGCGGGGCAATTCTTCGATGCTGAGCGACTGTATCGTTCCATCCTCACCCAGAATCCCCGTCATCATGAGTCAATGCACATGCTGGGTGTGCTGGCCCATCAGATGGGTCAGAACGCACCGGCCGAAACCCTGATCCGCCAGGCGATCGCGATTCAGCCCAATGTGGCGGGTTATCATGGGAATCTTGGAATGGTCCTCGCGGCTCAGGGCAAGCGCGATGACGCCATCGCGTCTTACCACACCTCAATTCGGTTTGCGCCCCAGAACCCCGCGGGATACAACAATCTGGCCAGCCTGCTGGTCGAGACCGGGCAATTCGATAAGGCCATCGTCGCCAGCCAGGAAGCGCTGGTCCGAAACCCTCAACTTGCCGAGGCCCATTACAACCTCGGCGCCGCCCTTCGCGCCAAGGGCGACTTGGTCGGCGCTGCATCGGCCTTCCGAGCGGCGACGACCGCCAAGCCCGACTACGCCGACGCCTACAACGCGCTGGGCGACATGCTGGCCAAACAGAACCAGACGGATGAGGCAATTGCCGCGTTTCATCTTGCCATCGCGACCAAGCCCGAATTTCCCGAAGCGTTCAATAATCTCGGCAATGCGCTTCGCGACGTGAATCGCCTGCGTGAAGCGGCCGAAGCGTATCAGCACGCGTTATCAATCCGCCCTGATGACGCAGTGGTGCTCAACAACCTCGGCACGCTGCTGGAAGGCCTCCCTGAATCGGCCGAGCAGTGTGTGGAGGTGTATGAGCGCGCCATGGCGGCTCAGCCCAATCTCGCAACCCCCTACTACAACCTGGGAAATGCACTACGGAAGCTGGGGCGGATTGACGAGGCCGTTTCCGAATATCGAAAATCTCTGGCCGTCAAACCCGAGCCCGCGGCGGCGTCCAATCTTCTCTACACCATTCACTTTTATGACAATTACGACCCCGCCGAGATCGCCCGCGAGCACGACGCGTGGAACAGACAATGGGTTCAACCGCTCGCGCCGTCCAGGCAGGTGCCGACCAATGATCGCACCCCCGACCGCGCACTGCGGATTGGCTATGTCTCGCCGGATTTCCGGGACCATCCGGTCGGCCGATTCATCCTGCCGCTATTGAGCAATCACAACCGCGAGCTGTTCAAGGTTTACTGCTACTCCGATGTCCGCCAGGAAACCCCGCTGACTCCATCGATCAAGGCACATGCCGATGTATGGCGAGAGACATTCAGTCTTTCGGATGCTGACCTGGCAGATCAAATTCGGCGTGATGGCATCGACATCCTGGTGGACCTGGCGATGCACATGGACGGCAGCCGGATGCTCGCATTCGCCCGTAAGCCCGCGCCGGTGCAGGTGAGTTACCTCGCGTACTGCAGTACCACCGGGTCGGAAACCATCGACTACCGCCTGACCGACAATTTTCTGGATCCACCCGACCAAGGAGACGGCCCCTACTGCGAAAAGCCCGTCCATCTCAAATCGTACTGGTGTTATTCGGCGCCCTCCCAAGCACCCGCGGTTGCTCCGCTCCCCGCGCTAGCCGCCGGCCACATCACGTTCGGCTGCTTGAATAATTTCAGCAAAGTATCGCCGCGGACTTTGGAAACATGGTGCCAGCTGTTGCGCGATTTGCCCGATTCAAAACTGGTGCTGCATACCCTGGCCGGCCGACATCATCGCGCATTATTCAAGTATTTCACGGACCAGGGAATCGACCCGAACCGGGTTGAGCCGATCGGCTTTACCTCTCCTGATCAGTATTTCAATTTGTATAACCGCATCGATATCGCCCTCGACCCGTTTCCCTATTCAGGCGGCACAACCACCTTAGACGCGCTATGGATGGGCGTACCCGTGGTGAGCCTGGCCGGGCGAACCTCAGTCTCACGCGGCGGGATGAGTATTCTTTCGAATCTGGGATGCCCCCAGTGGGTAGCCTCTGATCCGGAGCAATACCGCAACATCATCAAGAATTTTGCCTCGGATCTTCCCGGGTTATCGAGCATCCGATCCGGCTTGCGGGATAAACTCAGCGCATCCATCCTCATGGATGCCCCAGCGTTCGCGCGCGATGTCGAGGCAGCATTTCATGCGATGTGGCATGAGTGGTGTGCGGCGGGCAATACCTGATCGGCAAGAGCGATCGATAGACGTGCCGAATGGGCTGTCGGATTGTCCCAATTGCGAAGCCGCGAGCTTTTCGTTAACACGTTGACACTTGACGCTCTTGGAAGGAGCCGACTGACATGACTCGAACCAATCTTGCCGTCGCGGCAGACTACGCCGATGCGATGCTCATCGCACGCTTCTGGAAAAATCTCCTGTTTCTTCTCCTGTTCCTCATTCTGCTGGTCCAGATCGGCGTGTTTCTCGGTGTGCGATTCTACACCGCGCGGGGTGATGCGGGCCTGACGATCAACGCCGCGACCCAGCCAGCCGTTTTGGTGGGCAAGGATCTGTCCAGCGGCTTGTTCTACCTGGTCAATATCACGGACTTCCTCGCGATGATCGCGGTGGTGGTCCTGGCGGTCATGCTGCTGCTGATTGTCGGCATCATGCTGGTGGGCCGGTTGATTGGCGTAACGCACGTGACGCGTGCTTTTATTCTCTGCGTGGTGCTGGGCACTTTATTGTTCCCGTGGCAATCGCTGTGGAATTACCCGGTGGCCGGAACGACTCAGCCCGAGCCCGACCCCAAGGCCCAGCTCATGGTCGGCCCAGTCGCGGTGGTCCCCGGTATTTTGTATACGTGGCCGGAACTTCAGCATCGGGCGCACTTTTCCAATGACAGTGCCGCAGTTGCCTACATGAGCTGGGTTCGGTTTATCGGCGCACCAATGTTCGCACTGATTTTGCTGTTGAATATTCAGGTACGCAGCAGCCGGGGCTTGAAATTTGCTTTAGGCGAGGCGGAGATTCAGGTGGTCGAGCCACCCGCCGGGCCCACGAACAGTCAGACAGGAGCTTGAGCACTCATGCGTGAGGAGCGGGGACATCTAGCAGGTGATATCACGATCACTGAGCCGTACACATTGTGGGGCTCGATTGCCGGCGATGTAAGCGTCAGCAAGGGCGGGAAGTTCTACCTGCGCGGCGCCATTTACGGAAACCTTCACGCCCTGCCCGGCGGCCGCATTCACGTGTTCGGCAACATCAGTGGTAATCTAACCGTCGCGGAAAAAACCAAGGTCATTCACAGCGGCACGCTCGGGGGCGATGCAATCAACCGCGGCGGCCGCCTGTACATCGACGCATCCGCCAAAGTGCTCGGCCGCGTAAAAACCCAGGAAGGCGAAACCACGATCGAGCCGCAAGCGCATATCGCGCAGAAGTAGCACCCTGCCTTCGAGTCCAGAAAAGACGAACAGACAAAGACGATTAACGTCGAGTAGAGAAGAGGCGCAGTCATGTTTAGACCAATGACTTCCA
>DAIRGS010000311.1:3784-8258 GCA_036794395.1 Tepidisphaeraceae bacterium | reverse complement strand
CCCCCAACCCCCGCCGCGCAGCGCCCACCCCTTCGTGCCTTCGTCACTTCGTCACTCACCATATTCACCTCAACTTCACCGTCGCCAGCGCCATCGCGGCTAACATCGCACCCATCAGCCAGAACCGAACGACGACCTGCGTCTCCGTCCAGCCTTTGCGCTGGAAGTGGTGGTGGAGGGGGGCCATGAGGAAGACGCGGCGGCCTTCGCCGAATCTTCGTCTGGTGTATTTGAAATAGGAGACCTGGATGAGGACGGAGAGGGCTTCGACGACGAAGATTCCGCCGACGATGAAGAGGACCAGTTCCTGGCGGATGACGATGGCGATGTAGCCGATGAGGCCGCCGAGGGCGAGGGAGCCGGTGTCGCCCATGAAGACCTGGGCGGGGTTGCAGTTGAACCAGAGGAAGCCGAGGCACGCCCCCGTGATTGCGCCGGCGAGGACGGCCATTTGATCCGCGCCGGGGATGTATTTCAGGAGTAGAAAATTGGACCACGACGTCCCGATGATCAGGGCGAGGACGCAGAATGCGAAGGAGCAGATGGCCATGCAGCCGGCGGCCAGGCCATCGAGGCCGTCGGTGAGGTTGACGGCGTTGCTGGAGCCGGTCATCACGAGGGTGGAGAGGAGGATGAATGCCCAGAGCGGCAGCTCGATGAAGAAGCGTTTGGCGAAGGGGAAAAAGAGACGATGGGTTTCGGGGGTGTTAATTCCGTAGTTGTAGGTGAAGTAGGCGAGGATGACGCTGAGGCCGACCTGGAAGAGCAGCTTTTCGAGGCTGGTGAGGCCGGAGCGGGAGCCGGTGCGGTGGGCGGCGGTGAGCTTGAGCCAGTCATCCGTCGCGCCAACAGCGCCGAGCCACACGAGGCATAGCACGGCCATCTGAACATAGAAGTTGGCGAGGTTGGCCAGGAGCAGGGTGCTGAAGGCGATGGAGGTGATGATGAGGACGCCGCCCATCGTTGGCGTGCCTTTTTTGCCTTCCATCATTCGATTGAGTTCGGCCTGATCGAATTCGGGCTGGTCGCCGATCTTCTGACGGCGAAGCCAGCGGATGAATTGCGGGCCGATGAAAATGCAAATCAGGAAGCTGAGGAGAATTGACGCGACAACCTGGAATGTAGCAAACGTAAAGACGCGCAGAAACCCGAGCCCGTGAGCTTCGAGCCATTTGAGATAGCGGTCAACCAGGAGATAGATCATTTAGGGTGAGCCAGATTAAACGGGGCGGGATGGGGAGTGCAATGTGAGGGAGTGGTGTGCCGAGCACGCCCTTCAGGCGGAACCTGACCTGACGAAACCCCCTCCCTACCCGCTCGCGGGCAGTCGCCAATTCCGCTCGCTTCCCCCGGAGTACCGGTGGAGGGAGAAAAGGGCGCGTGATTTGGACTTGTGGGTAATGACAAGGGCGTACCGGTGGAGGGAGAAGGAGAAGCGCGCGCCGTCGGATGCGGCATGCAGGTTTGTGAATCCGGGATGTTGGTGGTTGTCGGGGAATGGTTTTAAGCACGGGCTGGAAGCCCGTGTCACGTGGGGTTACGAGGCGACCATTCGCATGGGCGCGTCCTGGGTTTGCGTGATGGCTTTTGCGACTTTTTCGAGATGAACGCTTCGGGAGCCTTTGAGCAGCACCAGATCGCCCTCGCGCAGTGTCGGGGGGATAGCCGTGCTGGCGGAGTGGGCATTGTCGAAGCGGGCGATATTTTCGGCGGAGAAACCGGCGGCGATTGCGGACTCGGCGATCCAGCCGGCGTCGGGGCCGATGCAGAAGAGCTGATCGAAGGCTTTAGCGGTGGCGATGTACTGGCCGATTTCGCGGTGATAGCGCTCGCTGGACTGGCCGAGTTCTTTCATATCTCCAAGGATGAGGATGCGGCGGCTATTTGTTGAGAGCAGCGCGACGGTTTCCAGAGCCGCTCGCATGGAGTTGGGGTTGGCGTTGTAGGCGTCGTTAAGCAGGCGGATGGCACCGGCCGGTTCCCACGCAAGACGCATCTCGGGGCCGCGTGCCGAGGCGAGGCTGGAGATGATGAGATCTTCGGCGACACCGAGCTTGCGGGCGACCGCGATCGCGGCAAGGGCGTTGGCGGCGGAGTGGGCGCCGAGCATGGGCACGAATACTTCGCGGCGGCTGTTGTTGAGGGAGAAGCGGGTGCCCGTCTCATCACAACGGATGTCGGAGGCGAACAGGTCGTTGGTTTCCTTAAACCCGAACGTGATCTTTTGGCCGGCATAATCGTTTACCGCGGACAGGAGATCGGCGTCGTCGCCATTGACGACCAGAAGGCCCTTGGGATTGAGGCCGCTGATGATCTGCGCGTTCTCACGGCGAACGCCCATGAGATCGTCGAGGAATTCGAGATGATCGGCGCCGCAGTTGGTGATGACGGCAATATCGGGGGAGGCCATGTCGCTGAGGATGCGAATTTCGCCGTGATGATTCGTGCCGACTTCGATAACGAGGTAGTCTTGAAAGGGGTCGGCGGGAAAAATCGTGAGCGGGACGCCGATGTCGTTGTTCCAGCTTTTGGGGGAGATGGAGCCGCGAAGTTTACCGCATAGGGCGGCGTCGATCAGGTGCTTGGTGCTGGTTTTGCCGTTGCTGCCGGCGACGGCGACGACCTTGGCCCGCATCTCCTTGCGGCAGTAGTTGGCGAGCTTGCCCATGGCGACTTTGGCATCGGGCACTTCGATCAGCAGGACATTGGGGAGACTTTGCTCGGGGGGTTGTTCGACAAGGGCGGCGACCGCGCCGCCGGCGGCGGCCTGAGGGAGAAACTCGTGTGCGTTGTGATTGTCGCCGCGAAGAGCGATGAAGAGCGAGCCTTTTTCCATGCGGCGGGTGTCGGTGCACACCGCCCCGACGAGCGGGGCGTCGGCCGGGATGGGCGAGAGCGCTTTGCCGCCGACGACTTGACGGATTTGGCGGATGGTCAACGGTTTCATGATTGCCCGCTCACATGAGTAAGATCAAATAACTTGGGCACGACGGCAAACGCTTATTTGGCCACAGATGAACACAGATGGACACAGATAAAATGCTGAACACACAGGCTTCTTGGTTCTCACCGATTCGTCAGAGGCCATGCAAATTCGAATTGAACCACGGATAGCACGGATGCCACGGATAAGAGGCCAAAACTGTATTTTCTTTTTATCCGTTTTGTCTGAGTAATCCGGGCTTTCTTTCGAATTATCTGTGTCCATCTGTGGCAAACCATTCCTCTAAGCTGCTGCCACGCGGCGCTCCAACGCACGGGTGGCTTCTTCGACGTCGTCGAAGTGACGTTTTTCGGTTCCGATAATCTGGTAGTTTTCGTGGCCTTTTCCGGCAATGAGGACTACATCGCCGGGCTCGGCGTCGGCAAGGATCTGCTGGATTGCCGCGTGTCGATCGATTTCCACAAATGCGGTGCGCCGACCCGCGGCGGATAGGCCATCGACGATTTCATCGACAATGGATTGGGGTTTTTCGGTTCGGGGGTTGTCGCTGGTGATGTAGACGGCGTCGGCGAGTTTCTCGGCGGTGCGGGCCATGCGGGGGCGTTTGGTGTTGTCGCGATCTCCGCCGCAGCCGAAGAGTACGCGGAGCTTGCCGCGGGTGAGAGGGCGGAGGGCGGTGAGGACGTTTTCGAGGGCATCGTCGGTGTGGGCGTAATCGACCAGGACGGCGAAGGGCTGGCCGGCTCGCACGGGTTGCAATCGGCCGGGCGCGCCCGGGGCTTCCCGAAGACCGGCGGCGATCTGGTGGACTGAAAGCCCGAAGACTTCTCCGACCAGAGCGGCAGCGGCGAGGGCGTTTTCGATATTGTGGCGGCCGATGAGTTGCATCTTGACTTCAGCCCGGCCGTCTGGGGTGTGAAGAATGAAGTTGGAGCCGGATGAGGTGATGGCGATATCGCGGGCTCGATAGTCGGCGGATTTGCCGAAGCCGAAGCGAATCACCCGGCCATGACAGTCGCGAACCATTCGATCGGAGAATTTGTCATCATCGTTGACAACCGCAACCGCGGTCTGGGAGAGCGTGGAGAAAAGCGCGGCCTTGGCGGCGGCGTAGTTGTCCATGGTCTTGTGATAATCGAGGTGATCGCCAGTCAGATTCGTAAAGGCCGCGCCGGCGAAGGTGACGCCAGACACGCGGGATTGATCCAGGGCGTGGCTCGAAACTTCGATCGCGCAAGCCCGGCAGCCTTTGTCACGCATCGATGCAAGCAGGGCGGCGATATCGGTGGCGGCGGGGGTGGTCATGCTGGCTTCACGACGGGTCTGGCCATCATCAATTTCGACGGTGCCAATCATTCCGCAGCGGGCCTTGACGATCGCGAGAATGTGACGAATGAGATAGGTGGTGGTGGTTTTTCCGTTGGTGCCGGTGACGCCCAGCACCCGGACCTTGGCCGAGGGGTCTCCATAGAACAGGTTTGCCAATCGAGAGGCGGCAGCGGCGGGGTCGGGGATCACGACCTGAGGCAG
>DAIRGS010000311.1:0-3774 GCA_036794395.1 Tepidisphaeraceae bacterium | reverse complement strand
GGAGTGACCTTGGAACCAACGATGGCGGCGGCAGCGCCGCGAGCCGCGGCATCGGCCAGAAACGCCGCGCCGTTTGCCTGAGCGCCGGATCGGGCGATAAAGACATTGCCCGGCTGAACTTGGCGCGAATCTTCGCAGATGCCGGTGATTTCAATATTGGGAACGCCACTGATTGAGGCTTCGGAATTGAATTGCCGGATAAGGCTATGGAGGAGCATTGTGGGACATCCCTTTCCCGGAGCGGCGGCGGCGACAGATATCTGCCGCAGTTGGCTTCCTTGCCAATGCGATCGAGACTAACACAGCATCCCGACCGATTCAACCGGGCTGGTAAACCGCTTTCTACGCATATCGTTTGAGGGGGTTCTGGGGCTTTGAAAAACAGGGGGGCCGTGAGTGTCGTCAGTAGGAACTTGCGATTCCGGACGTGGGGAGGGAAGGCACATGGGCACGAAGGCACGGAGGCAGGCAGGGAAATTCGAATGACGAAATTCGAAATTCGAATCAAATCCGAAATTCGAAATTCGAATGACGAAACGGGGGATTGTGCTGGTGAGAGGTGGTGAGGGAAGGCACGAAGGCACGGAGGTACGGAGGTACGGAGGTACAGAGGTAACGGGGGCACTAAAAATGATCGTGCGCGATTCAGCGCTATTGCTTTTATGTGGCACGGCCTTCCAGGCCGTGGTCGGGGGCGCTTCGGGTCCGGCGCCGGGTGAGATGTGGGAAAACCGACTCGCCGGAGTTGGGCATTTCCCGGGGGCAAATTCAGATGTTTGTCTAACGGTCGAAACTTGGTTTTCCCAAATCGCACCCGGCGATTCTCGTCATCTCCCCCGATCATGGGCTGGGAAGCCCATGGCACAAAAAGCGCGGAATCGCGCACGGTTACTTAGGCGCGAAGGCCGGGGGCATGCAACGGCGCTCTTATCTGCCTCTTCTATTTCTTCGGCGTAGCCGTGACGGGGTCGAGGGTGCGGATGCGGATATTTTTGATCGCGGCGGAGCTTTGGAACGAGGCGATGCCCAGGGGCTGGCTGGCTTCAACTTCGCCGCGGACGTTGATCTTGCGATCCTTAATGAGGGTTTTGACGATTTGCTCGTCATCGATCCACGCCTGGATCTGCTCGGGTTCGACCCGCAGGCGGACATGATACCACTGCTTGTTTTTGAAATCGCGGATTTTGGTGGTGTCGTTGTTGGCCGCGTCGTTGTCATCGAGGCAGGAGATGCCGCACAGACTTCCACCCCAGCCGCCGACGATGAGCGAGGCGCAGGTTTTATTGACGGGGAAGGTGAGGCCGCAGAAGAAATCGGCACCGTCAATGCGTTGAGCGTCGAGCTCGATTTCGTAATTCATGCGTGCCGGCGGCTCGCCCTGCCAGGTGACGCCGGTCAGGGGCTCGCCGTGGGTGAGCAGGAGTTTGCCGTCTTCGACGACTGATTCGCCCTGGCCGCCGAATTCGGTGGGTTTCCATTTGCCAAGGGTTTTGCCGTCGAAGAGGGATTGCCATTTGGCGTCGGCGGGGGCAGAGGACTTTTCAGTAGCGGCGGGCCTGTCGGCGGCGAGGAGGAGGCCGAGCGAACCAGCGACGATCATTAGATTGAAGTATTTCCGGGATAGTCGGACGCTGGACATTGGTGCTCCAATTCAGGCTTAAACAGCTCGCTTAAATACATACGCGGACTTCCTGGGCATTCTATCGCGGCCCCAAAACGCTACAATGGCCATTGGAAGTATGCCCGGGTTCTACGTCAGGAAGAGAAATGACGGTTCAAACGGTAAAACTGGGTGGAAAGCAGTTCGTGATCGTCCCGAAGCGGGAATTCGACCGAATCCACGCACAGGCGCGACGTCAGGCCGACCAGGACCGGCAAGACGCCGGCGATGTGGCGGAATCAAAACGCCGGGCCAAAGAGCCGTCAATTCCGCTCGTGAACGTCCGCAAGCGGTTGGGGTGCAACGTGGCCTGCCGCGTTACCGCAATCGCTAACGGAGATTGAGTCACAAATGTTCATCATTGGAGCGTAGCTCGGTGGGCAATTCCAGCCGGATTGGGGTGTTTTCCGGCGATAGATTCAGAAGGTTGTCCAACTGTCGAAAGTTGGTTTTCCCTAATCACACGCGTCGCCGATGATCATGCCCCTCAATCATGGGCTGGAAGCCCCATGCCACGAAAGGCGCAGAATCGCGCGCGGTCATTAGCTTTCGATCAACCGCGCCACTTCCTGGCAATCCTTATCGCCACGCCCAGACAAATTGATCAGGACGATTTGGTCTTTTTTCAGTTTTGGGGCGATTTTGGCGACGTGGGCGATGGCGTGGGCGGATTCGAGGGCGGGGAGGATGCCTTCCTGGCGCGCGAGGAGCTGGAAAGCATCGAGTGCCTCGGCGTCGGTGATGCTGACGTATTCAACCCGGCCGGAGTCTTTCCAGTAGGCGTGCTCGGGGCCGACGCCAGGATAATCGAGGCCGGCGGAAACGGAATGGACGTCGGCGGTTTGGCCATCTTCGTCCTGAAGGACGTAGGAGAGCGAGCCGTGGAGGACGCCTGGCTTGCCGGAGGAAAGTGAGGCGGCGTGCTGGCCGAGCGCGGAGCCGCGACCACCGGCTTCGACGCCGATCAATTTGACGGATTGATCGGGGGCGAACGGGGCGAAAATGCCGGCGGCATTGGAGCCGCCGCCGACGGAGGCGACGACGTAATCAGGCAGGCGGCCTTCGGCGGCGAGGCATTGCTCGCGCGATTCGGTGCCGATCATGGATTGAAAATCGCGAACGATCATGGGGAACGGGTGGGGGCCAACCACCGAGCCGATGATGTAATGGGTGTGCTCGACGGAGCCCATCCAGTCGCGCATGGCTTCGTTGGTGGCGTCCTTGAGAGTTTTGCTGCCGCTGTTGACCTCGATCACATTGGCTCCCATGAGCTTCATGCGGAAGACATTGAGGCTCTGGCGGCGGATGTCTTCAGCGCCCATGTAAACGTCGCAGGAGAGGCCGAAGAGTGCGGCGGCGGTTGCGGTGGCGACGCCGTGCTGGCCGGCGCCGGTCTCGGCGATCACGCGCTTCTTGCCCATGCGGAGCGTCAACAGCGCCTGACCGATGGTGTTGTTGATCTTGTGAGCGCCGGTGTGGTTGAGGTCTTCGCGCTTGAGGTAGATTTTTGCTCCGCCGAGCTTGTCGGTGAGGCGGCGGGCGAAATAGAAGCGGCTGGGCCGGCCGACAAAATCGTGGAGGTAACCGGCGAAAAGTTTTTCGAATTCGGGGTCGTTGCGGGCTCGACGGTATTCGTCTTCGAGCTGACGGAGGGCGAAGATGAGTGTTTCGGGGACGTAGACGCCGCCGTACGGGCCGAAGTGGCCGGTGGCGTCCGGGAGGGTGGTTTGTGGGGGCGGTTGGGCTACGGCACTCATGGGGTGGATGGTAGTCGTGGTTGTCGGGCGCGGCAACGGGGGATCGCGGCTTGGGCCGTTGGCCGGAGCCATCGCGGCACACGCAGAACTTTTTGGACGGGGAAAGAATTAAACCACGGAGGGGCGCTCGACGGGTGGAAGAGATTTAAACACGAAGGCACGAAGACACGAAGAAATCAAAGAATTAGGCACAGAGGCCACAGAGAACACAGAGGGCACAGAGAAATGCAAGAGGTATTGCCACAGATGGACACAGATGAACACAGATGAAAATGGAGGTCTTTATCTGCGAGCATCTGCGTTATCTGTGTTGCAGCCCACAAGGCTGCGTGTCCTGCCGGTGTAAGTCCGGCCGCG
>DAIRGS010000310.1:0-8278 GCA_036794395.1 Tepidisphaeraceae bacterium | reverse complement strand
CTCGCAGATAAAGACAAAGACCTGAATCATCTGCGTAAATCTGCGCCATCTGCGGCTAAAGCTCTTGTATTGGCTTTCTCTGTGCCCTCTGTGTTCTCTGTGGCCTCTGTGGTTAATCCTCTGTTTTGTTTTCTTCGTGTCTTCGTGCCTTCGTGGTAACCCTGTTTGCCGAGAACTGCTTCCGTGGTTCACTTATTTCCTGACGCTCTCAAATCGAGGCACACAATTCGATCTTTACCGCGCGCGAAATACAACCCATCCGCCAGTGCCGCGTACGCGCGCGTCTCGAAGCCGATCACCTGCGCTCGCGAAACAACATCGAACTTCTCCGGCGTCGCCTTTGCCAGTATCAGCTCACCTTTTTCGGTCAGGATCAGCAGCCGAGCGCCCGCGCGGATCATCGTGCCCGCGCCGAAATTATCCTGCGACCAGCGCACCTTCCCGGTTTTCCACTCCACACAGCGTAAGTTCGGCCCTTCCTCCTGCCGGCCATCGAAGCCGTACAGGAACCCCTCGTGATAGACACTCGTTGCATAGTGATTCGACAGGCTCTCATCCCCCGACCACACCTTAACCGGGCCCCCTTCGTTGAACCGCAGCAGGGCAGCGCCAGTGCCGTAACTGGCCGAGATGAAAATCTCATCGCCGACGACGATCGGCGTGGCGGCATTCACCGACGCGTCCATCCGCGATCGAAAGTGAAATTGAAATACAACTTTGCCCGTACCCGGTTCCAGCGCGACCAGCCCGGCGCGGGTGAAGACCAGGATATATCGCTTCCCATTGATCTCCGCCGCCACCGGCGAGGAATAGCTGGCCTCATCCTCCGTCGCCCGCCACAGTTCCTTACCGTTGTCCTTATCAAACCCGACAATCCCGGCCCCTTTACCGCCGATGTTCATGATGACCGCGTGCCCTTCCACCAAAGGCGAGCACGCCATGCCGAAATATCCCTTGCCTTGCGAATACTGCTTCTTCGTATCCACCTGCCACAGTTTCTTCCCATCGGCCAGTTGCCAGCAACTGAGCATCCCCTCCGCGCCAAAGGTGTACACACGGCCGTCTGTTATCGTCGGCGTGGCGCGCGGGCCGGGATCGAATCCAAAATCGTCGCTGTAACGGGTGGGATAGTCGGCCGTCCAGACTGGCGTTCCGGTTGATGCATCCATGCACGCCACAGTCTCCTTATCTCCAACGCGCTGAAACAGGATCAGCTTACCCCCCGCCGCCACCGGCTCGCTGAACCCCTGGCCAATGTTCTTCTTCCAAATCATCTTCGGGCCGGTTGCGGGGAAGGCCGCCACCAATCCCTGGCCAGTGCTGGTGTTGTTTCGATTCGGTCCGAGGAACTGGGGCCAATCCTCTGCAGGTGCGCTAACTACGCTCAAAAGAACGATCAAAAGCATCAGCCCCGGCCCCCACCTTGTGTAAATCGAATTTCGCATTCCCCGCGATCTTACCCTGTGACGGCTGTTTTCGACCTGAAAGTAAACTGAGTCAGCGTATGTTAGAGATCTGGCAGCCGTCCTTTTCCCCTCTCCCGGTATGCCCTTGTCATTACCCACAAGTGATCTGGGCTGCGAAAGTCGCTCAACCGAACCCCCTCCCTACCCTCCCCCGGCGTACCGGTGGAGGGAGAAGAGGGCCGCCGAAACAGTCACGTATCCCACGCGTCACCGGCAAACTTCCCGAGCGTTTGAGTGTATATTGATGCGGATCGGCGCATCTGAGGCGTTCATGTCCAAACTTGTTCGAATTGCATTGCCGGTGCTGACCTGCCTGATGGGCGTGTCGATACTGGTGCGCGCCGATCAGCCGACCACCGCCCCTGCTGGGGTAATCTCCGAAAAGTCACGTGAATTCTGGTGCTTTCGTCCAGTGACCAACCCCAGCTTGCCGGTGGTTCAAGATGCGTCGTGGTGTCGTAATCCAGTCGATCGTTTCGTTTTATCCAAACTTGAAGAGCAACATCTTCGCCCCGCACCGCCGGCTACCAAAATCGAATTGGTGCGTCGCGTCTACTTTGATGTCACCGGGCTGCCGCCCAGTCCCGTACAAATCAAAGCCTTCGTCAGTGATCCCGCCCCCGATGCTTATGAGCGTCTGGTCGATCAGCTTCTGGCCAGTCCGCACTTTGGCGAGCGAGCGGCTCAGCATTGGCTCGATGTGGTTCGGTACGCCGAGACCGAAGGCTTTGAGTACGACCGTCATCTCCCCGATGCGTGGCGATACCGCGATTATGTAGTGTCATCCTTCAACAACGACAAGCCATTTGATCGGTTTGTGACCGAACAGATCGCCGGCGACGAAATCGCGCCCGGCAATCCCGAATGCGAAACCGCCGCGATCTTTCATCGGCTTGGCCCGGTTCGGCGCAACGCGGGTAACCCCGAAGTCGCGGCCAGCCGGAATGAGGTCCTCACCGAGCGCACCGACATCATCGGCGCCGCATTTCTTGGCCTGACCATCGGCTGCGCCCGCTGCCACGATCACAAGTTCGATCCGATTCTCCAAAAGGATTACTACCGCCTCCAGGCATACCTCTCGGCCACCGAGGAACACGACATTCTGCTCGCCCCAGACGAAGAGAAGAAAGAGTGGCAACGCAAGACGCTGGCCATCAACAACAAGATCAAGGCGCTACAGGCGCGCGCAAAATCCGCGACCGGTTCCGATGCGACAAGGCTCAAGGAGGAAATTGAGACACTCGAAGATTCCCTGCCCGCCAATCCCGCCACCATCCCCGGCATCGGCAATGATTTCGCCCACCGCGCCGAAATTCACGTTCTGCATCGCGGCGACTGGGAAAAGAAACTCGACCTTGTAGGCCCGCGCCCGCCAACCGTTCTGGTTTCCGACGATCTCCCCGAGCTCGCCGCCGACGACCCCGCCCCACGCACCCAACTGGCCCGCTGGCTGACAGATCCGCATAACCCCCTCACCCCGCGCGTAATCGTCAACCGCCTCTGGCAGGATCACTTTGGCCGCGGCATCGTGAACACCGCCAATAACTTCGGCATCAATGGCGAACGTCCCACTCATCCCGAGCTTCTGGATTTCCTGGCCAACCAACTCCTGCAAAATGGCTGGCGCCTCAAGCCGCTCCACCGGCTCATTCTGCTCAGCAATGCCTACCGCCAATCCTCCCGGTCCACGATCGAACAATCGGCGATGCGCATCGATCCGGAGGATCGCCTGTTGTGGCGATTCCCCAAGCGCCGACTTTCCGCCGAGGAAATTCGCGACGCCATGCTCGCCGCCACGGGGCAGCTCAATCCGAAGATCGGCGGCCCCAGCGTCATGCTCCCAGTCGATCCCGAGCTCACCCAACAACTCTACAAGCCCTCGCAGTGGCAGGTGTCATCCAACCTTGAAGACCAGCATCGCCGCTCGATTTACCTCATCGCCAAGCGAAACCTCCGGCTGCCTTTCATGGATTCATTCGACCAGCCCGCCCTGACCACCTCGTGCAGCCGTCGCGAATCCAGCACGCATGCGCCTCAGGCGCTGGAACTGCTCAATGGCCGGCTCGCAAATGAGCTCGCCCTTGCCCTCGCCGCCCGGCTCGAACAAGACTGCGGCCACGATCGGGCTCAAATCATTGAAAAGGCTTACCAGCTTACGCTTGGCCGCTCGCCTACCGACAAAGAGCGCGGTTTAGCCGCTCAATTCCTGAAAGATCAACCGCTCAAAGAATTCGCGCTCGCGCTGTTCAACCTCAACGGGTTTCTTTATGTGCAATGATCACCCCGCGCACAGCCGGCCCACCCGCAACCGCCGCGAGTTTATTCGCGATGGCCTGTGCGGCTTTGGCTCCATCGCACTGGCCTCATTGCTTCACCAGCAGCAGGCCCGCGCCAGCAGCTTCGGCGCGCTTTCATCACGCTCATCCCACTTCGCTCCGAAAGCCAAATCCGTCATCTTCCTGTTCATGGCCGGCGGCCCATCGCACATCGAAACCTTCGACCCCAAGCCCCTGCTCAACCAGCTTCATGGCCAAAAGCGCCCCAAGGAATTTGGCGAAACCAAATACCAGTTCATCAAGAGCACGGCCCGCCTGCTCGGCACCAAGCGCACATTCAAAAAGCACGGGCAATCGGGCCTGGATATTTCCGATCTGTTCCCCCACACCGCCCAACACGCCGACAAGCTCGCCGTGATCCGCTCTTGCTATGCCGATGTCGTCGTGCACTCCGCGGCTCAGTACCAGCTCTTTACCGGTCGGATTGTCCCCGGCTTTCCAAGCATGGGCTCATGGGTGACATACGGCCTGGGCTCCGACAGCGATTCTCTGCCGGGCTACGTCGTCATGCCCGATCCACACGGCGGGCTTGAAGGGGGTCAGCCGATCTTCGCCAATGGCTTTCTGCCTGCCGCGTACCAACCCACGGTTTTTCGCCCCGGCGATCACCCAGTCCTGAATCTGCAAAATCCCTCGGACGTCAGCCCCGCCCAGCGTCGCAAAACGCTGGATCTGATTCGAGAGCTCAATCAGGCCTCCCCCGATCCGCTCGATGAAGAATTCAGCGCCCGCATGAATGCCTATGACCTGGCCTTCAAGATGCAAAGCGAATCGCCCAAGCTTTTCGATCTATCAAAAGAGCCGCAGGAAACGCTCGACCTGTATGGAATCGGCACCGAGCCGACCCACGACTATGGCCGCCGGTGCCTCATGGCCCGCAAGCTCATCGAGTCCGGCGTGCGGTTCACCTGCGTGGTCTCCGGAGGCGGCCCCGGCAAATTGCAGTGGGATGCCCACGACGACATCGAAGAAAACCACCTCCGCAAATCCGCCGAAACCGATAAACCGGTCGCCGGCCTCCTGGCGGATCTGGAACGCCGCGGGTTACTCGATTCAACCCTGGTCCTGTGGGGCGGTGAATTCGGCCGCTCCCCTGAAGCCGAGTCCGGCAAGGGGCGCGACCACCACAACCAAGGCTTCTCCATGTGGATGGCCGGCGGCGGCATCAAAGGTGGCCAGGCCGTCGGCGCCACCGATGCCCTCGGCCTCCGCGCCATCGAAAGCCCCTACCACATCCGCGACATCCACACGACAATTCTTCATCAACTCGGATTAGACCAGAACCAGCTCACCTACCCCCATCTCGGCCGCAACGAACGGCTGACCTTTGTTGAGGGGAAAGTCATTCATCAGATCGTCTGATCGGCTTTTAAAGATCTGATCTACTGCCTGGCGCCGATCCTATTGTTCACCAAAAAGCCGAATTGTCGCGGTCAATTTCATGCAACGGTTTTCGAGGAATTCAGCTAAAGGGCACATTTCGGAGGTTTGTTACAGCGACTGAGGGTTTTGACCCGATGTATCCCGGCGGTAGAATCCGCGCCCCGGTGCACCATGGTGGGCGCGGCCGTGAAACTGCAGAGGAACGCATAAATGAAATACGGATATTTACAAATCGCGGTCGCTACACTCGGATTGGCACTTTTGGGCGGATGCGGAGGATCGGGCGGCGTACACGCCGTTGCCCCCGGCACGCAGGATCAGCTTGTTGGCGTGGCTCCGAGCACCGGCGAGTACAGCCTGTATCGGGCTACCGGATTCTCGGAAAACAACGATACGCACGTCGAGCCGGTCTGGAGCGTTCATGTGGCGCAAGGGCAGAAGATCGGATTCCGCTGGGCGGCCGACGAGGCGCATAAATATGATGCCCAAGGTGGATTTCACCTGATCGCGTTTGCCGGGGGCGAGGCGCGGGATATGGGTGCATTTGTCACCCGTGATATGAAATATGTGTGGGCCGGCTCAAATGGAGATGTGACCGGATATTTCCATGGCAAGGGCGTTAGCGACACGTTAAAGACGGTTACGCTGCAATAAACACGTTTATTCAATCTGATAAGTGTGCGACGCCGGTCAAGGTTTGGCCGGCGTCGCTTTTTTATTGGTGGGGACACGCCATTGTGGTGCAGGCTTCCAAGCCTGCACGCGCAGGTCTGGAGACCCGCACCACAAGCACTTGATCATGCACGGTCATATAGAGTCGGTGGCATCGTCGGGGTGGGCGACGGTATCATTCGCGGGTTACATTCCCTGGCAGGAGGATTTTGATGACACGTCTTGTTGCGGTGTTGGCCTTTCTGGTGTTTGCCTTCGGGGGTTTGGCGCAATCGAAGGGTGGAGCGATTGAAGACCGCGCGGGATTGCACTGGAGCCATCTTTCAACCGCGACCGGCGATCTGCCGCTGCCGGGGCCATCGACTGAACAGACTGGCGCGCTAGTGGGTGATCTTGATAAGTCGGGCGTCAATGGGTTTGTGCTGAGCTTTCGCAAGACGGCTCCGGCGCTGGTGTGGTATCGCCCATCGGGCAAAAGCTGGGACCGGTATGTGATCGACCCAAGCTACCTGACAGTGGAGGCGGGCGGGGCGATGTATGACATTGATGGCGACGGGTATCCCGACCTGGTTTTTGGTGCGGATTACCAGGGCGACGAGGTGTGGTGGTGGGAGAACCCGGCCGGCAAATACGATTCGAACGTGCCCTGGAAACGCCACATCATTAAAAAAGGCGGCGGGCATCAGCATCACGATCAGGTGTTTGCCGACTTTAAGGGGCTGGGCAAGCCGCAACTGGCGTTTTGGAACCATGGGGTCAGGAAGCTGCTCATCGCCGAAATTCCGGCCCATCCGCGCGAGGCCGAGCAATGGGACTGCAAGGAAGTATTTTCGGGCAAGGCGGGCGAAGGCCCGGGGAAATACGCCGAGGGCGTGGCGGCGATTGACGTGGACGGGGATGGACATCCCGATCTGCTGGCGGGGAATTACTGGTTCAAATACATGGGCCACGATCAATTCAAGCCCACGAAGATCGCCGGTTTTGGCGGCCGGATTGCCGCGGGGCAGTTGATCAAGGGCTCGAAGTTTCCGCAGATCGTGATCAATTCGGGAGATGGAGTTGGGCCGCTCAAGTGGTATGAGTGCAAGGGCGATCCATCGAACAGCGCGGACTGGGTTGGGCACGATCTGGCGGGTCGGGATGTGATTCATGGGCATAGCCTTCAGATCGCCGACATCGACGGCGACGGAAACCTGGACATCTTCGCGGCGGAGATGGCCAAATGGACCGAGAAGCGATCCGACCCGGATAACCCCAACGCGACGGCGTGGATTTTCTTCGGCGATGGCAAGGGCGGATTCCGCAAAACCGAATTCGCCAGGGGAATCGGATTCCACGAGGCGCGCGTAGCCGATCTGAATGGCGACGGACGGATGGATATTCTGGACAAGCCTTACAACTGGCAGACGCCGCGTGTGGATGTGTGGCTACAGAATCGCAAGACGACGGCCAGCGTGCAGAAGTTGATGGTGATGGCGGATGAGCCGAAGAAGATTGATGTTGGATTGCAGCTTTACAGCCTGCGCGTGCAGTTCCCCAAGGATGTGCCGGGCACGATGAAGAAGATTCATGACATGGGGATAACCGACGTTGAGGCGGCGGATTTTTATGGCCTGACGGCGGAGAAGTTTCGCCAGGAGTTGGACAAAGCCGGGCTGCATGCGAGCGGGGCACATTTTCAGTGGATCGATTTTTCGAACAACATCGACGGGATCATCAAGGACGCCAAGACGATTGGCGCCGAGTACATCACACTGCCGTGGATCCCGCACGTGGGCCGTTTCACCGAGGAAAATGCCCACGTGGCGGCGGCCAAATTCAATGAATGGGGCCGCAAGTGTAAGGAAGCGGGGCTGCACTTCACCTATCACGCCCACGGATATGAGTTCACCAAATCCGGGGACGGCACCGTGTTTGATCTGATTGCCAGGGAAGCCGATCCACAATACGCCAACTTCGAGCTGGATATTTTCTGGGCATATCACGGAGGCGCGGACCCGGTGAAGCTGATGCAAAAGTACCCCGACCGATTCCTCCAGATGCATCTGAAGGACATGCGAAAGAGCGTTCAGGTTCCGAAGACCACGGGGCAGGAAAACGTCGAAAACGACGTTGCCATGGGCACCGGACAGCTCGATCTGCCAGCCATTCTCAAGCAGGCGCAGGCGATCGGCATCAAGCATTATTACATCGAGGATGAATCGAGCCACTCACTGGATCAGATCCCGGCGAGCATTAAGTATGTGAGGTCGGTTGGGTATTGAGTTCGAAGATTAAACACGAAGGCACGAAGACACGAAGGAAGATAAGAAAGAATTAACCACAGAGGACACAGAGGAAATCACAGAGAAAGGCAATGCAAGAGATTTAGCGTCGAGTAGAGAAGAGGCGCAGTCATGTTTAGACCAATGACTTCCAGTG
>DAIRGS010000309.1:0-8287 GCA_036794395.1 Tepidisphaeraceae bacterium | reverse complement strand
CCGCCAAGCCTATGAAGATCCCCACCCACCCCGCCTGCCGATCAGGCGGCCGCACAACTCGAGCATCACCCATGGAAGAAACCTGGCCCCACCCCCAGCTCGGCTCATTCGAATTCGACGCATGCGATTGGATCGGCCAGGTAAACGCCACCGCATTCAACGCCTTTTCCTACGACACCGACTCCGAGCCCACCACCGGAAAATACGAAATGGCGATCAGCGTGATCGACGACGATCCCCCCGACGCCGCCCCACGCCCAACTGGCCCAGCGGGTCGTCGCCGCGGCCCCGCAAATCGTGCACAAAATCAAGATCGCCCTCTGGAACGACTTCACCGGCCGCGGCCCGCGCACCGGCGTGTGGTGGCACGGCTCAATGGACGAACTGACCGAAGTCCTCCAGGGCGTGGCCGACCTCCCTCCGCCCGCCAAACCCGACGACATCCCCGCCTATCTCCAGCTATTCCAAATCAACATCCGCAACGATGTCCACCAATACGACGGCCTCGTCGCCGAACTCTGCTTCCACGCCCCCTTCGAAGAAGAACACAACGTCGGCATCCTCACCGACGGCCAGGAAATCATCGGCATCGGCCACCACCTCGACGTCTCGCCCTTCGGTTCGCTTTAACCACGATCTGAGAAGGCGAAGCTGGCATCATTGATCGGCCCATTCAACCATGGCCATCGCCTACAAATGGCGACCCGACTATTTCATTCCGGAATGAATCGAATGAGCTCGGCAAACTGAAATAGCGGTTTTGCCCCGTACTCCGGCTGTTCTGCAAGCCGAAGATAGACCAGATCGCCCGGCCAGCTTTCAACACGTTCAACACCCGCAAGCTTCACTAAGTTTAGTTCCTGAAGTTCGGAGGTCAGGAACTGTCTTCTGGATAAAATATTCCCCCGGTACAAACGCGGCACCATCTCATCGACTTTGAAAGTGCCGCGCCTGTAGTCCCCCTCAAGCCGGTTGTACCAGCGTAGATCGATCATATCCTCGCGCAACTGACCTCGCGGTCGATCCCACGGGACATTCGACTCGACAGATCCATAAAAGCATTTGATCTTTTCAATCAGTGACCGTCCAACCGCTTCAAGACGTTCAAGGGAATCGGTTACAAGGTCTTCGCGAATCGCGATAACAATGTGGTTCTCGGCGCCATCTTTGGTTCGTTCAAAATAGCCCGAAGGCCCATAGCCCCATAGCTTTCGAATCGCGCCATAGGCAGCCGGGTGATTTCCCTCGCGCCATTCCCGGTCAAAAAGCTCAATCGCCTTAAATCGCCCTTTGCCTAGCGTCGCCGCCCACTGCCGACCCAAGGCAGCCGACCACGTCCCTTTCCGTGGGGCAACGTTCTTCCCCTTTTCGCCTTCGATCCAACCTCGCCCTGCCAGTTTACACCCCGTCGCGGAAAGAACGTCCGCGACAACCCCTGCAACGTCCTCGAATCGTAAAACCTCGGCAACACTCTGTGCACCCTCCTTCCCAAACAAGACCAAAGTAGAATAAACCACGTCGTTATTATTCATGCGACCCTGACCGTCTTAATTCACTTCATGCGATAAAGTAAAAACCGCCAACAATAACGGGACGGCCAACAATAACGGGACGACTCCGAATAGTTTCCACGCGCATCCGAACCGGGATTCCTCAGGGGCAAGCCACCCCTCTGAACCCTCCATCCTCCGCGCGCCATGCCACCCCACTATCGCTCCACTAAACCCGCGCCCACCCGCGTTGGTGTTGTCATGTCGCTTGCTCTCCCTTCTAAAAACAGAGTCCAAAGGAAACTCAATAATCGCGAATCCTCGAAAAATCCATCGCCCCAAAACCACAACTTGGCCAAGATGACCTCACCGGCTCCGGCTCTCTCTCGCCACCATTCAAGTTCCCCGTTCGCCCTTCGCCTCAAAGGGCGAACGGGGAACGGCAATCACAGATCACGCAAGCGGAGCGGCGCCCGTCGCGCAGCGGAAGCAACGGCCATGACGCGGGCAATTCGAAGATCCTTCCCAAACCCCACAAACTTCCCCGCCCGCGGCGTGGACGTTGATCCCGCGCAGCAGGCCGCAGCGCAGCGGTCGATAACACGGACCTCGCTCACAAAACCCGCCCATACCCCACAATCGCATCGCGCAGCGATCCCATATTTTCTTCTGCCTCAATACCCAAGGGAGCCCAAATACCACCGTGAGCAGCGCAATTTTGTACTCAAAATTTGAAGCTGTCACGCAGGCAAATCCCAGCGTCAGCCCATTACCCCAACTCTTCGTCTATCCCCCTCGATTGACAACTCCCGTCTCCAAATTGGATGCGCGCCACCCGCTCCTTCACCTCCCCGCACTCACCCCCACCACATGCGGCCGCGGCTCCACATTCCCCGCCGCATCCTCCGCATATGCCGAAACACGCGCCGGAACGGCTTCCTTCTCAAACACCATTTCCCATTCCGCAAAGTTCGCCCCGACCGCCCGCGCTTCCTTCCCGTTCACCACAACGCGCTTCACAGTGCCGTTGTCCGATGTCGTACCGCGCACGACCAGCGACCCATCCTTTCGCCGCAGAACCGCCGTAATCACCGTCGCCGGCGGCAAATCATCCACCGCGGCGATCTTCCCCGGAAACTCACTCTCACGCGGCTGTTCCCCGCGCGGCGAAAAATTCTTTTCAATCGATATATCGTCCAGGTGCAACCCGCGATAGGCGTGATGATCGTAGTTCGCCCGCCAGATCGCATACTCGGCGTGATGCACGTCCAGCCCGTCCACCATCACCGAAGGCGAACCCGCATGCAGCGCCCAGTGCGCATCCCACACCTTCAAATTACGAATCACAAATGGATGCTTCTCGTCCGGCCCAACACCCCCCACGTCCGTCTTAAGATCGCTGGCAAAGCCGCCCAGGTTCACTGAGTGCCGCCGCTGGGCATGGGCTTCGTTGTCTTCGAAGCGCACAAATGGAAGCGTGCGGATGTCCACCGCCCGCCGCGTGCCATCGGGTTGCGGCACGTCGAGCGTCGGGTTGAATCCATCCGTCTTGGGCGCGTCGAATCGGTACCCATATTCATCGCACTCCGCGGCCACGTTCCGCGTAAAGGTGTTCAGGCTGTTCGCCCACCAGAACCCCGCACCATCGTTGTGATCGAACGGCAGCGCCTGATTAGGCAACGGCTTGCCCACACACGCCTGCACCGCGAGATTGTGATCCAGCACATTGAAACTCTCAGTGCCATCCTCAAGAAAGAAACCGTGACCCACGCTGTGGTACCCCACGCAATCCCGGACGACCAGGTAATCGGTGCCGTGTATGGTGATCCACCGGTTGCCGCTGTCCCAGATGCTCGCCCCAATAACCGATGCTCCGCGCATCGTATCCCGGCAAAGATGGAAATGAATGCTGTAACGCGCCAGCACCCCCTCCTTGCCCAGATGCCGGAACTCCGCGTAGCTGATCGATCCGCTCGAACCGCGATGATACATCGTATGCCCGCGCACCGCGGGATCAGCCGATTCAACGATCACATTCCGGCTGAGATTCGCCACCTCTCCCCGATAGCTGCCGTCGCCGAGATGATCGAACTCCAGAGGCTTATCCAGTTCAAGCTCGGCCCCATTGATAGCCCCGATCAGCCGCTCTTCGGTCTGCGTGTTGTCGCGCACGCTGGGGCGGAATGTCTTTTGAAGCTTGTTCTGGCGCGTCGTGGCGGTTAGCAGGATGTGATCGCCAGGACGCCAACCATTAACCGGCTCCGCAAGCGAAATAGTCTTATCCCCCTTCTTCGCCGTCACCCCCAGCTTCGTCCACGTGCGGCTCATCTCCGCCCCGTGAAATTCCATCCGCCCGCCGCAATCAACAATCGCCGGGTAGGATTGGCGGTCCATCCCCTCGAAATACACCAGCCGAATCAATGCAGTATGCCCAGCGTCAATCGGACGCGCCGCCGTCCCCACTTCCAGCACCGCCACCGGCTCCGCCAGATTCCCATGCGAGAGATGCGCATCCCCGTCGACACCATCTTCGCTGGTACCGTCGCCCGCCTGGATTCTGAGCAAGCCGACATCCAGCCGCGTGTCGCGATCCGGCGCAAAACTGAGCCGGCCCGCAATAAACAGGTCCCGGATCGGCCTGTCCGAATTCTGATCGTAAACCACCTCGTGGCCCGCCCGAATCTGCACGCGCGAGCCCGCCGGTGGAATCTTCCCCCAAACCCACGTCGCGGAAGAAGTCCACGCCCCGCTTTGCGCCGTTTGCACAAGAGGAATTTCCGCCGCGCTTGCCGCGAAACAGAACGCCATCGTCAGTAGTGGAATCCACGCCCCGGCAGCAACTTTGTGAATCAGCACGGTTTTCCCTCGGTTTACGAAGTAAACGCGTTACCAGCACATGAGATGGACACGACCCGAAATGCGGTTTTCACCGAATACCGACGAAAGTATACTGCAAACCTCCGACAGTGCCGCCGATGCGTCCAAGCGCAAGAACATCCGCAAATCAAACCTGACTGGGAATTGCCAATCACCGTCGTCAGTTAACTTCATCGTGCGAGTTGGCATCCCGCACGCGTGTATCCGGCCGCAAAACAGCAACATTAAGACATAGTCATCGCTTCCAATGCAAAAACTGAGGTATAAGCGCGCAAGTTTGCATCGCCCGCTGGCCATCGAATAGGATTCACCCCCAATGTACCGCACCCTCGTCATTCTCCGGCACACGTTTCTCGAGTCGATCGTCCAGCCGATCTTCCTGCTGCTTCTGGCCCTTGGCGCAGCCATGCTGATTGTGTTCGGCCTGCTGCCCTTTTTCACCCTTGGCGAAGACACCGTCATGTTCAAGGCAGTCGCCCTGGACATGGTCCTGCTGATCGCGCTGATCGTTACTCTCTTCGCGACCAGCAAGTCTATTTATGAAGAAATCGAAGACCGCACCATGCTCACGCTGATGAGCAAGCCGGTCGGCCGATGGGAAGTGCTGGTCGGCAAGTACCTGGGCATCGTTGCCGCGGCTTTGCTTGCCGTTGTGGTGCTGGGGGCCGTGGCGGAGCTGTGCATCCTTTATCGAATCCCAACGGATTACATGCTTCGCTCGTGGACCATGGACGACCGCGAGATCCGGCAGATCACCGATTACCGGCTGATGCACCTGGCCGGTTTCCTCCCCAGCCTGTTGTTGGCGTGGCTTGAGCTGTGCGTGCTTGCAGCGATCGGCGTGGCGCTTTCCACCCGCTTTTCGCTGGTCGTTAATTTGCCGGCTGTCATCATTATCTATATCGCCGGAAACCTGACACGGTTCCTGCCCAGCTCCAGCCCCGATCAATCCCCGGCAGTAAACCTGATCTCCAAAACCGTGAAGCTGGTATTACCCTATCTGGCCACGTTCGACCTGCGCAGCAAGACGATCTATCACGTTATCGCGTTGAAAGACACCCAGTTCTGGCCCCGCCCGGGAACGGTGCAGCAAGACGTGGTTTACCCCGGCCAAATCTGGGCATATGTCGGCATCGCCGCACTTTACGGAATCGCCTACTCCACCTTCGCCCTGAGCGCCGGCATGTGGCTGTTCAAAACCCGAGAGCTTGGCGGCGCTGAAGGCTGATCGCGCCAAAGGCTGATCCGCTTGACGCGCCTCGCGAGATGGGCTTCGATTCCCCTGTGCCGGCCGATCCCACCTCCAACTCCTTCGACGACGCGATCGCCCACCACCAGGCCGGTCGTGTGGCTCAAGCCGAAGCGATCTGCCGTCAGATATTGGCGCTGAATCCAAATCATCCCGACGCCCTGCACATGCTCGGCGTTGTGCTTTACCAGCGCGGTCGCGGGACCGAAGCGGCGGAGGTGTTTCGGCGCGCCGTCGAGGTGAACCCGAATCAGCTCAACTTACATGTAAACCTCGCGATGATTCTCACTCAGCTCGGCCGGGCGCGCGAGGCCGCGGACACATTGGCCCAGGCGGTGCGCATCGAACCCAATTCAGCCGACCTTCACAACAATCTGGGAAATGCGCTATCCGAACAAGCGCGTTATGCCGAAGCCGAGCCCGCCTACCGCAAGGCGATTACGCTTCGACCCGATCACGCCCAAGCCCACAACAATCTTGGCGTCGCCCTTCACAAGCTGGGCCGATCGGAAGAGGCGATCCCCGTGCTTCAAAAAGCGCTTGAGCTCCGCCCGGCCAATGCGAATGTTCTGTACCACCTGGCCAACGCGCTGAAAGATGCCGGTCATCCCGAAGAAGCGCTCGCCGCACTGCGCGAGGCGCTCGCGTTGAAGCCGGATCATGCGGAGTGTTACGTCACCATTTCTTTGATCTATGCGGATCAGAAGCGATGGGACGAAGCGATGGCCGCGGCACACCGGGCGGTGGCCGCCCAACCTGGCTGGGCTGGGGGCCACAACAATCTGGGCTTTCTTCTAAAACTGCAGAGCCGCAACAGCGAAGCGTTGGCGGAATTCGACAAAGCCCTCGCACTGGATCCGCGGTACCGCGAAGCGCTGATTAATCGCGGTAGCGCGCTACATGAGCTGGGGCGGATTGACGACTCACTCCGGGCATTCGAACACAGCTTTGCCATCTGCGGCGAAAGCGTTGAAGGGCTGATCAACTATTCCAATTCACTGAAAGATGCCGGACGAATTGCCGAGAGCATTTCCGCCAGCCGCAGGGCCGCGTTGCTCTCCAACGACCCGCTGAAAGTGCACGGCCTGCTGCTTGAGATTCACTACGATCCGAGCATGAGCGCGGCGCAGATCCTCGAAGAAAACCGGCGATTCGGCCAGGTGCTTTCCGCGCGTGTTGCCGCGGATCGAAAGCCGCATCACAACCTCGCCGATCCGGATCGACGGCTTCGAATTGGGTACATCTCCGCCGATCTCCGGCATCACGTGGTGGGCTACAACGTGCTTCCGCTGTTTGAGAATCACGACCGCGGCGCCTTTGAGATTTTCTGTTATTCCAATGCGCCAAAGGAAGACGACCTGACCGCGCGCTTTCGCTCGCTGTGCGACCATTGGCGCGATATCCGGCCCATGACCGACGCCCAGGCCGCCGAACTCGTACGCAAAGATTCGATCGACATTTTGATCGACTTTTCCCTCCACACCGCCGACAACCGGCTCGGCGTTTTCGCCCGCAAGCCGGCGCCGGTTCAATTCACTTTTGCCGGCTACCCCGCGACGACCGGCCTATCGGAAATTGACTATCGTCTGACCGATCCCTATCTCGATCCGCCCGGCACGGATGGTTTCTACACGGAAGCGTCCATTCGTCTGCCGCACAGTTTTTGGTGCTATCGCCCGCTGAATCGCGAACAGATCGTTGGTCCGCTGCCGGCCCTCACGCAGGGGTTCATCACGTTCGGCGCGCTGACGAACTTCTGCAAGATCAACCCCGGTGTCATGGCGCTGTGGGGAAAGGTTCTTTCCCAAGTTCCTGATTCCCGCCTGCTTCTGATCGCCCGGCCCGGCTCACATCGCGACCAAGCGAAAGACACCTTCGCTAATTATGGTGTCGCGCCCGACCGGATTGAGTTCCTGGACTATCTCGCGCGCGGCCAATATCTCGAAACGTATAACCGCGTCGATATGGGACTGGATACATTGCCCTACAACGGGCACACCACGAGCCTGGACTCGTACTGGATGGGCGTGCCGGTTGTCTCGCTGGTTGGGCAGACCGCGGTGGGCCGGGCGGGTTGGTGCCAGCTTACGAATCTGGGGCTGCCTGAACTGGTGGCTCGCACCGAAGCGGAATTTGTGGAGATCGCCCTGTCGCTTGCAAATGATTTGCCGCGCTTGGCTGAACTTCGAGCGGGCCTGCGATCGCGCATGGAGCGCTCACCGCTCATGGATGTCCGGACGTTCGCGCGTGCGATTGAAAGCGCTTATCGGGAGGGTTGGCGCGCGTGGTGCGCGAAGTAATTTGCGTGTATTTCACACGACTCGAATAGCACTCTGAGAATCCGGGGCGGCGTCGAGTACGGCTTTGCCACCGGCGCGGGGGGGGTTTTGCGGGATGGCGAAGGCGTCCTCAGTTTTTGAAGCTCATTTTGAAAGTCTCCCGGGCGAAGTGGCTGGACGTTGCATTTCGTTGCAAACCGTTGCACACGGGCGTGGGTTATCGCAGCGTGGACAACGTGCATGCGGGGACGTTGCATTACGTTGCAAACCGTTGCACGGGTGGATTGAAGCCCTTGTCACACCCCGCGCCAGTGGCGTACTGTTCTCGTTCATCGTGTTAACACTACAGCGCGACTCGCGCTCAACGACTTTCCAGGCCGGGCGGTAATACC
>DAIRGS010000308.1:0-8316 GCA_036794395.1 Tepidisphaeraceae bacterium | reverse complement strand
AGGCTCAGGCTCGAAGAGAGCCTCAGGGTCGAAGACAGCCCGTGGGCTGCGGTACACCGTAGCCATCGGCCGTAGGCCGATAAAACAATCGCGCCAGCGACGGTTGGAGATTCTCGCATGCAGATTGCTCATCCAAACGATTACTGATTCGGCGGAACACCGCCGACGTGCGTGCATGCACGCACCATGGGCAAGGATGCCCATGCCACAAAACACCCGCCGCAAGTGTCACACACCTTGCCGGGCCGCTTGACCTCCCAAGTCCATTGCCTGGCGTTCGTCATTCGAATTTCTTCCATTATTGCTCACCCCCGCACAAGCTCATCCCACCCTTCTTTTCTTTTCCCCCAAAACCCTTACCCTCCCGGCATGGAAGTAAAACTCCTCGATCTTCAGGACCAGTATTTTCCCCTCCGCAACGAGATCCGTCGCGCAATCGACGAAGTGTGCGATGCCCAGGCCCTCATCCTCGGCCCGCACGTTGAGAAATTTGAGAAGAACCTGGCCGCCTATTGCCAGACCAAGCATGCGATTGGCGTCTCCAGTGGTACCGATGCTTTGCTCTGCTCGCTCATGGCACTGAATCTCAAGCCCGGCGACGAAGTCATCTGCCCCTCATTCACGTTCTTCGCCACCGCCGGCTCCATCGCGCGCGTAGGCGCAAAACCCGTCTTCGCCGAGATCGATCCTCAAACCTTCAATATCGATCCAACGAAGATCGAGGAAAAAGTCACCGCCCGCACGCGTGCGATCATCCCAGTCCACTTGTTCGGCCAGATGGCCAACATGGCCGCGATCAACACGATCGCCCAAAAGCACGGGATAAAAGTCATCGAAGACGCCGCCCAGGCCATCGGCGCCAAGCAGCACGACAAACCCGCCTGCGCCCACGGCTTTGCCGGCTGCCTCAGTTTCTACCCCACCAAGAACCTGGGCGCTTTCGGCGATGCCGGCGCCATCTGCACCAACGACGACGACTTTGCCAACACCTGCCGTCTGCTCCGCGTACACGGGTCGGGCCATCAATACCACCACAAGCTGATCGGCGGCATGTTCCGCCTCGCCGCCATCCAGGCCGCGGTGCTCGACGTCAAACTCAAACACCTCAACGACTGGCACGAAGCCCGCCGCAAGAACGCCGCGCTTTACAATAAGCTCCTCGGCAACGGCAACGTGATCACCCCGAAAATCGAAACCGGCAACTGGAGCATCTACAACCAATACATCATCCGCGTCCCCAACCGCGACGCCGTCAAGCAGAAGCTCGCCGACCACAAAATCGGCACCGCCGTCTATTACCCAATCCCCTTGCATCTTCAGGAATGCTTCGCATACCTCGGCGTAAAGGAAGGCGACCTGCCCGAAACCGAACGCGCCTGCAAGGAAGTCCTCGCCCTCCCCATCTACCCCGAACTCACTGAAGAACAGGTGCGCTTCGTCGCCAAGCAAGTCCTCGAAGCCGTGTAGCCATTTAACCACCGCCGAGCACCCAGTTCACTTCATTCCCGGCGAGCTAGCGCGAATGGGTGAGTGTGCCAATGTCGCCAGGCCACGATCCAATACCACGATCCAATACGGGGTGTAGGGGGTACACAAATTCGGGAAATGTTTGCTCTGTAGGGTAGGACCGCTTATAGTCCCATTCTCTCGAATCCCCAGCTATATTGCGTAGTGCGTGCATTAGCACGGCATGTCGCCACAGGCAATCAAAGGGGTCATCATGTCGGCGGTCGGAACAACACCGGAGCAGAAAGTCTGCATCAAATGCGGTGCGGACGTGACCAGCGCACGACGCTTTCGGGATGCGGGCGGGCATTACTACTGCGAGCGGTGCAATCAGGTTGCCGCCGGCGCGCCACCTTCAAGTCCCGCTAAGGTTGCGACGGACAAGGCCATTCCAGAAGTCGTCGAGCCGCCCGATGCGAACATGGCGCGATCGCTCGGCTTGTTGTCGCGCGTCATCTGCCCCCATTGCTGGCATGCGTTCCCGCCCGAGCAGACGTTGTGGGTGTCGCAGCATTCGGATTTGATGGGCGATGCCGTTCTCGGCCCGGAAAAGGCCCGGTGTTTTCTTCCGTCGCGTTTTACCCCGGATGGCCAGGCCATCGACGCGCGCGGAATGACATGTCCCACGCTCGCGTGCCCGCGCTGCCATCTGCCGATCCCGCGCTCGGTCATCGAAACCGCGCCGCTGTTTGTATCCATGATTGGCGGCCCGCGGAGCGGCAAATCCTACCTTCTCGCGAGCATGACCTGGGAACTGCGGCGGCACCTGCCGGCGGATTTCGGTCTGGCATTCACCGATGCCGATACTGTCTCAAACCAGGCGCTCAACGAATACGAAGCAACGCTGTTTCTGCCCGAAGACTCCAATGCGCACGTCGCCATCCGGAAAACGGAGGAACAGGGCGAGTTGTATGACCAGATCCATCTGGGCGGTCAGGATGTGACGCTTCCACGGCCATTCCTGTTCAACGTCCGGCCAACGGATCGCCATCCGCACGCCGATCAGCGGGCACGCCTCAGCCGCGTCATCTGCATGTACGATAATGCCGGCGAGAGCTTCCAGCCGGGCAAGGATCGCGCCGGTTCACCGGTCACGATGCATCTGGCCCGCTCACGAGTGTTGATGTTTGTCTTCGATCCCACGCAAGATCCGCGTTTCCGTGAGCAGTGCATCCCGCTGAGCCAGGATCCGCAGTTGGGGACTTATCGCAGTTCCCAGCGGCAGGAGACGCTGCTGCTGGAAGCAGCCCAGCGCGTCCGCCAGTATTCCAATCTTCCACCCAACAAAAAACATGGAAGCCCACTGATGGTGATTGTCCCCAAAGCCGATGTGTGGTCGGCGCTGATCGGGGAGGATCTGACCCAGGAACCCATCCTGCCGGCTTCGGTAGCCGGGAAGTTGGGGATGGTCGATTCGGCCCGGATCGAACAACTCTCGGTGAAGTTGCGCGGGGTCCTTCTGAAGTGGACGCCGGAGATCGTTTCGGCCGCCGAGGATTTCTGCGATCACGTCGTGTACATCCCAGTCAGCGCCCTGGGGTGCAGCCCCGAGCTCGTCGAAGGCAAGCCCGGCCTCTACGTGCGGCCCAAGAACATCGCACCGCGTTGGGCCGCAGTTCCGTTGCTCTACATGTTCGCCAAGTGGACCACCGAACTGGTCGCGGGCAACACGCGGATTGTTCAAGCCAAGCCTCCGCCGATCGCGGTAGCGCAAAGGGCGTGAGATTGCCGGGAACCACTGGTTCAGGACATCAATGAGTCAGGAACTGATCTACACTTCGGTACCGCGCGGATTGAAACCCGGCTCCAAGGGCTTTTGCACCGTCGCCATGAGCGCCAACATGCCGGCAGCGCTGGTGGAACGGCTGGAATCGCTCAGCGGATACCGGCCGGTCTTCCCCTTGGGCGACCCATCCGCCGATCGCAATCCGGTCAACGGGTCGCATTGGCGCGTGACGGTAGCGGGAAAGCCGCGCAGCGTTTTATCACGCGTGGCTTTTGCTGGCGTCGATTACACCCAGCGTTCCAACAAATTCGCTCATCATCTGGTGCTGGAGGCCGGCGAGCAGTCCTCCGCCGGGCCGGCGTGGATGATGCTTCAGCCGGGCGTGATGCAGTCGGACTGGCCGCATGAGCCGCAAATTCTCAGCGCGCGAACCTTGCCGGACGGTGATCGCAGCCCCCGCCCCTGCACCGCGTGGGCCGCGCTGACCGGCGATGCGGGATGGGGCGGCGTATTGGCGGATGGATTCCGCACCAATCCCGAGAAGCCCTTCTACGTCATCTACGCTCCGGGAACCCAGGTGCTTCCGCTGATCGAGGAATCGCTGTCGCTGCTCCCGCCGGGGCTGCGCTGGCAAGTCACCTTCAGCACCTACTTCACGGAACTTCCGATCGGACTCTCATGCGCCTGGCGGTTTGTCGTAGCCGGTTCGCCGGCGGCGAAGGAAGCCGTGCGGATGGGGGCGGGGATTGTGGATCTGACACGTCAACTAGGCGCGCCGCCCGCAAGTCCGCTGGCCGTGGCTGCGCGCTCCGGCCAATTGCCAACTGAAGCGAACGTCGAGGAATTCGCGGCCAATCCGCGCACAGAGAAACGCGCTGATCCCCTGCTTTTCACCAGAAGCCATGAAGTTGCCACGAATATGACAGGATCTTCCGAGCGCGCCCGAAAGCGACTTGGAGCGGACGCCTCGACCGTTTTGGAAGATCCCACTCTGATAGGCCAATTGGGTGGGCAACGACCTGAGTATCCTCGCAACGTCGCGACTCGCCACGGAGTACCGGTTGCTGTCGTAGTGCTGTTGGTCGCAGCATGCCTCTTAGGCGGGGCGGTGCTGGGTTATAGCTTGGCGATCGTACGGGATCACCGACCCCTTGTGATTGCAGATAGCAGTATCTTACCGCCTGAATCCACTGCCAAGTCGTCTCCCAACGACTCAAAGCGCCGGTCACCGACGGAGCATCCGATGCGCGATGTCGCCACTAGCTCACCGGCGGGAGGGCAAACAACACAGCCGTCGCCTGTGCAATCGGGCGATGACACCATCAAGGGCTCAGCTAAACCCGGTGCGGAGAACTCAAAGAACCAAGCTAACAACGTCATCGCGCAACCGGCCGCGGTTGCTCAGCCCCAGCCCGCACCGGCCAATTCGATGCCCAAGCCAATTGAGCGCGCACCTATCGAACTTGTTCTGAGCAAAGAGGAGAACCATTCGACTACATCTGTATTGACTGACCGGTATGCGTGCCCAAGCGGGTGGAAGATCGCTGACGTACATCATATTTCGCTCGAACTTCCTAAAAAGGGGGATACCTGCGGGGATGTATTGCTTACTCCCAATGACAATAACACCAATGTTGTAATATATTCCTCAACATCCGCATTGGACGGCCAGCATCCTCGACTGGCCACTATTGCCGTTGTTGGTGTAAAGGTCGAAATCACGTGGGACCGCATCGACCCTGATCTGAGGAAATCCGCAGAACCCGTACTCCTTGGCTCGATTCTGATTTTGGATGATGGGCATGACCAAAGGTTGAAGCTGACATTCCAGGATGTCAAAAAATTGCCCGCGGTTAATCCTGACGTCCTGCGACAAGGACAGACGATTCCGAACCTCCCCACACCCGCGCTTGTGAAATGCCTGCGGATACAGCAGACGACTTTCACGGGTTGGCAGGCTGAGACTCAGCCATTGCAACATGGCGACAATTCCGAGCAAGTTATTAAATACACGGCCCGCGGCCAACCCGATTTCACATTCAATGAGGAATTTGACCCAAAGACACTGACCCTGAAATGTAATAGCGATTACACGTTTCAACAGTTGAAGCACTTGAATAACGACATCGCCAAGGCTGTGAAGAATCTCCGTGAAAACCAGCAGATTTCGGATAACGCTGACGTGGAAGCAATCGGAAAATCGATCAGGGCTGATAAGAATCCGGAAAATTACACTAATGCCTTTGGGAATTACAAAATGCAGTGGAAAGCGAATTCCGACGCATCTTCTGAAAACAAGAGGCCAAAACCGGAACATGACAACAAGGCCAAGGAGGAATTGGACAAACTGAAGCACTTCGCGGATACGTTGATGGAACCACTAGCTAGAGAGCAAGATATGCTTAGTAACTTAGAATCCGAAATAAGTAGTTTTCGTTTTGCGATTGCTTATCAAAACGGAGTTCGAGTGTTCGAGCTCCCTGTGGAGTTGCCCAACAAGAAGTGATCGTCATGTCAGACTACCAGCATACGGTCGACAACATCCGTGCCTTCCTCGCGTCCACGAATCAGACGGCTTCGGACGAGCTGCGCAATCTGGCGGGTCAGTACGCGAAGCTTTGTACAGAGGCCAATGACCGCTTGCGGCATTCCTCGCAGTATCTTCAAAAAGGGTTGCGGTCGGAGGCGATACACCTTGCCGAGCAAGCGCCCAGTCTGCTTGATCTGGTGGCGGCGTTGGACCTTCCCGAAGTGCAGGATTGGGCGCAGATCTGTTTTCAATACGACCTTCCGCAGGCCCCGCCGTTGCTGCTGGAAGCCGCGGCGGCACTGAATGAGGCTTACGCTGAGACCCAGCCGCTGGAGGCGTTGCTAGCGCATCATCGGCTGCTGGCGCTGGCGCACGCGCCAATGACCAAGCGGCTTGGCATCATTCGTCAATTGGGCCAGCGGGACCCGGCGGGGCCATTTTGGGATGAAGACATCAGGGCGTACGAGCGGAGCCGGATGGAGGAGGTTCGGGCGTCCATGCCGCAAGTGGCGCGGGGCGGGAATGCGGGCGCGGCGCAGCAGATTCAGGACGAGCTTGACGCCGGGGATTGGCGGGAGACCGTTCCGCCGGAGCTTCGCCGCATGGCGCGGGACACGGCCGCCCGACTGCGCGGAGTCAGCGCTGAAGCCGAACTCCGCAAGCTCCTGCCCGCGCTGCACGATGCGTATGGCGCGATGGCGTTTGACGAGACCCGAAAATTGCTGGGGCAATGGCTGGCGATCGTCGCCGCGTCGCATTTGAATCTCCCGGCGGACCTGAAGGAACAGATCGCGCCGATTTCCGATTGGGTGGCCCAACAGCAGCGGCTTCGCCAGACCGAGGCCCAGTTCATGGAAGCCTGCAACCAATTGCAGCAGGCGATCGACACCGATGCGCCAGCCGTCGAGTTGGAGACGGCCCATGAAGCGGTGCGGCAATTCGGGCTCGAGATTCCGGAACGACTCCTCGAACGGTACCGGCAACGCATCGCGTCCCTTGAAGCGGCAAGCCGGCACCGGCGAACGATGCTCTACGCGGCCATCGCGGCAATCTTTGTTCTCGCCGCCGGAACCGCCATTTTCTTCGCCTATCAAAGCGTCCGCGCCCGCGAAGCGCGCGATACCGAGATCGCCCTCCGCGAAGCCCAGACATTGGTGGAACAGGGTGATGCCGAACGTGGCCAGTTGCTTATGAAGCAGGTGCTGGATCAGCACCCGCGCATCGCTGGAAACCCGATCGTGGTTCGCGCGGTGGCCGAACTGAATCAAACCCTGGCGGCGGAGAGGCAGCGAACAACCGATTTCCAAGCTCGGCTCGCCGCGGCGACCGATGCTGGCGTCGAACATCCCGACGCCAAATCGCTGCAACAGGCGGCATCACTTGCCAGGACAAAGGCAGAAACCGAAGGGGTTGGGCAGCTCCGCGAGAAGATAGATGACTTCGCCCGCGCGCAACAGCACGAAAGAGATGCGCGGTTCAGCGCTGATGGCAGCGCGCTGGCGACCGACATCGGCAAGACACTCACCGCCGCCCTTCTAAAGGAGCATCCGGACCATTTCGAGAAACAGCTTGAAGAACTCCGGCGGCGCGGAAATGCGCTCGCCGCGGTGCAAGGGCAGATTTCGCCGGACCTTTTCAAGGCCCAGGTCGAATCGATCATGGCCCTTCTGAAGCAGAAGCAGGCCCAAGTCGGATTGGTAAATCTGGAGCAGTCGCTTTTGCAGAGGGTCGCGCTGGCAACCGGCCCCGAGCAACGCGCGGCGGCACTTCAGGGGTATATTGATAAATGCCCCAATTCACCCCGCATCGCGGATTTTCAGCAAGTCCTGAGAATGGCCGGAGCGGAAAAAGCGGCCGAAGCCTGGGACCGCGTCGCGGTCGGATGGACCGGCGTTCCCATCCCGGCATCCTACCCCAGCGCCGAAGCACGCGCGGCGCAGCTCCGCCAGTATCTGAAAGACTTCCCAGTCAGCGCTTTTCCCGTCGCCAAGCCGGTGAAAAACTACCTCGATTACCTCGAACTGGGCCTCAAAGTTTCTGCCAAGGATGGGCCGTGGAAAAAATCCTTCTTTGATCTCATGGACAACCCGCTCGTCCACGACTTGAGGTGCCTTGATACAGTAGCCGGTGATCGCTATTACGTGCTGCCCACTTGCAAACCCCAACCATCGAAAATAAACGGGCAGGTCGGGACGTACAGGTTCGACGCCGTTCTCTCACCAGACATCAGCAAGACGACGCGGAAGCTAATTGAGCAGTTAAAGAGCGACGCGCCATCGGTGAGCCCGCAAGCGGTCTTCGCCGCGGCCGAGTTGGAGCGCATCACGGCTCTGGATTTCTCAGACTGGGAAGTCGTTGGCTGCCGGATTGTCGGGGATCTGGTCGCCAAGCCGGATATGAACATCGTCCTCAAAGGGCTCCTGCTGCAAAACGCGCTGTCAGCCAACCACGGCGTCTATGACTGGATGGGCGAAGCAACCGGTCCCCAGGTTGAAAAGCAACTAGTGCTTTGTCACGCCTTTGATTTGGGGTAATCTTCGGTGGCGGTCAAGGA
>DAIRGS010000307.1:0-8319 GCA_036794395.1 Tepidisphaeraceae bacterium | reverse complement strand
GGCCAAGGCTTATTGGGCAGCCGCGGCGTGATGCCACGAAAGACGGCCACACCCGTCCCTAAATCGCCCGGCCAAAAAACCTTTGCCGTATTTACGGCTCCGGTTACCATGTCTTTGGTTCACTTCTAAAAGGAGGATGCTCATGATTTGCCGGCTGGCCATGAGTTTAATTGTGGGATGGGGCGGTTGGTGCCTTGCCCAGGCTTCGCCAACCGGGCCCAATAGAGCCAATGACCAAAATGCTGTTCAGCGCCCAATGATTACCGTGGGCCCGATCAAGGTCACCGCGGCCAACGCGAGCATGCATCGCGCGATCATGTTTGGCCACGAGTTGCGTCGCGTAAACACGACAACGCTTGTCCTCAATGTTACGGTTGACCCCGACGTGGTGGTTCCATTCATCTCTGATTTTAAGATTGACGCCCTGGTTGATCAGAGTGGGCATCCGATCAAGGGCGACATCCGAAAGGGAGTCGACAATTTCACCTTCACCCGCAATCAGATCAATCTGCCGATCGAAATGCCTGACCTGCCCGCTGAGGTGACTGATATCAGCCGGATTGAATTTAGCTTTAACGCATCCGTCGCCAAGACCGAAATCTTTGAGTTGACTGACCTTCGACCGAACCACACCACCACCCATCAATCCCCCGCTGGCGACACGGTCTCCCTCACCTACCACACCACGCCCGAGGGTTTCTCGGTGAATATGCAGGCCGATTTAAAATCCGATGATCCGGAAACTCGAAAGAACATGTCCCGTGCCTTCGCCGCGGCCAGCGTGCGCGTGCTCGACGGCTCTGGAAAGGTGTTCAACAGCTTCGGCGGCAGCACCTCAAGCAGCGCCGGGCACATCGATCACACCAGCAGTTATCGTGTCGGCCAAGGCACGCAAAACGTCTCCCTTGGCCCACCCGTCAAGATCGTTTTCAACGTCCCACTCTCGCTCACGTCTACGCCCGTCACCGGCGAATTCAAAGAACTGGCATTGCCTTAAAAAAAGGGGAATTTATATGAATCCGTCCGTCCAAAAGGCCCGTCAATTCGCCACTGTGGTCGCATTTGTGGTCCTAATATTTACGTGCATCAGGGGCTTCGCGGCGGATTCCCCTGCCACCGCGCCCGGCACATCGCTCTTTGCCGCCACGCCCGTCACCCTTCATCTCAAGAACGTCACGGCGCGCCAGGCGCTGGATGAGCTTCGTAAAATCACCCGCCTCGACCTGCAATGCGATAGCCCGGCCAATGATGCCCGCCTCGATGATGGCCAGGTTTCGATAGACGTCGAGTCTCAGCCGCTGTGGTCGGCCCTGATCCCAATTTGCGATGCCGCGAGCCTCCGGCCTGTTCGCCTCACCCCCGACAAACCCGGCCTCATTTTCGGCGCGCCCGACGGCGCCTGGAGCGCCAAGTACACCGATGTTCGGGGGGGCTTTGCCATTGGTGTGCTCAGGGTCGAACAATATGGTCAGATCAACTACTCCGAGCGCTATGGCGGCCTGCCGCCTTATTTTGCGCTGACGCTTTGTATTTGTCCCGAGCCGAGCCTGCACGTTCAGCGGATCGCCGCTGTTCATCTCACCAGGTGCCTCGACGAATCGGGCTTTCCAGTGTCGGATCCGGATGGGACGCTTTCTCCAGCGCCGATCCTGCCCCCCACTCCCACCTTCCATATCCGCACAAACAGTGTCTCGAAGCTATCTTTTGTCGAAGGAGAGTTCACCGCCGTTATCGAAAAAGATCGCAAGCACGTTGAAATCGCCAACGTCCTGAAGGCGCAAAATGTCGCTCAATCCTTTGGCAATGCGCATATCGAGGTCCGATCGTTCGTTAAAAGCGGGCGGCAGTTTTTACTTCAGGTTGTAATCCGGCGCGACGACATGGACGATGACCAACTCAAGAAAATCGCTTTGACCGTTCAGAACAGTCGCCCGACATTTCTCAACAGTGCAGGCAAGACCGCGCGCCTCCTATTTGCCGATTCCGCGCCCCGCGCCGTCCCCGCCGGGACGATGGTCACATTCACGTATGTCCCTCTTCCGAATGCCGACGAGCCGGCGACAATGGTGTGGGATCTTCCCACCGACACGACAGAAATCATTGTTCCTTTCAGCTTCAACAATGTGCCGCTGCCGGAGCCGCCTCAAACGACCAACAAGGCCGTGATCGCCAATATGCCTGCCACGTTGCCGGCAATCGCAACTGCCAGTATCGATGTTGTCAGGGAAGTCCGTACATTGCTCCCCCGCTTGGCCGCGCTGACCGCCGAGGAGCGCCAGGATGCCGAAATCCAACTTAGCCTGCTCCCACCCACTGCGTTCGCCGCGACGGAAGCGATCGCCAACGATCCCAACATCCCCCCGGCCGCCCGCCAGCAGCTTTCGATTTACCTCCAGCAGCGACGCCCGCTCCAGCAAGCGAGCATGCGCCGCGTCAAGGTCGTTGAAGACGATCAGCAACTTGAAGAACTCAATGCCCTCGACGCGTACGGCCGTTTCGGCAAGCGCAGCCCCAAATGGGACGGGCTAGTCCGCGACGCCTTCCACCTTTTTTACAGGACCGCCGATCTGGCCCCGAAGGTGGCGGCGCGCCAGGCACTCGAAAAGGTGATCGAAACGGGCTGCGAAGATCCACTGGTTCTCTCGAATGCTGCATTTACCATCGAGTTTACCGGTGGAAACCCCCGGCAGGTCCTCAAACTGTATGCTCAAGCCGACGACGACATGCGATTCAGTCGATACCCCGACTACTTCAAAGTGTGGCACATCATCCGTTATTGCTCGCTTCTTCGCCGCACCTCCAGCGCGGAGGCCATCGCCCGGGGCGACCGTATTCTTGCCAATGATGATGCAAGAATATTGACCCGACTCCGATCCGAATCCGTAATGCGTTTTCCAACTGCAGTTCAACTTCACGCGTCGCCTTCGCAGCTTCTGGCCATGGCGCTCCGCGTTTTGAGTATTCACACGTCTGGCGATGAGGAGGCCGAACCCGTTTACAAGCGGATAGCACCCTCATTGGAAGCGGCCCTCCCCAATCGTCCTGAGCCCCTTGTGTTCAAAGGCGGGTTCTACGTCGATTGGGCTTGGGAAGCCCGCGGAAGTGGTACCGCAGACACCGTCACCAAGAATGGGTTGAAATTGATGAAAGAACGTTTGGCCGTCGCCGAGGATGCGCTGAAGCGCGCCTATGAGCTTGACCCCACCGATCCCGCCGCACCGACCCAAATGCTCAACGTCGAACTCGGCCAGGGAAAAGGCAAGGAGGTCATGGAGCTGTGGTACAAGCGCGCCTTGGAGGCCGATCCCGATAACCTCATGGCCTGTTACAACAAGCTGAATTACCTCGAACCCAAGTGGTACGGCTCGGAGCAGGAAGTCCTTGCCTTCGCCGAAGAGTGCTTCAAAACGGGCAACTACGGAGCCCGGTTTCCAATGATGATCACTCGCGCCCATCAGGCCCTGGCCGTCTATTCCGCCGAGCCCGAAGCTTATTACAAGAAGCCCCTCGTCTGGCATGACGCCCAACGTGTGTACGAGCCTTACCTTCGCGTTCGCCCCGACGACGCCGATGCCCGCAGCGCCTATTGCTATTTTGCCGGTGCAAGCGGGCATTGGTCAATCGCGCGCGAACAACTCGCGATACTTGGAAGCAATATTGTCCCCGTCTATTTCGGCAGCGGCAGCCTGGATGACATCAAGGAATTCCGCAAGAAGGCCGAAGCCACTTCAAAGTCCTCCGGAGGATTGTAACACGCAGCTTCCCCTGGAAGGACTGGGACAACTTATTCTTGAGCTGCCTTCCCCACACGCGCCTTCCACGCTGGATATTCCGTCGCCAAAAGTTTTGCCGGCCAATCGCTCAACCAGTTGTATCCGTTTCTTCGCTCATAACCGATTTCCGAAAGCTGATGCCTGGCCACTCCATCACGATCGCAAAAAATGGGTCGATTGGTCCCGATCTCATAAAACCGAGCCCACATGGGCGGAGCGGCCGGGTCATTTACGACCACTTTATTCCGCCCTTTCGGTGCTTTGTCGTCCGGCTGGAGTTCAACTCGAATGCCATGGATCGCAGCGTGGTCAAACCATGCAACAGCGCCGTCCACCGCGCTAATGATTTCCGGACTCGGATGCTCAAGGCTCATCAGCAGCCGGACGATTCCGACTGATTCCGCTCCGCTAAAGCTCACCAGCTCGTATGAGCGCCCGACACGCGGCGAATAATCCACTTCATCATGTTGGGCGCACCATGCAGTGAGTTTTCCATCCACTTTAATCTGGCATTTGAGAATACACTCCACGCCGCGATCAAACGCCAACTGCGCCGCCTTGTGGCGTGGGTCTCCCAAGAATCCGAATCGTTCAGACGCGTACGTTTCACGAAGGAACAACATCACCCGTACCATCGCGTCGTCATTAAAGGTGATGTGCCGGTGATATGCCTTATCCGGCGGATAAAACTGCGGCCATCCGCCGGTCGGATACTGCGCCTTCAAAATGTGATCGACGCCCCGTTCCACCGATGCATGGTATTTCTCGTCGCGCGTCGCCCCGTACATTCTCGCCAGAAATCGAAGTTCATCGGTCGTGGAACCGTTGTCGAAAGTGGGCTTAAGGTCTTCGCGTTTTCCCGTGTACGGCGCATCAGCCGTCTCTACGTTCTTGGGCCAACCGCCAAGATCCGATTGCCACGACAGAATATTCGCCGCGATCCGTCGCGCATCCTCGCCGGCAAACCACGAATCCGGCTTGCTCAGATAAGACCTTGGCCGCGCCTGGGCCATTTGCGAAGACGCTGCAAGTCCAAGCAAAGCACAAATCATCCACATCCGGATTGTTCCAAGATGCATTGCGTCATCCCTTCTTGCCCCCTCCAGACACATACCACACTTTACTCGCGAAGGTCCGTGACATTTTAGGCGGCCTTCTTCTCCCTCCACCGGTACGCCGGGGGAGGGTTGGGGAGGGGGTTGTTCTTTGATTGGTCGGCCAATTCTCGCATGACAGCCAAGCCCCCTCCCTACCCGCTCGCGGGCAGTCGCCAATTCCGCTCGCTTCCCCCGGCGTACCGGTGGAGGGAAACAAAGGGCAGCCGCCGAAACTGTCACGCACCCTACTCGCGACGTCGCCGCCGGACGAAGCACCCATTTTCAGTTCCCCAGGAAACTGTAACAATCAAATCGCGGAACCTGTTTGTCCCAAATGTTCGTTTTCGACGGCGCGCTTTGCAACCGGGCTATGCCGTGGCCGTAGGAAGGGCGATCCTATGATCGTGTTAGATATGGCCCTGCCCCAAAAGCCCATGATCGATTACGCCCCGGCCGATCCGCCCGGATCGCGCCGCCCTCCATTTGCGCTTTGGCTTGTAGCGTCAGTGGTGTTTTTGGCCGCGACGTGCGGATCATTACTGGCGTATGTGTGGTGGCTGCGGCTCTAAATGACCGTGCGCGATTCAGCGCCATTGCATTTACATGGCACGGCTTTCTAAGCCGTGATTGGTGGCGCCGCGGGTCCGGCGACGGGTGGTATGTGGGAAAACCAACTTGCCGAATCGTGCATTTCCTTCCGAAGAATCAGAAGGTTGTCCGGATGTCGAAACTTGGTTTTCCCACATCTCACCCGGCGTTGATGGTCATCCCCCTCAATCATGGCTTACAAAGCCATGTCACGAAACGTGCGGAATCGCGCACGGTCATTTAGCACATCATTCAATCGGATCGGCAAGCTTTTTACTGATTCGCTCCCGCGCGGGGCCGGGAAGGTTTTGATTGGCCGCCAGTCCTCCCGACGCCGCAGCCTTTCGCATCACCTGGCGAAGCATGATGACGCCGCGGCGATATCGCCTGCATGATCGGCAGATCATCAAGTGAATAAAAAGCCCCGCCCTCTCGGGCCATGAAAGCGGCCGCTCATCCCGCTCGGTAACAAGTCGCGCCGCATCCCGGCAAGTGGCGTTGAGGCACTTGAATACCCCGGGTTGTTCGCTCACGTGCCACCGCCTTTGGCATCATCCCCGAACCAGTTGTCGCCCAGGCACCGCCGCAACCCAAGACGGGCGCGGTGCAGCATTGTCCAGACATTGGTCGGTGTGATCCCCAGTTCCTGACAAAGCTCCTCCGTCGCGACGTTTTCCGCCTCGCGCAGCCAGAATAGCTGCGCCACGCGCGACGGCAGCTTCCCCAGGCATTGGCTCAGCACCGCCCGGAATTCTTCCCGCTCAAGCAGCCCATCGGGCTGCCCGCTCCACTCAGGGCTGACCGCTTTCCAACGCCCGTGCGTATCGAAGAACTCCTCGGTCACGTCCACATCCAACTCGCTAAGCGGGCGCTGGCGGGCCGATTTGCGCAGATAATCAATGAGCTTGTGCTTCAGGATTCCCGTCAGCCAGGTTCGCTCGGCCGATTGGCCCGCGAACGATTTACGCCCCTTGATGGCCGCCAGTAGCGTTTCCTGTACCAGGTCTTCGGCCGCGTCGGCATTGCGCACGCGCGGCAGCGCATAGGAATACAGCGCGTCGCCATGCTCCTCGAGCCAGCGCACCCCCGCTGCATTTCCCGCCGATTCATTCGCCACTTCCATTCATCTCCATCAACCGTTCGAGCCCGGGGATTATTCGCGCCGCGCTTCGAAAAAGTATTGTTTCATGCACACGTCAGGAATCGTACCACGCCCCGACCAATTGCCGACACCGGATCCCTCAGCGCGGATCGATCACACGGCTCTGGCGACGTTCGCCAAGCCGGATCAATCTCGGAGCGCCTTGAAGAAAGGAAGATGCGATGAATCGTAAAGTAGTTTTCCAGGAGAGGGCGCTTGGCCGCGACACGCGAAACAAAGCTGTGACATTTGAGATATTGGAGCAACGAAGGCTTCTCTCCGCCAACCCATTTCCATTGGGCGCGCACGATGGACACGGCGGCGCAGCCACCGTCTATACCGAGAGCAACAACCCCGCCGCCAATAAGAACGCCATCCTCGCGTTTCAACGGAACCCAATCACTGGCACTTTGAAAGAACTGCCCGGCGGCCCATATCTCACGGGCGGCGCCGGCTATCTCAACAGTCACGGACTGCTCGGCCCCGACGACAGCGATAAGGAAGTGATTGCCAGCGACGATGGCAAGCTGCTGTTCGCGGTCAACCAGGGCAGCAACAGCATTGCGGTGTTTCACATCCACGGCGATGGCAGCCTCGATCTGGTGAATCATCATGCATTCTCCTCGGGCGGCACGCAGCCGGTGAGTCTGGCCCTGTCTGAAAATCGGCTCTACGTCGTCAACCGCGGCAACGAAGTCCAGGGCCAGCCCGGCACCATCGCGCCAAATTACACGGGGTTTTACGTCAACGACAATGGCTCGCTGACGCCGATACCTCATTCCACCGTAACGCTTCCCGTGGGACTTTCGCCCTCGCAGGTTTTGGTGTCGAACGACAATCGATTCCTATTCGGCGACAATTTCACCCCGCCGCCGCTGTTGAGCGTGGCGCAGGCCAATACGATTGTCCCGTTCAAGATCGGCAACAATGGCAGCCTGACGCCCGCCCCAAGCGGCCCGGTTGGCGCGCCGGTCACCCCACCGCTCATTCTCGGCCTCGATCAAAATCCCAATCACCGAATTGTGTATGCCGGGTTAGTCGGCGCTGGTGCGGTGGGTGTGTATACCTACGATTCCTCTGGCGCTCTCACGTTCGTTCGATCAGTTCCAACCCAGGGCGGAGCCACTTGCTGGCTGCTGGTGAATGCCGACGGTTCACACCTGTACGTTTCCGACTCAGCGACCGACACGGTGGCAGTGTTCTCATTGGCCGACCCGCTCAAACCCGTGTTGCTCCAGGAATTCAGCCTCGCCGGCCCCAAGTCCTCCACACCCGGCGGCGCAAACGAAACCGTCGATTTCCAACTCGCGCTCGATCCAACAGGACGAAATCTCTACGTCCTCAATCACCAGACCGCACTGAACGGGGCCTTCACCGCCGGAAACCAGATCCACACCCTCGCCATCGGATCCGACGGCACACTCTCGGAGAAATCCAGCTCCCCATTGCTTCTGCCCGCGTCTGAAGTGCCGGCAGGCGCTCATCCCCAAGGCCTTGCAATCGTCGCAACCGAAGAACACCGATCCGGCTTCTTCCCCTTCGATTTCTTCTCCGACCACCCCGTTCGCTCCCAACACGACTCCGGCCATTCCTCCGACGACGACGATCACGATGCAATCGACCGATTGCATTGAACATCGCCCGCTTGCGAGCCGTGCAACGAAATGCAACGAAATGCTAATCCGCTTCGGCCCACCGTTTGTAAAATAGGAATGTGGGC
>DAIRGS010000306.1:0-8326 GCA_036794395.1 Tepidisphaeraceae bacterium | reverse complement strand
GGGACTCTCACCCGCTGGACTCCAACACCCTTTTCACGGCGCACGACATCCATCAATTCCATTTTGCTGCAATTGATGGATGTTTCACCTTTCAGATATTTCACTTTCCGAGTATTAGAGCCGACGTTTCGAATGAGTCGAGTTTGACCGGACAACGAATGGACCTCGCTATCACTCGCCGGCGAAATCTAAAATGCCATTGATCAGGGCGTTCATCAGCGGAATGTGGGCGATGTGGACTTTCTCGTCCCGATCGACATCGGCCGCGACCTGGCGCAGTTTCGGGCCATATTCGGCAAGATCGCCCGGCAGCTCATCACGCCAGCCTTCGACGAGTTCCTGAATTTTCTCTATTTCACCGCGTTCGAGCCAGACGCCCCCGCATTGAGCGCATTTGTCGATGATAAGGCCGGTGTCGTCGCCGTAGTTTACCGGTTGCGTCGTGCCGGCGCACTTGGGACAGGTTAAATGCCGATTGAGAGTGCTCAGTTTAACGCCCGTGATCTTCGTGGCCTGCGCAATCGCAATGCATTCCTTTTCATCAAAACGAGTATTGCGTGCCCGGACGATGCTGCCCAGTTCCCCGGCGTCGAGCCAGTCGCCCCCGCAGGACGGGCAGGTCTCGATGTGAATTCCCTGGTAGTCGATGCCCTTCAGCGGCAGGTCGCATTTTGGACATTGCATCTTTTTTTCCTGTATGTGACCGCTTGCCCGATCGAGCATGGACGGTTGTACAGAATAACTCCGCCGAATAGCGAAAGCGAGCCAGCCGCTGCGAGGTTTTCATGCATGCTGTCTTCGGTTTGAACGCCGAATGGGACTCTGCTCCTTCCTGCCGACTCACCACTGCCCACTGCCCACTGACAAATGACAAATGACAAATAACCCCTCCCATCTTTCCTTCCCCCGTTGTCCATTTTCAATTATCAATTATCCATTATTCCCACCCAAAGGATCCCCATGACGTCCGTCACTGAGATCGCGCCCAACGTTCACCGCATCAGCGTTCTCTTCCCCGAGATCAATCTCCAGTTCAATCATTTCCTGATCGTCGATGACGAGCCCCTGCTCTACCACACCGGCATGCGCCGCATGTTCCCCGAAGTCCTCGCGGCGGTGAAGCGAATCATCGATCCGGCCGATCTCCGCTGGATCGGCTTCAGCCACTTCGAAGTCGATGAGTGCGGCTCGCTCAACAACTGGCTTCAGGTCGCCCCGCGCGCCCAGGCCGTCACGGGGGTGATCGGCGCGGTGGTCAATCTCGCCGATTTCGCCGACCGCCCTCCCCGCCCGCTCAACGCCGACGAAACCTTCAGCACCGGCAAGTTCCGCTTTCGCTACCGCCCCACCCCCCACCTCCCCCACGGCTGGGACGCCGGGGTCCTGTTTGAGGAAACCCAGCGCGTCCTGTTCTGTTCCGACCTGTTCACCCACAATGGCGATGTGGAGCCGCTCACCGAGTCCGACATTGTTGGCCGGGCCCACCAGTCGCTGATCGGATTCCAGTCCGGCCCCCTGATGGACTACATGCCCTACACCCCCAATACCCGCCCCCTCCTCGAAAGCCTCGCCGCCCTCAAACCGCAGACCCTCGCCACCATGCACGGCAGCTCCTTCACCGGCAACTGCGCCCAGGCCCTCCTCGACCTCGACGCCGTCATGAAACAAACCCTCGGCGCCCCCACCAAACGGTAGGTGTCACGATGCTGCCGATTTTTGATTCAATTGCCGACCCGATCGCCGTTGACCGCTGGGAGTGCAGGCGGGGCGGGCGAACTTTTACCGCCACTATCCAAATCGGCCGTCCCGTCCCGGTGGAATCGGACCCCAACGGCGACTGGTGTTGCCCGGTCTTCGTCGAAACCTTCACCGGCCGAATCATTCCGGTCATGGGCGTCGGGCCCATCGATGCCCTGCTGAATGCCACCCTTTTCATTCGACGGTTCGCCGAGGATCTGGACGAGTGGTCGCGCCACCCCGGCGACCATGCCCAAAAACCCTGAACCCCATCCAATCACCGAAACCAAACCCGACCGCCCTGCGGCGCAATCCAACGTTTTACGGCGCGCCACTGCCCCGCTTCCCCGCAATTCGTTGTCCATTATCCATTGTCAATTGTCCATTCCCCAACGCCGCTGGCTGCTGGCGTTGAAGCTTTTGCCGTGATGGAGTTGCCACATTCAGCGTAGAGCCCCCTATTGGCTCACCCCCGGCGGCGACAATCCCCCCGCCCACGCTTCGAGCTGCGATACATCGGTCGAGTTGATCATCACATCTTGCGGGTAAAACGGCGGCATGTTCGGCAAGGTCTTGATCGATCCGTATAAACCGCTCATTACGCCTTCGATCAATACGCCGGTTCGAGGATCGGAATACTTCCAGAACATGGCATGTCCATCGGCGAAGGAGATTCCGGTCCCCTCCGCCGCGGCAAATGCGCCTTTATGATTCTCGCCCGGCCAGCCGAACACTTGAAACGAATTCATTGAAGGATACATCGGCGTCTTGAAGCACTTAATCAGGAGTTGCAAAGGGTAGGCGCCCTCGATCCAAACGAACGTTGCGGGAGCCTGGGCGATGTCGTCGAGCCTTAACCGTGCTGGGCCGGCAGCTTGAGTTGTAACGGAGCCGGCCAGGTACCCGTTGATCTGGTAGCTACAGCGGTTGCCGGTCTGGGGATTGCCATCACTCTGGTCGTCGGGGCAATGATAGACGGCCGCGGTTTTCAGGTAAGGCCACAGCACGCCCTCCTCCAGTTTCTGCGATGGCCTGAACGTATCCTTTTCAATGTCGTTTCGTCGTGTGAGCGGCCCACTCCAGCTCCAGCTCACGCCGAGCTGGCTGCTGCAAAGATGCGATTCGTGGTCGTGGGCGTAGCCGAGCCAGGCCAGAGTCAATTGCCTGAGGTTGGACAGGCACTGAGCCCGCTTGCCGGACTCGCGAGCGCGGGCGATCACCGGCAGCAGCAGCCCGGCCAATGCGATGATGATCCCAATGACGACAAGCAGTTCGAGGATCGTAAAACCCCGGCGACGAACGCTATTTTTCATTGGCGAATTCCTCATCCGATAGTGCGGGCTAACCCGCCTTTGCATTCAAATCCGCCCGATTTTCAATTCTCGTAAGCCTGAACGATCCCGTATAGCCCCGATTTCGTCGGGAATGGACTTGGTACCGAAATGCGGTTCATTGTGACTGGAACGAGTAGAGGTTATCGACGGCAAAGTCATCGCCGTGCATAACATGTGTGAAATACCCGTCCTGGCCGGCCGAGGCGAAAAAGGGGTGATCGTTGGGGCCAACTGGCGGCAGGGGCTTTGTCGTATCATACATCCCTGAGGTTCGAATCACCCAGTCTTTGCGGTTCGACTTATCCGTGTAGGTGGGGTCTGACCAGACGTGCATTCCGCCGGGCGGGACAAAGATGATTGGGTCTCCCCAGCCGTCCAAGGGAAGCGCGGCATCAATTGAATAGGGCGGCGGGGCTGTGCCGTTAACATCTCCTGACCTGTTAATCGGGGGGCACATGTTCTCCAGAAGGCGATTGGGAGGGATCTTGCTGATCAAGGCCCGGTTTTTCGGGTCTTTCAACAGGATGAACATGACACCCTGGCTCCATCGCACGGCATCAGACGCCCAGCGTGGATTGTTCGGGTCGCCGGTGTCAGCGAAGCTGCCGAGGCCGCCCGCCCCGAATTTGTTATTGGGGCTGCCCTTAAAGTTATCGAGGGTGAGCGTGGACGCGGGGTTATTGATCTGCGCGGTCACTTCCGTGGCGCCATTGTTTTTGGGATAGACGAACATGGGGCTATTGAACTGTCCTGTCATCCACTGCGACGGCAGCGTGATGGTTCCCGTTTGCAGGGAACTGATGTCGCCGAGAATATTCTTGTACCCGTTCACGGCACGGTATTCGTTAAGCACGTCCTGGCAGATCTTTAGCTCGACCTCGGTTTCGTGCCGGAGAGCAAGGCTCCTGGTATGCCGCACGCCCGCGGCAATCATGACGATCAACACCATCATGATCCCAATGACCACCAATAGCTCAATAAGCGTAAAGCCGCGACGAAATCCGGTCTCGTTCTTGCGGGGGTTCATGGCCTAATAGTGCCTGCTCCTCCGCGGTTGCATTCAAATACAAGCCGGAATTTACCGCTTGGGTCAGGCATGAGATGAACAGACTTGCGATCGGCCGGGGCGGAACATGCTTCACCCGCACTTGCCCAATCAGCTAAAATACGAGCCTCGTGACCACGTCGGTAAGAAATGCAGTACGGCCGTTCATCCGTGCGCTTAACCGCGCAATCGTAATTTGCCTCATGGTGTCGGGATGCGCGTTCTTCCTGTTGCTTCCGATTCTCCTGGTCGTCTGGATCGTGATTTACAACGGCGGAACGAAGGTGCCAGACGCCACACATTTGGTCCGCCTGAGTGACCATGGACATTCCCGATATATCCTCCACAGCCGGCGGGCCATAATTGACGTAGTGCAGATACTCTTGTGCGGGAGCGGCCTACTGCTTTTCCTGGCGCTGCTGGCGCTGAAGGTGTTCAATTGGTGTTTTCCCCCGGATGTATGGGATTACAAGCCGCAAGCCCTCACTTGATATTACAGCTTGCCGTCGGAAGACATGCTGCAAAGGGATGAGTACCGTGCAATCGATTCGTCGCACATCCCGCGGTCGATAGTTGGCGTTTTTCGCGGCGAGCCTGTTTTCATTTCACTCAACCTCGATCCATACAATCGGTCATGACTCACCCGCTTCATACTGAATCCGTCCACACCCATTCGCGTAACGAAATGATCGATGTGACCGATCGCATCGCGGCCCTCGTGCGTTCGCGGAAGATTGAGAACGGCATGGTCATCGCGTTTGTGCCACACACCACGGCGGCGATCACGATCAACGAGAATGCCGACCCGGATGTTAAATCGGATCTGCTGCACAAGCTTGAAACATTGATCCCCAAGCATGAGGCTTATTACCAGCACGGCGAAGGCAACAGCGACAGCCACCTTAAAACCGCGCTGACCGGGAATAGCGTCATCGTATTGATCGAAAAAGGCCGGCTTGTCTTGGGGCGATGGCAGGGGATTTATTTCTGCGAATTCGATGGGCCGCGTCATCGGGAGCTGTACATCAAGCTTGTCAGTTTTGAATGACGGAAGGATTTATTGCCACAGATGGACACAGATGGGAATGCTGGGTTATGTGTGTGGGGGCGAACAGATTGATGCGGGGGCACATCGTGAAAAACAGATCCTTCGCTGCGCTCCAGAATGACAGTTGTGGGCGGGTATCAGGTCGAACAATTCCAATTCTGGGCATTGGTTTTATCTGTGTTCATCTGTGTCCATCTGTGGCAAATTCTCTTCAGCGGAGATCGCCGTGCCTACAATCTCGGCACCATGGAAAAACGAACATTTGGCAAGACGGGATTTGAGGTTTCGCCGTTGGGGTTTGGGGCGGGGCCGATTGGATATTTGAAAACCGATCAGCAGCGGATCGCCACGATTTTGAATCTGTTGCTGGATTCGGGGATCAACGCGATCGACACCGCGGCTTCGTATCCGGGATCGGAAGAAGCGATCGGGAAAAGCGTGGGGCACCGGCGGAAGGAGTATGTGCTGATTTCCAAGTGCGGGCAGGCGTTTGATGATCTGCCGGGCTCGGCCTGGTCTGCTGAGGTTGTGACAGCGGCTGTGGATCGGGCGCTAAAACGCCTTCAGACCGATCATCTCGATGTGATGCTGATTCATTCATGCGATCTTGCGACGCTTAAGAAAGGCGAGGCGATCGGGGCGCTGGTGAAGGCGCGCGAGGCGGGGAAGATTCGGTTTGCGGGGTACAGCGGAGATAACGATGCCCTCAGCTACGCGGCCGCTCATCCTGAGATCGCGGTGATTGAAACTTCGATCAATGTCGCCGACCAGACGAACATTGATGGCGGGGTGGCGATTGCGCGGAAGAACAACGTGGGTGTGATCGCCAAGCGACCGATCGCCAACGCGGGCTGGAAAGATGCGTCCGACCAGCACGGCATCTATGCCAACTACGCCAGCGAATATCACAATCGCCTCAAGGCGATGAAGCTAAGCCCCGCCGATCTGGGATTCGCGGGAACGCCCGAGCAGGTTTGGCCGGAGGCGGCATTGCGATTCACCCTGAGCATTCCCGGCGTGCACACAGCCATCATCGGAACGACCAACCCCGAAAATGCTAAAGCGAACATCGCATATGCGAACAAAGGCCCCCTGCCGCGGGAGGCGGCGGAAAAAATCCGCCAGGCGTTTAGCCAGGCCGGTGTGGGAAAGAACTGGACGGGGCAGCAATAACGGCGATGGGGAGCCAGGCGTGCAACTTCCCACTGGCAACGGACAGCTGGCCGCTTTTCATTGACCGGTCTTTTGCCACCCGATATGATTTTCCGCTCGTCGCCGGAGAGGTGGCCGAGTGGCTGAAGGCGACGGTTTGCTAAACCGTTTTAGGGAGTCAAATCCTTAACGGGGGTTCGAATCCCCCCCTCTCCGTGTTCACCGCACCGCCCGCCGCAACTCCGGCGGGCGGCATCGTTTGTGACGCGGACTCCCCTGCTCGCCCCTGACTTGCCCCGGTTTTGGCCCGGTCGCAGCGTTCCGCAACATTGGCGATGATCAAGGGTTGAACGGGGACGCCAGCAGCGAGCAATCCCAGGGTCAAACACACGATCACAGCCGTGAACATCCATGTCTTCATCTGCATCACAATCTCCTTGGCACATCGCGCCTGTTAGAATTTCACTTGGCCCATGTACTCCTGACTTTTGGCGTCGGTCAGTCCGTAATAGGTTCGGCCCATCGACCGTTTGCCGGTGTGGCCCATCCAGGCATCAATTACAAATTGCGGGATTCCCGAGTCGACGCATTGGGTTTCAAGGAGGCTCTGGAGATACCATTCCGGACCACCCATCGCGTCTAAGTCTTGTGCTTCGCCACTGCCGAAACAATTATAAGGGGATTCATGAAATACACCCGCGTTCACCGGCTGCTTAAACTGATCACGCTGATCCAGGGCTCAAAGGGCCTGAATGCAAAACGATTGGGAGAGCTCTGCGATACAACCGAACGAAACATTTATCGCGATCTGAACATGCTCGAAGGGGCGGGCGTGCCGGTTTGGCATGACCCCGAGTCGGGCGGTTACCTCATCCGGAGAGACTTTTTTCTCCGGCCGGTGGATCTGACTCTGGAAGAAGCGATGGCCATGCTGATATTGGCCGATCGCGTGGGGGCCGACGAGCAGATTTCACACATGGGCGAGGCGGGAAAGGCAGCGGCAAAGTTACGCGCGATTCTGCCGCGGCAGATTGCGGAGATGATCAACGAAAGTGATGCCGCATGTCGAAGTCTCGCTGGCGCGAACGTCGAACGAGCCCACTGTCGACGTGTACGGCTACATGCGCAATGCGATCCACTCTCGTCGGGCGGTGGAATGTGAGTATGAATCTTCAAGCCGCAAATCGGCATCGTCGGGCGATTCGGGCCGGTTTCGGTTTGACCCCTACGCACTGTATTTCGGTCAGCGGGCGTGGTACGTGATTGGGTTGCACCATGGTCGAAGTGAGGTGCGGACGTTGAAGTTGAGCCGGTTCACGCGGTGCGGGTCGATCGATAAGCCGTACATGATTCCCGATGAGTTTTCGCTGGATGGGCACTTCGGCAAGGCGTGGCGGATGATGCCGTCGGGGACGATGTATGGGATCAAATTACATTTTGCGCCAGCCGTGGCGGAAACGGTGGCGGATACGCATTGGCACGACAGCCAGGTGATTGAGTGGCTGGAGGATGGGTCGATTGTGGCCGGGTTTGAGGTGGATGGGTTGGAGGAGATTGTGTGGTGGATTCTGGGGTACGGCCCGCACTGCCGGGTGATTGAGCCGGGGGAATTGGCGGAGCGGGTATGCGCGCTTCAGGCGGCGGCGGCGGGGCAGTATGACGCCCGCGCCGGGGGGTGAATGTCACAAATGTCACAGTTTTTGTCACAACCTATGTGACATTTATCGTATTCTTGCGTTGTGTATGGCCCGGCTTGCGTTCCAAGATTGTTCAACACGGAGGCAAGGAGGGCACGGAGAAATCCAATTCGCCACAGATAAAGACAGATGGACACAGATAAAGCAAACAGTTTGAGCCTTTGCCATTTCGGGGCGGCGGGGCAGTATGGGCAGTAGGGAGTGGGCGGGGGCAGGTGTGGATTTGCGGTTTTCGATTTTCGGTCGGGAAAGCGCTCCCCGGTGGGTCGCGAAGAAACGGGTCTGAGTCGGCTGTGGGCGGGGTTATGGATCG
>DAIRGS010000305.1:0-8368 GCA_036794395.1 Tepidisphaeraceae bacterium | reverse complement strand
GCTTCCGCCCACCCCGCTCAAGACGGCGGGGGATTCGCTTGTTTAAGGCCTAGCAGCAGGCCAGTCTTCTCGTCCTCAATGGCAAGATGATTCGCCAACAAGGCGAGTTGTCGCTCCCGTTGGATCCCCGCCGTCGCCTGATGGACGGCGGCGGAGACGACCATGCCAATGAGGCTCGATTGCCCTTGGCTTGAACTATGCACCACCAACTGCTCCCATTTCCAGAGTTCCAACCCGCTTTTCGCGTCAACGAGGCGATAGGAAAGGCGCACTCGGGTGGAAGAGTCTAGGACAATGTACTGGGTCTCCCATGAGAGGATGTCGATATACAACACCGCGTCAGCACCGAAGACTTCACTAATTTTGTTCGGCGTCGCCTCCTGGCGCATGTCGCCGGGGGTCGGGAGGCCATTTTCCTTCATGAAATGGTCGACGAGAGCGATCGGGAACACATAATAGCCCCGTTCAGCGATGGGTTCAGTAATGGTCGCGAGGAAGGCGTCGCTCGCACCTACGTCGGCGGTGTGATTGACCGGGGGTAGCACGAGAATTGAACTGGGCATGTGCGTCAAATAAGCCGCCCGATCCATTGGCTTCGCAGCGCAACCAGTCACCGAAAAAATGCCGCCTGAAAGCAGAATCGACAATATCGGGTGCGTCACGGCATTCTCGCGATCAGGCGGTCGACAAATTGCCCGCTTTCCGGAAATGCCTTCTTTTCGGCTGCAAAATAGGCGCGGGCGGCGGTGGCGTCCCCGCCGATGTAATAGAGATATCCAACGTACGCGTACTTGCCCGGCGGCACCTTCCTGTGTTCAGCGGCAGTCTTCTGAATCTCGCCGGTCAGACGCCGGATTTCGTCGGGTGCTTTAAAGTCGGCCTGCTCAAGATACATCGTCCTAATTGAGGGCTCGTAGGTTCCCCATGAGTAAATGTGCTTATCCTGGCAGCCTGGCTCAGCGATCGCGCATGTGGCGAGAAGCAGTGTGAGGGTATAATTCCGCCGGTTCATTTAGCAGTCCCCCATTCTCCGGCGTCAATGGCACGAACGAGCTTATTGACTACATCGATCATTGCAAGATTCAAGACTTTGTCGGTTAGCGTCGCGTCGTAACCGGCGGTTGATCCAAAGCCGACAACCTCACCGGTGTCCAGATCGAATTCGCCAGCACCCTGAACGGACCACACTGCTTCTGATGTTCGTACATCCACCACGGTAAGCGAGACCTTGGCATAAGCGGTCTGCTTCCGGGTCTTCCCGAATGCGCCGCCAAGCGCCTGGCTGCCGGTTTCACGTCGCCCGAACTCCGTTACGGCGCCAGTCAGCACATATTCTGCGCCAATTATTTTCTGTGTTGCGCCCGAGAATTTCGACTCGCTTGAGAGTTCTTCCATATTCGCCCGGTCCATCAGGCGAAACCGTTGCGATTGGTTAAGGTGGGTCATCAGAATTTGCCGCGCCTGAGTTCCCAACCGATCGACGCCGTCGGAAAAAATGCCGTTCATGTACTGAGAACGGTTCTGGACCTTTCCAATGACTAAGCTGCGCTTCGTGCCGGTGTAAGGGACGCTTCGACTATCGACGGAGCGCGTTTCAACAACACGATTGCTTTCGGCGGCCTGGCATCCGCCGAGCGCGCAAGCGGCCAGAATGAACAACAAGATTCGAGTTTGCCCGCAGGGAGCTATCCATCGCTTCGCCATACCCCGATTGCAATATGCTGCCAAGGGCCGCATGTCAAGACTGCGTTGACTCGCGGGTGTGCGTCGCGAGCAACAAATGGGGACGGCTCTGAATATCCTTTCCGGGAATGCCTTAACGGAATGCCTTAACGGGACAGCTCTGAATTTCACCTTCTATCTCTGTGAAATTCAAAGCCGTCCCGTTTATGTTTCTCTAACCCGCAAAATTCATGATTCACCGCAGAGTCGCGGAGATCGCAGAGAGAATTGCAAGAAGGAGCCTGTGTGAGCTGCGCAACGTGCGCAACAAGCTGCTCTGCGATTTTGCATGTAAGGTGTTGCTACTTCTGAATTCTCTGCGCCCTCCGCGCCTCTGCGGTGAATAATCTGGGCTAAGTTTTCGGTGGGGTGAATTGGCCTGATCCTCATTTTCAAAGAGGCTACTTTGGGTTGGAGAGTGCGTTGATGATCTGATGGAGGGGAGTGGTCCAATCGTTGGGTTGGGGTTGGCGGAACAGGCGCATGGAGGGGTACCAGGGGGAGTCGGGACGATTGAGGAGCCATCGCCAGTCGGCGGCGCAGGGGAGGAGGAGCCAGGTGGGTTTGTTCATTGCACCGGCCAGATGGGCGATGGAGGTGTCGACCGTGACGACCAGATCGAGATTGGCGATGAGGGCGGCGGTGTCGGCCAGATCAGACAGGTCGGCGGTAAAATCCAGTAATGACGCTTGCAGAGTCGGCGTGGGTGGCGAGCCGGATTTTTGGAGGCTGACGAGAGTCAGGTTTGGGATTGAGGTGAGAATCTCAAAGGCCTGGGGAAGGATTGAGCGGTTGCGGTCGTTGCGGTGAGTGGAGCTGCCGGACCAGACGATGCCGGCGCGGCGTTGAAGACAGGGTGACAAGGAGACAGGGAGACAGGGAGATGCGGATTCGAGGCGGGATTTCCAATGGGCCACATCGGCGGGGATTGGGGTGATGTAGGGAACGGATGCGGGGATGGTGTTAAAGGTCGTTTGAAAGATTCCTGGGAGGGAGAGGAGCGCGCAATGGACGTCGAACTGGGGGAGGGGGGAGCCGTCTTCGACTACCTGGGTAATCGAGAGGTGGTTGTTGAGAAGGCGAGCGAGTTGCGCGGGACATTGGAGGATTACTTTGGCTCCCATTTTTGTGACCATGGGGGCATAGCGGATGAATTGGAGCGTGTCGCCGAGGCCTTGTTCGGCGTGGAGGAGGATGGTCTGGCCCTGGAGTGGGGACCCGGTCCACATTGGCTGTGGGTAATCGCGTACGGCGCGGGGGGCGGGGAGACGGCGGCGGGACTCGTAGAGCTGCCAGCCGGCGGCAAAATCGCCCTGAGTAAGATGAATGAGGCCCAACGCGTAGGCAGCGTGAGCATGTGCGGGATCGATGGCGAGACAGCGACGATATGCAACGGCGGCTTCGTCGAGGCGATTGAGATCGTGGAGAGCGACGCCGAGGGCATGAAGCGGCTCGGCCTGGCTGGGAAGTAAATTGGCCAGGGCCTGAAAATGGGGAAGGGATTGTTCGAGGCAATTGGATTGGTGGAAAATGCGGGCGAGCATGCCGTGCGCGCCCGGGTTTTGAGGTTCGAGGGTGAGGACGCGTTGGTAGGCTTCGATAGCGAGCTGCGTTTGGCCCGTTTCGTTAAGGAGATTGGCGAGGTTTTGCCAGGCTGGGGCGAAATCGGGGCGAAGCACAAGCGTGCGGCGGTACGCGGCGATCGCCTGGTCAGGTTGCCGGAGGTCTTTGAGGGACTTGGCGAGGTTGTAGTGCGCTTCGGCGTAAGCGGGATCGGCGGCGATGGCCTGACGGAATGCAGCGGCGGCTTCGGCAAAGCGGGATTGGCGAGCGAGGGCAAGGCCGTGGGTGTTGAGAGATTGGGGGGTCATCGGAGATGGGTCATTGAACGTCCGAACGCATTAATTGCCGTCGCGGTGCGTAAAACGTGAAAACGTGAAAACATGATGGGACTCTTAGGCTCTTGCATGACTTTGCGCCTTGCACCATGTCTGCCAGCTTTGGCGGTAGATGGATTCGAGATCAATTGTGAATTTTTGGGGGTTCATAAGGGGAGAGGATTGCATTCTGTCGCGCAAGGTGGAACGGAGATTTGCGAGGCGATGAAGATCATTGGCAAGTGCTGTGGCGATCTGGAGGTAATCTTCTTTGGAACTTGCGATAAGTTCCTGGAGACCGACGTTCGAGAGGATGCTGACGCCCGCGCGGGACACGGCAGTCTGGGCCGGTAGAGTGATAACCGGCGCGCCCATCCAGAGAGATTCGCAGGTGGTGGTCCCGCCGCCGTAGGGGAAGGGGTCGAGGGCGATGTCGATGCGGGCATGTTGGGCGAGGTATTCAGAAAGCGGCTGAAAACCCACGAACTCCACACGACCGGGATCGAGGTTCCGGGCGGCCATCTGATGGCGGAGGCGCTGGCGATGGTCGCCTTCATGGGCATGGAGCAGAAGGCGCGAATGGGGCACGCGGGCGAGAAGCTCGAACCAGAGATTAAGGGTGCCGGGGGTGACTTTCCAGAAGTTGTTTAGGCAGCCGAAGGTGATGTATCCGTTGGCCAGGGCAGGCAGTGGGCTGAGTGCGGGCGCCTCTGGGGCGGGCTGAAAGCACCAGAAACAATCAGGGAGTCGGAGGGTTTTTTCGGTGTAGATGGATTCGTCGATTCCGGGAGGATCGAGATAGGGATCGGTGATTCGGTAATCCATGGCATTGATGCCGGTGGTGCTGCAATAGGACAGATAGGTGAGTTGAACGGGCGCGGGCTTTTCGGCGAAGGCCAGCAGTCGGCAGCCTTTGGCGTGCATGAGGAGATCGACCAGAAGATCGACCCGATCTTCGCGGATCTGGGCAGCCAACTGATGATCTGAAAGTCGCGATGTATCGCGCCATTGATCCGCGTGCTGGCGAAGGCGATCGGTGTTGGCATCGGTGGCGCGGGTATCGGAGTAGCAGATGATTTCAAAATGCTCGCGATTGTGATGGGAGAGAATCGGGAGCATGAAGCGGCCAACCGGATGGTTGGTGAAATCGGGGGAAACGTAGGCGAGGCGAATACGTCTATGGGGTGATGGATCGTTTGGGTAATGAGTCCGCAAAGGAGCGAGCGGCTGGGCGTAAATGCGATTCCATTCGCGGTGTTCTTCGAGGATTTGCCGGGGTGTGATATCGGGATGGAGATGGAGGAATAGCAGAAGGCCGCTGGCGGTGCGGGATTGGGGCTTGAGTTCAAGTGATTTGCGGTAGAGAGCGAGGGCCTGATCGAGCTGTCCGCACTCACCCAGGGCACGGCCGAGGTTGCCGTGCGGCTCGGCATTATTTGGATTGGCGGCAATGGCTTTGCGATAGGTTTCGATGGCGAGATCGTATTGGCGTAATTCGAGATGCGCGGTGGCAAGGTTATTGAGCGTTTCGGAATCTTGAGGGCGGAGTGCGAGGGAGCGTTGATAGGTGGCGATGGCGGCGTCGTGGTGGCCGAGGGATTGCAGCAGGACGCCGTGCAGGGTGAGGGCTTCGGGATAGTCTGGACGCAGGGAAAGGGATTTCTCGACCGATGTAATCGCGGCTTCCAGATCGCGCCGCTCGTACAGGGCTTTGGCAAGGTTGTAATGGCCCTCCACGTAATCGGGCTTGAGCTGAATCGCCTTGCGGAAACTGGCGATTCCTTCGTCGGTGCGATCGCGGGCACAAAGGGCGGTGCCAAGATTGTTGTGGGCTTGGGGGAAATTGGGGTTGAGGGCCAGAGCACTGACATAAGACGCGATTGCCTCGTCGAAGCGACCGAGGGCAGTCAAGGCGTTGGCGAGATTGTTGTGCATTTCGGATGAGTTGGGGCGGAGCTGGAGGGCTCGCTTGAATGACTCGACGGCAGGCGGAAGCTGGCCCTGGCCCGCCAGGATCATGCCGATGTTGGTATGACAACTGGCGGCGGCGGGGTTGAGCCGGCTGGCCTGGCGGACCAGCTCGAGGCCTGCATCGGGGCGGCCGGTCTGGGCGAGCAGCACGCCGAGCATCTGCATGGCGTTGATGTGTTTGGGATCGACGGAAATGATCTGACGGTAGACGGCTTCGGCATCGGCGAGGTGGCCGGTGTTTTGAAGCGTGAGGGCGTGATCGAAGGCCTGCTGGATCGTGAGTTCGGGCAAGGTTGGGAATCCTTGGAATTAAGGCGATCGCTCGGGAATGGGAGCGCATATCTATTTTGCACATCACTGACACGGGTTGAAAACCCGTGTCACTGTAGATCATATCCAGGGAGTGAATGGACGTGTAGGAACTGAGGGCCAGCCTTGTATTGAGCGTTGGACGGGATTATGAACGGGGAGCACGTGAGAGGAGATATTCAGTCGGTGGCAACGGCTCTTGTTCCCGTTTCCTGTTCGAGGGACCGTTCATGGCATTTCGGATTCGATGTCCCTCTTGTCAAAAACCTTACAGGGCTCAAGAACAAATGATCGGCAAACCGATGCGCTGCACGGTTTGTGCGGCGGTCTTTGCCATTAAAAAGCCCGCGGGCGAATCGATCGAAGTTAAGCCCGCGACAGTGGCGACGTCGGAGTTGTCGGACAAGCATCGGGGGGATGTGGTCGGGATCAAGCAGGGCGCTGCGCACGATGAATTGGGGCAAGCGGCTGCACGGGAGGCAGACCCGCAACTTACACGTCCCGGCCCGAGGCAAGATTTTCCATTGAGCGATGCAGTCGAGGGATGGCTCCCGCTGACAGTGGGCGTGATCGCGGCGGTGTGGGTAACCGCCCAGTTGTTTGGATCGAATCGTTCGGGGCAGGCGTGGGTGCCGTGCTTAAGGCTGGGGGTGGTTGCGGCAATGTATTTCGGATGCATCGCCCCATGGACGTTTAAAACAATCAAGGAGCGCTTCAGGACCATGCACCGGGTTTTGCCGGCCGATGCGTATAAGCGCGCGGTACTGACCTTCGCGTTGCCGGCCGCCATGGGGTACGAGTTTTGGCAGGCCAACGGCGGGGTCGTGGGAATGGCAACCGGAATACTGTTCGGCCTGGCGTTGATGGCGCCGGTTTTCTGGCTGCTGTTTCGTCTAACGCAACAGGAAGCGGCCAGCACATACCCATCGGCAAGCGGATCTTTCTTGGCGGGTTCGGGATTGGCGGCACTCCTATTGGTGGGCGTGAGCGCGGTGTTGAATCTGGTGTTGGTATTGAGCCATACAGCCAGTGAATTGACGGAGAGCCCGCTGGCTGAGCCGCTGGCATGGAAGACTCCGACAGCCCGATCCGAATCGCCGATCCCGCCGGTGCCACCGTCGAATTCGGGCGTCGCAAAAGTAAGTCAGCCGAGCATCCAAGAGCGAACGCCGGCCGCCACCACTCCGATGCCAGTTGTTGGCATGCAGAAGCAACCGCAGACGGCGGAAGAAAACGCTGCACGACGCGGGAACTCTGCGATGTCGGATCGAGGCACGACAGAGACGAGAACCACACCGCCCCGCCCTATCACGCCGCCGGAGGTTTTTGTTAATCCGGATGATGACAGCTTTGTGGATTCGATCCGCGGCGCGAATCTGCCCTGGGTGAAATCGGTAACGAAGGCGGATGGGCCACTGCCGTTTGATTTTATGATTAGTCCGACCGGGCAATCGCAATTCATCGGACTGGCGGGTGCGACCGAAGGCCGGCGGAGGATCGTGCTGTGGCCGGCGAATGTGTTAGTACCGGACATGGCCGACGACTCATCCGACATGAGGACGCTGGGTGACCGATATCTGCTGACCAACGATGGCCGGGCGGTGCTCCACGCGCGCGGCGGCGCGGAGCTGGACGTGTTCGCGACGATGGATGACCGGCGCGCGGTCGTTCAGATGGACGTTCCATCGTCATCAGGACAGGCATTGAAGCCGAAGTTAGTTGGCGTGATGGCGGATTCAAACGTGCTGGTACGGTGGTCGGCGCCGGATGCCGGGGAGATTTATTTGTATCGATACCAATATGTTGAAAGGACGAAAGTCAGCCGGTTGATCGTGCCGGGGTCGGTGGGGACGCCTGATGTTTGCGGGGTTGGGGCGAACGAGGCGGGACCGGTGTTTTATGCCTGCCTGGCACAGACTCCGGGGAATGGGCCAACGTTGAAATTGATCAACGTCACGAGCAAGTTTGAGAAGGTGGAGACCAGAAGCAGGAGTTTTCCCCCGGACATGACGGATACAGCAGCTTATGAGCGCGGAGAGTTGTCATTTTCGCCCGATGGAACCAGGGTTGCGATGCTACTTGAGCGAGGCGATTCGGCACAGGTGATCGCATGGCTCACCGCCGAGACGGCCAGCACCGCTACATCCCGATTGACAATCCCGAATCCAATTGCCGCGGGAATCGCGGGGAAAGTGCGCGGGCCTTCGCTGAGGTGGATTAGCAATTCGGTATTTATTACTTATGGAAGAACCCTGGTGAATGCCAATCGTGGGGTTGTTGGGACGCTGACGGACGGACTGGTAATTGGGGAGCAGACGACGCCGGACCATAAGCTTTATTTGAATTATGTGCTGCCGGATATGCATTCCCATATGGCGGTGGTGGAGTTTGATGTGGACGCATTGGCAAAGGCCGCGCAGTAGGTCATATTCACTTTGCGGTCGGTTCAGGATGGGCGGTGTAGAGGAGGATGTTGCGCATGATGTTGT
>DAIRGS010000304.1:7858-8416 GCA_036794395.1 Tepidisphaeraceae bacterium | reverse complement strand
GGCTGGAAGCCCATGCCACGAAATGGCGCGGAATTGTGGACGGTCATTTAGGAGGGCAAGAGGGTGAACAACGGGGTCCGCCCCTACAGGAATACGACGAGTAACTGAGCGCAGAGGATGGGGGTGAGGAAGCCAAGTGGGGCTACGGATGCGTATGCCAGCGCGGGCGCATCGGAATCGGTTAGCTCGCCGGCGAACATGAGGGCGGGGGAGCTGGTCATTGCGCCGGCGACCCAGCCGGCGAGGGTGACGAAATTCATTCGGAGGAGCCGTCGAGCGAGGAGTCCGACGATGAACACTGGGAGCATGGTTATGGCGGCACCCCAGCCGATAAGAATCAGGCCGGCCGAACCGCTGAGGTTATCGAGGAAGTGGTTGCCGGCGCGAAGTCCGACGCATGCGAGGAATACGGCCAGGCCGAAATCGCGGAAGAGCTGGTTGGCGGCGACGGGCATGTACCACACGACCGAGCCGATATTTCCTAATTGAGACAGCACGATGGCGGCGATCATCGGGCCGCCGGCGAGGCCGATTTTGAGGCGGGTGTTCATTCCGGGG
>DAIRGS010000304.1:0-7848 GCA_036794395.1 Tepidisphaeraceae bacterium | reverse complement strand
CGACTCGGCGCCGTCGGGGAACGCGCTTTTCAGTCCGGGGATCACGAGCGGAATGCTTCCGACTAACACGCCGAGCACCATTCCCAGGAAGATGGGGACGAGTTGCGGCCTGTTGAGGGAGTCGGGCGAATTGCCCAGCTCAGCCTCAACCGTTTTGAGGCCGGCCTCCGGGCCGACGGCGACGAGGCGATCGCCAAATTGGAGCTTTAAGGTTGCGCGCGGAGAGAGATCGACGCCGGATCGATTCACGCGCACGATGGTGACCCCTGTCCGGCGGCTGAGGTTGAGCTCGCGCAGGGATTTTCGAAGGACCTGGGTGCGGGTGACGACCAGGTCCATCCGGCCGACATCTCCAGCCGCCTGGTCGAGGCCGGCGACCGTGACGCGACCGAGGGCTTTGGCGACTTTGGCCAGAGCGGTTCGCGGGCCGACGGCGCGGTAGATGTCGCCGAGCTTTATTTCGGTGTCGGCATTGGGGACGACTTGGACGTTGTCGCGGAGGAGGCGTGCGAAAACCACGCCGCTCGCGCGGACGACGTGATGATCTTTGAGCGGGACGCCGACGCATTCCTGCTGGGTGACTTCGAATTCGATGACGCCTATGGGGGGTCTTTTGGCTTCCTGGGCGGCGGTCAGGTTGGCGCGCTCCTCGTGGACGCGGATGCCCAGTAGCCTGCGGAGCATGGCGATGACCAGAATCGGGCCGACTACGCCGAAGGGATAGGTGACGGTGTACGCCAGCCCGGTGAGCGCCAGGGCACGGGTGACGGAATCGTCGGGAACTCCCGGCGTGTGGCGCAGCGCTTCCTGCCCGGCGGCCAGGCCCGGCGTCGTGGTGAACGCGCCGGCATAGAGGCCCGAAGCGACGACTTTGTCGAGCCGGGCTATTTTGACTACGCCGGCGGTCATCACTGCGCCAAGAACGACTACCACAATCGACAACACATTGAGGCGCAGGCCCTCCTCGCGAAGTGAGGTAAGGAATCCCGGGCCGACCTGCAAGCCGATGGCGTAGACGAAAATGATCAGCGCGAAATCCCGCAGGAATTCGAGAACGCGGTCATCCAGCGACAGGCCAAGCTGGCCGAACACCAGGGCGGAAAAGAGCACGCCGGACACGCCCAGACGAAATCCGCGGATTCGGACCGCGCCCAGCGCCAGGCCCAGCGTGACGGCCAATCCCAGCATCGCCAATCCCGACGGCACGGTATGCGCGGAGATCGTCTCTCGAATCGAGCTAAATATGGATGCAATGCAACCCGACAATTCCATGCCCAGCATGTACGGGCGATAACGCTGTCCGTCAAACGCCAATTCTCAATTGACTGGTTCTCGTTCAAGCGGGCGCGGATGCCGAACCGGTTTCCTTTTTCGGGTGACGGCGGCACGACCTCTTCATAGAATAGGTTGGCAGTAACTGAAAGGAAGATACATGGCGCCGATTAAGGATATTCCCTTTGCAGTCATTGAGCCGTTGGAGGTTGCTCGATGGCTCGACGCACAACCGGACACATGGTGGTCCGTCGATGGAGATCCGATGCTCACCGCGGAAATTGATTTTCCGTGCCCCGCGCAAGAACTGTCGTCTGCCCTGCGCAATCACGCGGGCAAGCGCCTTCTCGTGCTTGCACCGGGGTCCGAACATTACGGCGAACCAATCGTTCGCGAGCAGCTTGATGGCCTGTCCCAACGAGGTCGCCGGCACAATGAGCGAGGTTTTCTGCTCCGGTGGATGGATCAGGATGAGCCCTGGTTGCTCACTGAAGACACTGCCAGCAGTGTAGATCAAGGCTGAGAACATTGGACAACCATGCCGCGACCTCCCATCGACTTGCACAAAAAGGTGCGAGAGCTGATTGATCACACCGCGCCGCTGCCCGTGGAATCGTTCCGTCCGATCGAACATTATGAGCGATACACCAACGATTGCTTCAGCATGATCAGCTACGTGGATCGTCACATCGACCCGATCGGTATTTACGAAGCGGTTCTGGAGCGGCACACGGCCACAATGCGCCGCATGGTCCTAGTGCTTTGTCACACAATGATTTTAGGGTAAATCGCTAGGGCTTTACCCTAATTTTGAAGAGTGACAATGCACTAGGCAGTTTGATTCAAGCCTTCGAACGCTTCCTTAAAGAGTTAGCCATAGTGTGCGTGGATCACGTCGCCCCCTACGTTCTAGACGGGCGGTTCGATTCTTTTGAACCACGGGGCAGCAACCTCGCGATCCACTTTCAGGCCGGAACGGTCGGCAAGGCGATGTGTGAGTCCGACACCTGGCTTAATGACAGCAGCGTAAACGAACGGTTCCGGCAGATGCTAAAGTCTCCTTTTGGAACTCCCTGGGATTACCTCTTTCCAAATGAACTGCAGCAGCCGGCAGCAGATCGGCAGCGAGCCCGGACGCTGGCCATCCTATGGCAGGTGCGACACAACCTTGCTCACAATGTTGGCGCCATCACCAAATCCGATGCTCTAAAACTCCGACTGCTGGTGAAGGGAAACGTGGCGGGAGAGCGTCTTCTGTCGCCCGATGAGAATGATCTTCGATACGTCAAGCGTTTCCTGTTTGAAACCGCAAATGCCATCAACCAAAAGGTGGGCGACCGGCTGGCGACTTTGCTGACAGAAATTCATCAGAGCGATTCGACTCTGTTTGATGCCCAACAAATGGCGGACTCGGTATCCAAAGGCTTCGGGAATGCGTTTACTGTCGACGGGGCCGTCGGTGTGCTCTGAGACCCTCGCAATAGTCCCGCGGATTGAGCAGATTTTCTGAAACCGCATTGCGGCGGCCCGCGCGGTGAATGGACGTTCCGGACTCTCCGCGGCACGGGTTCGACATTGATTTTTGATGGATTCAACCCACCCAATCCGAGGTTTGGGGTTCGTGAAATCTTTTCTCGTTCCCGGTAAGCTCACGGTCATGACCAACCCAATGCCCCTGACGTTAATTTCAATGGCCATCGTCCTGGCCTGCATCTCTACTGGCTGCCAATCCAGCGGCCAATCCGGTTCGGCGCTTAAGGCTGATGCCGGGGACTATCGCGTTTACATCGGGACTTTTACCAATGCCAAAAGTAAGGGCATCTATCTGATGGCGTTTGATTCCAAGAGCGGCAAGCTGTCTGAGCCGATGCTGGTGGCCGAGTCGGCCAGCCCGTCGTTTTTGGCGCTGCATCCGAATCATAAGTACATTTACACGGTTAATGAGGTGAACAGCTTCCAGGGGAAGAAGACTGGTGGCGTGAGCGCGTTTGCCATCGACCCGAAGAATGGCAAGCTCACGGCGATCAATCAGCAGTCATCGGCCGCGACGGGTCCGACGCATATCACGATCGATCCGACGGGCAAGGCCATTCTCGTCGCCAACTATGCCGGTGGCGCGGTGGCGGCGCTGCCGGTGAAAGACGATGGATCGCTGGGCGCTCCATCATCCGTCGATCAGCATATGGGCCACGGCCCCAACGCGGCCCGGCAGGAAGCGCCGCATGCCCATAGCATCTACCCCGATCCGAACAATCGCTTTGTGCTGTCGTGCGATCTGGGGCTCGATAAGGTGTTTGTCTATAAGTTTGATCCGCAGGCGGCGACGATTCAGTATCAGGATGCCACGCAGATTGTTCCGGAATCCGGGCCGCGGCATCTGGCGTTTCATCCTTCGCACAAATACGTGTACGTGTTGAACGAGATGTCGTGCACTGTAACTGCATTGAACTACGACGAGCAGACGGGCGGGCTTAAGTCGTTCCAGACGATTAAGACGTTGCCGGACGATTTCAAAGGGGATAAATCGACGGCGGAGATTTTCGTTCATCCGAACGGGAAATTCGTGTACGCCTCGAACCGCGGCGATTCGAACACGATCGCCATCTTCAGCGTCGACCAAAGCACCGGCAATCTCACTTTCGTAGATCGTGCCAGCACGCAGGGCCGGACACCCCGCGGATTTGGCATTGACCCGACGGGCAACTGGCTGATCGCCGGTAACCAGGATACCAACACGGTGTCGATCTACCGGATCGACCAGGACAGCGGGAAGCTCCAGGCGACCGGGCAAGTGGTCAACGTGCCGACGCCGGTGTGTGTGACGTTTGTTCCCAAGTCGTAGGGAGCGGACGGTCGGGTCCGCCTTCGATTTCGACGAGGCGGGAGAATTCTAGCACAGAGGCCACAGAGAACACCGAGGGCACAGAGGAAGAAGTTTTTGCCACAGATGAACACGGATGGACACAGATAAGACTCAGGCTTGGGTTTATCTGCTCTGCTGAAACCCTCGATCTTGTCATCCTGGAGCGAAGCGAAGGATCTGGTAGCCGGTGAGTCGCTCGAAAGTCAGATCCTTCGCTTCGCTCCAGGATGACACTGCGCAGCTTATCCATCAGGGGATTTCAACAGAGCACGTTTATCTATGTCTATCTGTGTTCATCCGTGGCAAATTTCGTCTTGGCATTTTCTCCGTGCCCTCTGTGTTCTCTGTGGCCTCTGTGGCCTCTGTGCTCAATTAGCCTGGTTGGGCGCTGGCGACGACATCACTTATTGGAGTTCTCAAGGATTGGCCAGGAACATCTCGGCTAATTGCAGATCGGCGGGGGTTGTGATTTTGAGGTTTCGTTCTTCGCCTTCGACGAGCCAGACGGGGCGGCCGGCGAGTTCGAGGAGTTGGGCGTCGTCGGTGATTTGATCGAGTGGGATCGGGCAGGCTTCGAAAGCGGCCAGTAGATCGGCCCGGCCCATGATCTGCGGGGTTTGCATGGCCCAGAGTTCGTGGCGTGGGATGGTGCGTTGAACTTTGGCGGGAAGTGGGCCGTGCGCTTGTTTGATGGTGAGGGCGACGGGCATGGCTGGGACGGCTACGCCGTGGCGGCGGGCGGTGGAGAGCGTGCGGGTGATTAGGGCTTGAGACACGAGCGGCCGGGCGGCGTCGTGGATCGCGACCCAATCAATTTGGGCGGGTATCTGCTGAAGGGCATGGCGGACGCTTTCTGCACGGCAAGCGCCGCCGGTGCAGAAGTGGATGCGCGCGTCCTGGGCAATCTCGGCCAGAGCGTCGGTTAGAATGGGCACGTCTTCGGGAGGAGCGGCGATGACGATGGATTCGACGTCTTCGCGAGCCGCGAAGGCTTCAACGGCGCGGCGGAGGACAGTGTGCCCGGCGAGCGTTTCGAGCAGCTTACTTTTTCCGGTGCCGTAGCGAACGGAACGACCGGCGGCGGGGAAGATGACGGCGAAGGTGTCCATGCGAGGGTGCTCTTACGATGCTGTTTAGATGGACGCATTATTGCGGATTCTCATGAACAATCGAATACATGCCGAGAAAAGCGATTCACCGCGGAGGCGCGGAGAGCGCGGAGAAATTGGGGTCGGCGGCGAATGACCGGTGTGGTGAAGAACCTTTTTTGCGGATGTGACGGGAGGGATTGGGGCTGAGATGGCGTGGTCGCTTCAGCGACCATGTTTTTGGATGTGGGGGAGACATGGTCGCTGAAGCGACCATGCCAGGGGGATGAATGCGCGTAGGTGAAGAAGCGGCGCGGGGAGAAGCCGGGGCGGCGCTTCGCGGAGTACCGCTACGACTTTGCCCCGGCGTGGGGGGTGTCTGAAGGAGGAATAATTTAATTTTCGCGAACGCGTTTGCCGCATTCGGGACAGACGCCGGAGGTTAGGGCGGTGAGGGAGTAGGCGCAGCGGAGGTAGAGGTGGTTTTCGGAGCGGAAGCATTCTTGAGAGATGGCCCATGAGCCGCGGATAGGTGTCAGCAAAAACGCCGCTCATTTCTTTGGAGTGCCATACAGGTAGTGATCGACGTTTTTCGCGGCGTCCTCGGGAAGGCCTTGGGCCTTTCCCGCGAGCTTGAGAAGATTATCCCAAACTTCAGAGCGCGCGGCAGTGCCGACAGGCTCGACGTCCACTTCAGTGCCTTCGGGAAGCAAGACATTGTTGTCCAAAACGATGACGCCCTGTTTGATTCGCCCTTTGTAAGTCATTCGGGGCTCTTCGCGGTTAATTGTATCAAGGCACCTGGAACGACGTCGCCGTGGTCGATGCAGGACTCGACAATTTTTCTGGCTAAGCCCTGCGCAATTTCGGTTGCTTCGACAATGCTTCGGCCTTCGGCGACCAATCCTGGTACGTCTGGACTCGTCGCGACATAGCCGCCTTCTTCGAGCGGCTCAAGATGGAGTCGAATTGCTACTTCGGACATGAGATTCAGTATACCAGAGCTTGAGATGCAGAGGGCCGGATAGGGGGCCGAATGAAAGGATACTGCAGGGCGATCGCATTTGGGAGTGCGAGGCTCCTGCCGAGCCCAAGCTCGATCGAATAACCCGGCTCGGCAGGAGCCTCGCACTCCCAATTTGGCCAAATGCGATTGCCCTGAAGGATACTGTCCATCATTCGCCCTCACCCCAGCCCTCTCCCGGAGGGAGAGGGAGCAAGAGGGAGGCGATTAGGCCGTCGCGGCGGCGCGTTTGGGTTTGGGGTGGCGGGGGACGAGGGCGCGTTCCAAGTTGCGCATGGCCTGGCGGAGGCGTTGTTCGTTTTCGACTACGGCGATGCGGACGTAGTTTTCGCCGTGTTCGCCGAAAGCCCGGCCGGGGGCGAGAGCGACTTCGGCTTCGTCCATCATTCTTAGGCAGAAGTCGATGGTGCCTTCGCCTTTGAGATGTTCTTCCTTGATTTTGGCCCAGACGAACATGGAGGCGCGGGGTTTTTCGTAGGTCCAGCCGAGCTTGTCGAGGCCGCGGCAAACTTCGTCGCGGCGTTCTTCGTAGATTTTGGCTTGCTGGTCAGGCGTGTCGCCGCACTCGCGCATGGCGATGACGCTGGCGATCTGGATGGGGGCGAACATGCCGTAGTCGTAGTAGCCTTTGATCGTGGCCAGGGCTTTGACCATTTCAGAATTGCCGGCACAGAAGCCGCAGCGCCAACCGGCCATGTTGTAGCTTTTGGACATGGTGGTGAATTCGACGCCGATCTCTTTTGCGCCGTCGGCGGCGAGGAAGCTGGGGGCCTTATAGCCGTCGAAGCAGATTTCGCCATAAGCGAAATCGGAGATGATCATGACCCCATGTTTTTTGCACAGGGCGATGGCGCGATCCCAGAACTCGGGCTCGATGGTCATGGCCGTGGGGTTGTGGGGATAGTTGAGGATGAGCAGTTTGGGCGTGGGGTAAAGGCCCTCGATGGTGCGTTCGATGCGATCGAGGAACGCCTGGTCATTGCCCAACGGCACGCGGATAACATTTGCCCCGGCCATGGCGACGGCGTAAATGTGGATGGGGAACGCGGGGTCGCCGACGATGGCGGTATCGCCCGGGCCAAGCAGGGCGAGGCAGAGGTGGGAGAAGCCTTCCTTGCTGCCGATCGTGGCGATGATTTCGGTTTCGGGATCGAGGGTGACGTCGTACCGATTCTTGTATCGGATGGAGACTTCTTTGCGCAGGCCGGCAATGCCGTTGCTCACGCTGTATCGGTGATTGCGCGGATCGAGAGCGGATTCGGCAAGCTTGTCGACGACGGCCTTGGGTGTGGGATCGGTGGGGTTGCCCATGCCCAGGTCGATGATGTCGATGCCGGCCACGCGCTTCTCGTACTTCATCTTGTTGATGCGACCGAAGAGGTACGGAGGAAGGCGCTGAATGCGGGAGGAAACGTCAATTTTGAAAGGTTGTTGGCTCATGGCGTTGGGCTCATTGTAGCAGGGAATTGTTTAACACGAAGGCACGAAGACACGAAGAGAATACAAGAAAAGACCGGAACGCGAAGACGCGTAAGTGGGGGCCCAGACGCCTGATTTACAGAGCGCCGGGCTGGGTCGCCGGTGCCGCGGGAGCGGAGGCG
>DAIRGS010000303.1:0-8429 GCA_036794395.1 Tepidisphaeraceae bacterium | reverse complement strand
GATGGATGCTCAAAACCCCCCCTCCCTACCCTCCCCCGGAGTACCAGTGGAGGGAGAAAGGACGCGTGAATTCGACTTGTGGGTAACGACAAGGGCGTACCGGGAGAGGGAAAAAGGGCGGCCGCCGAAACTGTCACGCACGCGCAGCATGGTCATTGCCGTGCTGCTCCTGATATCCATCAGTGAGGCGCAAGCACAAATCGCGCCCTCTGAACTCGGACAGAACGCGGCGCTTCAGTATTGGCCGGCGTTTAATTTTCTACCCCGAGATGAGGCCGATCTGAAAATCCTCGAGAATTGGAAGCAGGCGCCGCTGGATGAGAAGAATTGGAAACTCGTCGAGGGTCATCGATACCTGCACGCCGGCGCGCAGATGAAGCAGTGCGACTGGAGTCTTGATCTGAACCAGGGCCCGTATCTGCTGCTTCCGTTTCTCAACAAATCGCGTCCATTGACGTATGCCGCCTGCCTTCGGGTGCGATTTGACATCTCCCAGAAAAAATGGGCGACGGCGGTCGAAGACGGTTCTGACGCCATGGCAGCGGCGCGTCATGTCGCGGTGCCGCCGATCATGATTTCCTTGCTTGTTTCCTATGCCAATGAACGAGACGCAATTGACGCGATGGCGTCGGGGCTCAACTCATTCGATCCAGAAAGTTTAAGCCAGTTTCTAAAGCGGTTGGATAGTCTGCCCCCGGCTCAGACGCAGGCCGATTCGCTCAATGTGGAGTCGCACCTCACGATCGATTGGGCGATTCAAAAAGTGAAGACGGCCGGGCCCAAGCCGGATTGGAATGAGGTCTTCGGGTTTCTAATGATCGATGAGAGCGGGAAGCCCGCGGCAAAATCGGTCGCCGATCTCATTAGCGCCGCCGGCGGCACGCCCGAGGGCGTAGTTCACCAGCTGGAAAATCTTCTGGTCTACTATCAGGAAGCCGCCAAGCTCACGACGGCCCCGCTCAACCAGTCGGAGTTCAATCGCCAAGCCCTGGCGCTTGCGTCGAAATTCGATGCCAATCCATTCGCCAAACCCATCCTGCCCAACTTACCTGCGGCTCACGATGGAGTGGTTGCATCGCAAACGCGACTTGCCTTATTCAAAACAGCCATCGCGGTTGTACAGCACGGGTCAGATGCGGCTAAAGGAGTTGTTGATCCGGTTAATCACGAGGCCGTGACGTACGAAAAGCTCGGGACAGGATTTAAGTTGTCGTCCAAGGTGATGGTGCGCGGTCAGCCCGTGACATTGACCGTAGGAGCAAAACAATAGACTCACGGCCCGGACCTCGCACAGATCGAGGTGAAGACCGCGCTCGCGCGGTCTTTCTTTTTTGCCGATCACGCCGCGGAACCCCGCCTGGGGAGGGGCCGGAGCAAGGACCTCCAATGTGCGGGATCTCGGTTGATTTCGTCGAGAAGGCGGCAGGCCCACAACGCCGGAACGCGATGCCCGTTCTCCCAATGTTGAACGAGCACGGTCGAGACACCCATTAACCCCGCGAAAAGGGCCTGACTCGCGCCCACTTTTGCGCGCGCTTTGCGGACACCGCTTGCGTTATATGCGGACGGACGGCGAGGCGCCATCGCTGTTCGTACGGTAAAATGAGATTGAAGGGGTTGACCTGATTCGAGAACCTCGGCCAGTTCCGTCAGCGCACCGATAATCTCACGACCCGCGGCGGTACCCTTGGTTTTTCGAATCCTCTTTCGCTTATTCATTCCAGTGGATTTCATCGAGAAGTTTCCTCTCGCAGAGACGCCGTGATCCTCTCCAAAAGTGCCTTGACCGCCTTGCGCTCTGCCGGCACCAGGTTCCCCTGCTCGTTTTTCGCGAACAACGTAACAAGAAATATTAAGCCAAACGCGGGATAACTCGCGTAACACACTCGAAGCGCTCCACTCTTTCCCTGAAATCGAGACCGTGGAGCAAATCTGATCTTGCGCAAACCACCGGTGCCGCGCATCGGATCACCCGCGTTAGGCCGTTCGATGAGGACTTGCTCCAGCGCCTGAAGGTCCTCATCCGTCAATCGAGCGGATTTCCATTTCTGCGCGAAGACGCGGAGCTGAACAAGTGAAAACCGCATTGCGTTCGCGAGTCGATTATATTACGGAGTACAATAGACGTCTATGCCGTATGATCGGCTCAACCCATCGCCGCCTTTACCGCCGCGCGCGTCTTATCGATCGCGGTCTGGGCCACTTTCGCCGGGCTCTCTTTCCAGTAGGTCTTATTAAACAGCTCAACGGACAGGTATCCGTCGAAGCCGATCGATTTCAGGGTCTTGAAGATCTGTCCGAGCGGGGCGACCCCATCTCCTGGATACACTCGGAACGAGTCGTTGATCTTCGAGCGATCGGGCTTATCCGGATAGTCATTGGTATGAATGACCGGCAGCGCCTTGCCCGATAGCAGGTGCAGTTCCTCGAAGTTCGAGCCCCCTTTGTACATGTGATAGATATCAAGCAAGATCGCGGACTTCGGATGCTTTGCCTCGCACGCAACATACGCAACGTCGGAAACCTTACTGAGCAGTTTGGAATGTCCCCACAGCTCCAGGATCGGCGTAACGCCCATCTTGTCGCCGAGCTCCAGCATCGCTCGATATCGCTCAGCAACAGCCGACAGTGAAGTTCCCGCATGCTCGCCCGACGCGGGGGCCGCTATGTGTGTCCCGCCGACCTGGCTGACCAGATCCATGTCCCGTTTGGCTTGTTCCAGCGCCTTGGCCCGCTGGGCATCGTCATCTGCGATCCATTGCGGAAACGCGATGGCGTCGACGATCTTCAATCCGCTATCGTCAATTTGCTTTCGAAGGTCCTTCAGCGAGCCATGCTTCTTCTGGTAGTCTTCAATCTCGTTGACCCAGGGCTCCAACCCATGAAATCCAACCTTCGCGGCTAGCTCAACTTCGGCCGCGATCCCGATATTTTGCCCGCGAATCGTGCTGGAATTCAGGCAATATTTAAAAGGCTCGGCCGAAGATTCTGCCGCGTTCTGCGCACCAGCCCTGCGTGTCAGCGGCCCGGCTGTAGCTGCCGCGGCAAACGCCGCCGTCGCGCCGGCAATCACTTCGCGTCGAGACTGTTTTCGAGTTGTCTGCTGATTCATACGTTTGCCCGCTCGCGGCGATTTGCCGCGCCTTCTTGTGGTAGCCACATTCCCTCCGTGATCGCGCACGCGCCGACGGATTTTTTCATTGACTCCGCTCAATGGTTGGATAGTCTATGAACCATTCGTTTGTTGTGCATCTCTGAGGTAACACCAACCAGTGACGGATCGAAAATTCAGGGATCAGTCACTTTGCATTTCTGCGAACTGATCCTGCGTTCCGTTCACGGAGGCGTTTCATATTTTGGGAAGTTGAATCACTTTGGGGAGGCCGTTGCGCCTCGTATTTTGACGAGGGCGGCCATCCGTTTCGTTCGGGGAAGAGAGCGGGGGGGCGAGTGTGTGCGTCAGGTCTGGTCGCGCAGGGGAACATGGCGCGCTGGAGCGCTGGGTATCGGGTTCGCCCGGTCCTGTCGCTCCCAGACCTGGGCACCGCCTCTCGATTTGGGAGATCGTCATGATGCCCACACAACAGGTCTGTCTCGAACGCATCCAGGTCTGCATCTCCGATTTATCGCAAAACGGAATCGACGTCGCCGCGGCGAATGCCCGCCTTCGCGCCAGGCTCGTTAACGAACACCTCGAATACTTCCAGCTCATGCTGGGCTACGACAGCGACCCGGCGGAAATCCTCGAGCTGCTCAAGAAAAAAGCCGTAAACCAATAGATGATTGGCGCGGGTGCAACGTAAAGATGTGAAATGTGATGAACTCTCTCTCGGCTTCATCACGTTTCACGTCGTTGCACCCCATATCACTTTCCCCGCATGTCATAACACAACAGGCGGGGGCCAGTGCCATGCGCTGGATCGCGCGCGCTTTGGCACAAATACAGCAGGCCCTTGCTCAACACGGGCGGCGTCCACGTTTCGCCCGCCGCGAAAAGCCACGCCCTTGAGATTTCCCGATACCCCTTCGGACTCAACTCCGCCCAGACCAGATGCCCATACTCGCCCAGTATCAGCACCCGCCCATCCACCGGCATCAACCAGCACCTGAACAGTCCAAGCGTCGTTTCCCGAGCACTATTTCCCGTCCCGATAGTTTCGTTCCATTGCGGCTGCGTACGCCAGACTTCCTTCCCCGTCTTCTGATCTACGCAAACCAGAAACGCGTCCTCCGGCCCATGGCCATCGACGCCGTACAGATAGCCATCTTTGACAATGGCGCTCATAAAGTGCGTGCCGAAATTGAGATTTGTCCAGGCGGGCTTCGCAGTCATATCCGCGGCAACATCCAGCAGCACTCCACCCGATCCATAGCATTCGGAAATGAAAATCTGATTGCCCAGCACAACAGGAGAGGATGCATTGACCGAGTCCCGCACCGTCCCGCGCCACGGAAATTCAAAATCCGTTGTGCCCGTAGCCGGATCAATGCAAAGCAACCCCCCGGTCGGCGGATTACTTCTTCCCCCGGCAAACACCAGCACGCGGCGCTTGCCATGCAGCGTTGCCGGCACGGGCGAGGCATAACTCGGCCCCCACTGATTCCCCGCCTTCCACACCACCTTACCCGTGCCCACCTCAAACCCAACCACGCACGGCCCCCCATTCGCCCCAACGTTCACCACCAACACATTCCCCTCCACCAACGGCGACGATCCCACCCCGAAGAAATTCTGCCTCAGCTTAAATTCCTTCAGCAGGTCATGCTTCCACCGCACCGCACCCGTCTCCAGATCCAGGCAGTTCAGCTTTCCCTCCGCGCCCACAGCAAAGACAGCATTTCCGGCGATGGTCGGGCTCGAACGCGGGCCATTGCAGTAGCCGTACTCGTCCAGGTACGCGGTCGGATAGGAATGCCGCCAATACCGATCGCCATTGGCCGGGTTCAGGCAATCGATCACTTCATCGTCTTTCACCCGATGGAAAACAATCAGGCGGTCCTGGCCAACCACCGCCGCCGCATAACCCTCGCCTTTGTTCATCTCCCAAACCAGGTTCGGACCGGTTTTGGGGAATGTCGTAGTCAGATGGGTTTCGACCGAGACTTCATCATGCGTTGGCCCCAGCACACACGGCCAATCCGACGTCCTGGCACCAGCCGCCAGTGCGCCAGGAGGAGCATGAAATGTCACATCCGGATTCTTTTTGGCGCTTTCACCCGCCCCCGCACCCAGAACCGCGAAGCCGATAATCACCAATAAACCGAGTTTTGGCTTCATCGCGGCCACTTTACCCTGTCGCGGTGTCCGTTCGCCACCGCCTTCCGACTGGCCGCTCCTGCTGTGATGGGTACAATCGTACGCAACTGTGGTGGCGTGGCTGCCGCAGAGCGGACATTTTTTGGAGACACCAATGCGCGCACCCATTCGTTTTCTTTGTGCCGGCACGCTTCTAGTCGGCGCCGTCGCTTTCGTCGGCTGTGACAAGCCGGCCAGCACCACCACGACCCCAACCACGACAACCCCTCCCACCGAACCGACGACCATGGACTCGGCCAAGCAATCCGCCGACAACATGGCCGCCAAGGCGTCTGACACCGCCAAGAAGGCCGGCGAAGACACCAAGGACGCCGCCACCAAGGCTGCCGACAAGACCAAGGACGCCGCCGAAACCGCCAAGGACAAGGCCAACAACGCCTTGGATGGCATCAAGAAGTAATCGAAAATACTTCTCGATCTACTGATCGCGCCCCGGCCTCACTCCAGTGACGCCGGGGCGCTTTGTTTGTCACATCGCTTCACATTCTCTGATGCTCTGCTGAAATCCGCGGTTTTGTCATCCTGGAGCGAAGCGAAGGATTTGATTGGGTGCATGACAGTTTCCGCGGCCGCTCCTTATCCCCTTCCCTCACTCCAGGACACTCTCCTTTTTCCCCTCCACCGGTACGGGGGGCTGTCGATTTATTCCTACAACGCGGGTCACACGAGATTGACCGAGAGCGGGAAAAACAACCGCTTGAAAACCCAAGGGTTTACGTTCAACCCGCGTTGTAGGATTATTTGGCACGGAATTTGGGTTACTGGTCTTACTACAAACGCTCGGAACATAACTCCTTATTTTCCGTTCTAGATGGTGGATTTTCCGGATTAAATCGACGGGCCCTACGCCGGGGAGGGAGAAGAGGGCCGCCTAAAGTGTCATGCACCCGATCTGATTTCGGTGAACTGTTCGTCTACCCGATCCTTCGCTTCGCTCCAGGATGACAGCCCCATGGGCAAGCTCCTGTAATTGAAGTCCGTGTCGAACAAAAACGCGAGGCCCCGCGAACGCTTGATGTGATCTACCGCAAAATCGACCAGGGCGCAACCCTAACACTAGCCGAACTCTTCAGGCACATGCGATTGCCCTGCGCCGAAGCCGCCGAAACCCAGGTCTGGCTCGAATTCGCCGTCAAATGCGGCTACCTCCCCCGCGAGGCCGCCACCGCCACCTACCAAACCTACGAAGAAATCCTCCGCATGCTCGTCGCCATGATGAACTCCCCCAAATCCTGCACCATCACCCCCACCCACTAAACCCGTCTCCTTGTCTCCTTGTCTTGACCATATACTCCCCAAAATGGACCGCTCCCCCACCCCTCAATCCGACATAGAAGCCGCCCAATACCTCACCGACGCCTGCCGCAACCTCAACGCCGAGCTCTCCAAAGTCATCGTCGGCCAGGAACGCGTCATCGAGGAAATCCTCGTCGCCATCTTCGCACGCGGCCACTGCCTCATGCAGGGCGTGCCCGGCCTGGCCAAAACACTCCTCGTCTCCTCCCTCGCCGCCAGCATGGATCTCTCCTTCCAGCGCATCCAGTTCACCCCCGATCTCATGCCTTCCGATATCACCGGCACCGATGTATTGCAGGAAGACCCCGAGACCGGCCGCCGCCGATTCGAATTCCTCAAGGGCCCCATCTTCGCCAACCTTTTATTAGCCGACGAAATCAATCGCACGCCCCCCAAAACCCAGGCCGCCCTCCTCCAGGCCATGCAGGAACAACAAGTCACGGCCGGCAGCCGCACCCTCGATCTCCCCCAACCCTTCTTCGTCCTCGCCACCCAGAACCCCATCGAGCAGGAAGGCACCTACCCACTCCCCGAAGCCCAGCTCGATCGCTTCATGTTCATGGTCATGGTCAATTACCCCCCGCGCGCCGATGAGCTCGAAGTCCTCAAGCGCACCACCGGAACCATCGGCCCCAAAATCCAGAAAGTCATCGACGCCCGGAAAATCCTCGACCTCCAGGGCATCGTCCGCCGCGTCCCCGTCGGCGATCACGTCTACGATTTCGTCCTCGACCTCATCCGCGCCACCCGCCCCAACGAGCCCGGCTCCGGCGACTTCGTCCGCCACTGGCTCAGTTGGGGCGCCGGACCCCGTGCCGGCCAAAACATGATCCTCGCCGGAAAAGCCCGCGCCCTCATGCAGGGCCGCCTCCACGTCACCACTGAAGACATCGAAGCCGTCGCACCCCCCGTCCTCCGCCACCGCATCATCCCCAACTTCAACGCCGAAGCCGAGGGCATCTCGGTCGAACAAATCATCGAAAAAATTATCGCCCTGATCCCCCGCGGAAAAGGCGAACGCCTGCTTTAACGATGATGTGATTCGTGTATCGTATTGCAGGCCTTCAAGTCTGCGATCTCAGGATCTATTGCCGGAACACGATCGCCCACGCTCATTAAACCGCCGGAGCGCGCCTGGTGAATCGTCGATTCTACATCGATCCCGATACCGGCCTGCCTCATATTTATGGCCACAATGTGGACGAGACCGAAGTAGAACAGGTGCTTCGCAAGCCCCTGGAAGAGATTCGTGGTCGCGGCACAAGCTTCGTCGCGATTGGGCAGACCCGGGCCGGAGGTTATCTTCGCGTTATCTACTCGCCCGATGACGATGATGAGGGAATCTTCGTCATTACTGCCTATGATCTACCGCCCCGGCAGTTGCGGTCCCCTACGAAAACGGTTGCGACGGAGGCGATCATGACTCGAGCGAAAGACCCCAATCGCTACCCCAAGGGGCTGAGCCGCCGGAAGGTGGCGGCGCTGATCGCGCATTACGAGCAGCAGACGGACCCGGAAGCGATCGCCGAGGCCGAAGGCGCGTACCGCAAGCGGACCACGACCCTGATTGAAGTCCCTGTGAAACTGCTGTCGGCGATCCGCGAACTGATCGCCCGGCGGGCGGGGTAGAAGTCACGAAACCACAGATGAAACTGACCGAGTGAACGAAGCGGCGCGGACGCCGGGCGGTTCCGGGGCGAGGGTCGTATCTTGGATACCGGCGTGACGCCGCGGACGGTACGACGGTGTTGGTGCGGGCGGCGGGTTTGCCGGTTGGACGGATGCCGGTGGTGGGGGTTGGGACGGAGGCGGGGCG
>DAIRGS010000052.1:3870-31228 GCA_036794395.1 Tepidisphaeraceae bacterium | reverse complement strand
ACGCTTCCGCCCACCCCGCTCAAGACGGCGGGGGATTCGCTTGTTTAAGGCCTAGTGGCGATGTTGAGTCAAGTGAGGTTGAGGTCGCAAAGCACAGCGGAGGGTGGGAGGCAAGGCCGATCGCTCTAAAGGGCCGGGTCTCGCCCGGATAAGAAAAATTGGGATTGCCGCGATAGAGCGTTCGCAGCGTGGAACGCTAAAATGTTCCATGATCCACCATAAAGTTTCGTGGAGAACAACGTGGTGGGGACTGTGGGCCGTTTTTTCAACGAGGGCATGGCCATGCCGCTACCATTTTGGAAGGCATACCTTTTGGTCGTTGCTGGGATTCTGATGAGTGTAATGGTCCCCTGGGCGCTTCGATGGTTGGTGGAGCTAGCGCCTCCCGTGAAGTCAGTGCTGATGCGAAGAGGGTATCGGTTCGAGTCATTTGCCACTTTCATCAAGCCGATATTGAAGTTTGCTGCGGCTGCCGCGATTCTCGCTCCTCTTCTGCTTGTCGCCGCCAAGGCTCTCAACAAAGACGTGACCGAACCGTATCAGGCGGTTCTTCTGGGCTATCTCTGGGATTCCACCCTACAAAAAATCAGGGAAGGAGCCGGTAAATAGACTTTAGTAGGGGGTGTAGTCTTCGCAGGCGTCAGCACGCGAGCCTCGCATACTGGCCAAATGCTCAAGCGCTGGGGAAGCAGCCGGGCAAACAATCGGCAACGGGGCGGTTTCGTCGGAAGTCCTGCTTGTGAGGAATGTATGCGAGCCAATGTGACGCGCCGAATCGGCTTTAAGGTGTTCGGTCTCCAGCGAACCGGCACCAACCTGATGGCGGCGCTGCTGGAGCGGAACTTTCACGTTCAATCGCTGGAGCCATGGACGGAGTGGAAGCATGGTCCGGTGAGGCAGCCGGGGTTGGTGTGGGAAGGGCAGGCGGTGCGATTTATACTGTGCGTGCGGGACCCCTACGCCTGGCTGGGTTCGTGTTACCGGTATTTTCAGAAGGCGGTAGCGAGGGACCCAAGTGTGCCCGAGCAGTTTCGCAAGAACCCTTCCCAGACATTCGAGCAATTTGTGACCCGATCATGCTATGAATTTGAGAACCCGGTGGACCGGTGGAATCGGATGAACAAGCACTGGTGGAAGGCGCTCGGCTCCGAACGTGCTGCCGTGGTGAGACATGAAGATCAGTTGCAAGATCAAATTCCGATTCTCGAAAACATGGAACGCGCATTGGAACTGAAACGGCGGGGCGAAAGTCTTCGAAGGATTCGAAAGCGGGTTGATGTGGTGCCGGGGAACCAACCTGTTGAACGAAACTACTTCCTCAATCGAGAATATCTCGCGGAATATTCGGAACACCTGTTGGATTTTGTGCGCGAAAGACTGGACAGACGAGTTGTGTCACATTTTGGGTACGCTGAGCGAGTGCCGGTCTAATGGAGCTGCCCGTGGCCAGATCAAAAAAACTGACAAGGCAGACGGCGTTCGGGGCGGCGAGGCGGTTCATCGAAACCATTGACGAATATCCTCCGCAGCGTTTCGAGGGGCGCGGAGTGGTGATGTGTGCCGGAGGGCCAAAATACTTTCCCTGCGCGTGGGTGTGCATCAACATGCTTCGCCATGTCGGCTGTAAATTACCGATCGAAATGTGGTCGCTCAATTCGCGGGAAATCACCCCTCTCATGCGGAAACTGGTCAAGCCGCTGGACGTCCGTTGCGTCAACGCCGCGGCCGTCCGCAAGCGTCACCCGGCCCGAATCCTCAAGGGGTGGGAACTCAAGCCCTACGCGATCCTGCACAGCCGGTTTGAGGAGGTGCTCTTTCTGGATGCGGATAACGTGCCGGTCCTGAACCCAGAGTCGCTGTTCACGTCGAAGGAATATAAGGAGCACGGGGCCATTTTTTGGCCGTGCTACCATCCTATAGAGCCCGACCATCCGATCTGGAAGATCTGCCGGGTTGAATATCGGGACGAGGCGGATTTCGAAAGCGGGCAGATGGTGATCAACAAATCGCGTTGCTGGCGAGCCCTGAACTTGGCAATGCACATGAACGAGAACAGCGACTTCTACTATCGCTTCACCCGCGGCGACCGCGATACGTTCCACATGGCGTGGCGGATGACCGGACAGGACTACGCGATGGTGAAAACGCCCATAGAACGGCTAGATGGTACCGCATGCCAACACGATCTACGCGGCCAGCGAATGTTCCAGCACCGGCACGGGGAGAAGTGGAAAGGGGGGAAGCCGAATCAGGTGATACCGGGATTTCTACTTGAACAAAAATGCTTCAATTATCTTCGCGAGCTTTATCGTTGATATGTGAGAGAACGCAGTGGGAAGTCATATCTGCATGAGTTTTCAACCTTTGAATTGCGAAAAAATATGGTTCCGAATCACTTCTTGGATTTGCCATCATCCTTTTTAACATCTAATGCGTTCGTCATGCTTTTCTTGCACACAAACTTGATGTCGTTGACATAGTTGTCGTTAGGTAGCCGCACCATAATATCCGTGCGTATGCAACTGAATGGCTTCTTGCACTGGTTACTTTTGCAACGAACCCAGTAAACGACCGGTTTACAGTTGGGCGCGGACGTTTGCATGTCTGGGTCAATCCACTCCATCTGTTCGAACTTTGTCCATGGAAGACCATTACCCTTTGGAGGCGCCTGATTCAATCCGCGGTCGGGCTGAAAATCTTTGGCGCACGGTTGAGGGCCGTGAGGCTTTGCCGCCTTACCGCCAAGGTTGCCATTGTCGTCCCAATCCCAATACCATGGCGCGTAATCGGCCATACCAATTCCCTTTCATTCTGCCTGACGAGTTGTCGTAACCTGTTTTTTATCTATACAGGCGCATTTAACGTCATTCACATACTTCCCGCTGGGTAAAAGTACCATGACGTTGATGAGATCGCACACGCGTTGTTTTTTACAGCCGCAGTCTTTGCAACGGACCCAAAAGTGAACTGCATCCGCCGCAGGATCGCGTTCAAATTTGCCATTCTTGAGATTAAATTCGGACTGGACGAATTCAACCCATTCCTTGCCGACGTCCTGTGCAGGTTTTGCAACCGCGCGGCTCTTCTCTTTTTCACACCGCTGCTTGTCGCGGCGTCGGCGGCCCTCGTGATCTCTTCCGTCATCCCACCAATCCCAGTACCATGGTGCATAATCGGGCATCTTAACTCCGAAGATGTCGCGTCTATTTCTCGACCGCTAAATATGGACATGAATTGCCTTACACCTTAAATCGCAATCGGTAATGCGACACAATACACAGACGCGTGCTAGGCGGCAACAAGAATCTGTGAGGCGCTAATTTGTCATTTGAAAAAAGGTCGCTCGTCGCCTGGAGCGATTAGGCCGCGTGCCTCCTCTCGGGCGAGCGTGCAGAGAAGATACTCGCGGAATTGTCTCAGGTCGTCCACGCCTGGCACCGGCGCCGAAACGTCCCATGCACGCGATGCGGCGCGAAAGGCCGCTTGTGCGCGAACGCGATCATCAAGCAGCATCCAAGCCATCGCGGCGTAAAAATCGTTGAGTGCATTGCGGTAGAAGTTTGACGCGTCATGACTTTTTGCGAAGAAGTTAATGGCCCCGACGAAGCTTCGGTCGCGCAATTCCGCCATTCCCATGCCCTGTATATGGAAAGGCTCCATCGGATTTAGCGCAGCGGCTCGACGGGCCAGTTCGCAAGCGGTTTGAAGATCGTCGCCCTCGATTGGAGATGCGAGGGAACTCTTGGCTATCTGAAGCATGAGTTCGGCATCATTAAGGTGCCCGAATCGTTGTAGAGCTTTATGTCTTTCAACTCGATATCGATCGATATCGATCGCTTGGAGGAGCGTCAGATATCGGAACGTTGCGTCGGCATCATCGGGCCTTAGCTGGAGAATCCTCGCGTAATCCTTCGCCGCTTCTTTGAATTGCCCCAGGCGGGCAAAGTAAATTGCACGGTCAACAAGCAATTCCGGATCGTCGGGTCTGGATTGAAGTAGTCCATTTTGAACTTCGATGAGATCCTGCAAAAAGCCTGGATCTGCGTTTCGCTTGGGTTGCGCTTGATCGAGGAAACGGCGCGCGGACGCCCAATCGAGTTGCCGCATCGCATCGCGGGCCATGCGGCGCATGGGTCCTACGATTCCGCGGTTCGCCCCGGAATAATTCCTCGTATATTCCTGGAACGCTTGTTCTATGAGATTGCGGCCTTCAGGATCGTTCTTGTGAAGCAAAAGAGCGCCCTGGTGCGCTAGAGTGTCACCACTTCGACGTTCAGTTGCTGATCGATTGGCCTTCATGTTGCCACGGATCGCGGCAGCGCGATTGAGGTGCAATTCGGCATCTTGCCAGCGGTCGCTCGCGGCCTCAATGCTTCCGAGGAGGTCCAAGGTGAAGGCTGTTGCCGCATCTGTCTGGTCGCCCGAAGGTAACGTGGCAAGTGCCTCGCGAACAAGTTTTTCGGCCTCCGCGATCTTTCCATCAACCATCAAGGCGTCCGCGAATTCGTTTAAGTTCGAAAGCAATTCGGTGCCTTTGGTCTTAGCCCGATAGTTTGAATTGAGCGCTGAGGCGAACTGGGCAATAGCTCGCCTATGAAAACCGAGTGCGACGTAGCGCCGAGCGAGCTGAATTCGCAGGCGGCATTCATCCAACGGGTCGCCCACAGACGCAGTCCGGTCAATGTCGTGCGCAACGTCGTCGAGGATCTGTACATCAAACTTTCGGGTCGTTTGCGATGCGATGCTGCTGAGAAGGTCTTGACTGAAACTACTGAACTGTTCGGCACGAGCCGTGGATTCTTTTGCTTCCTTCTCTTTCTGTTGAGCGATCGCCGTCTGTTCGTTCGCTCTTTGCAGGGCCGAAACTGCATTCGCGGTAGCTTTTTTCGCCTTCACCAACCCATAGGTTGCTGCCGCCAAACCCGCGTTCAACGCCGCAAAGATCGCCACCGCGGCGAAGACCCCAAAACGATGTCGGGTCACGAATTTCTCAACGCGATAAAGCGTGCTCGGAGGCCTGGCTTCCACTGGTTCGTCGCTGAGGTGACGCTGGATGTCTGCCGCGAACGCACTGGCCGATTCGTATCGCCGCGTTCGATCCTTCTCCATCGCCTTGAGCACAATCCAATCCAAATCCCCCTGAAGTTCCCGACGGAGCGTATTCACATCCGTGCGGTGCCGGCGGGCGATCTCCGCAGTGTCGGGGAGCTTACTCTGCTTGTTGTTCGATAGCCGGGAGCCGGTCAGGCGTTGGCTCGGCTTGGGCGGGTCGGTGTTCTGAATAATATGGGCGACCATCTCCATGCTCACCTTGCGCAGCGTTTCTGGCTCGAACGGCAGCGATCCCGTCAACAGCTGATACAGAATCACCCCCAGCGAATAAACATCGGTTCGCGTATCCACATCCAGCCCGCTGCTGGTTGCCTGCTCGGGGGACATGTATTCGAGCGTGCCGATGACGGTGCCGCTCTGGGTGAAGAGCGTTTTCTGCGTGAGTTGAATGCTGGTGGCTTTGGCGACGCCGAAGTCGATGACCTTTGGGACAGGTTTTCCGTCGAAGAGGGTGATGAGAATGTTGCCGGGCTTGAGGTCGCGGTGAATGATGCCTTTCTGATGGGCGTGCTGGATGGCCTGGCAAACCGGGATAAACAATTCCAGTCGCTCGCGGGTGGTGAGTTTCTGAGTGTCGCAATAGGCGGTGATGGATACGCCCGGCACATATTCCATGGCGAAGTACGGGCCGCCGGACCCGGTAAAGCCCGCTTCAAATACCTTGGCCACGTTCGGATGCGACATCAGCGCCAGCGCCTGCCGCTCGGCGTCGAACCGGGCGAGGACTTCCTTCGTGTCCATCCCAAGCTTGATGATCTTCAGGGCCACAACCCTTCGAACAGGCTCGCGCTGCTCGGCTTTGTAAACCACGCCCATTCCGCCCTCGCCAATGATTTCAATCACGCGATAGGGGCCAATGGATTCGGGTACTGGGTGCGCGACGCGAAGGTGCGGTTGCTCGGCGACGGTTTCCGCAATCGGCGGGTCGCCAGGTGTTTTTGGTGTTGCAGACATGGCATCTACCCCAGATTTGAGAGCAATGTCGCCGTGGAATTCTCCATGATGATCAATACCATGTCCAGTACGGAATCGATAATGTCTACAGGCGTTTTGAAGGTTCGCGGATTCAGGCCTGAGGCATTCTCCAACGATGAATCGGAACGGGGCAACGGGGCTGCAACTGCGTGATAATAGGTACTAATGCGGTGCTTTCTTGCTCTAATCATCGGATTTCTGGGTGCGGCACCGGCTCGTGGGGCGGACTCGCCCGAGGGGCTGGTGGTGTTTGAACAACACATCCGGCCATTGCTGGTCGAGCAGTGTTATAAATGTCACTCTGCGCAATCGGAAAAGGTGAAGGGTCACTTGTTCCTGGATACGAAACAGGGGATGACCAAGGGCGGCGCGGGTGGGAAGATTGTGGTGGCCGGGGCGCCGGAGAAGAGCCGGCTGATCGAGGCGCTCAAATGGACCGATCCCGATCTGAAGATGCCGCCGAAGAAGCAGTTGACCCCTCAGCAGATTCAGTGGTTTGAGCAATGGGTCAAAATGGGCGCACCCGACCCGCGAGAAGCCCCGGCAGCCGGGGCCGGCGGGGCGGTCGCCGAGAAGCGCGGGATGGATCTGGCGACGGGGCGGAAGTGGTGGGCGTTTCAGCCGGCCAATGAACAGCCCGCGCCGAAATTGAAAGACGCAACCTGGGCACGTGGCAAGATCGATTCGTTCATCGGCGCCAAGCAGGACGAGGCGGGGATGAAGCCTTCGCCGGAAGCGGATCGACGGACTCTGGTCCGGCGGGCGTATCTGGATTTGACCGGGTTGCGGCCGACCTACGAGGAAGTCGAAGCGTTCGCCAAAGATGAATCTCCCGATGCGTACGAGAAGCTCGTCGATCACCTCCTGGCATCCGATCACTACGGCGAGCGGTGGGGGCGCTACTGGCTCGATGTCGTTCGTTATGCCGAGGACAACCCCACCAGCGAAGCCACTAATCCTCCTTATGCCTTTGCCTGGAGATATCGAGATTGGGTCATCAAGGCGATCAATCAGGATATCCCGTACAACCAGTTCGTGAAGCTGCAACTGGCCGCCGACGAAATGCCCGGCACTTCCCGGCAGGACATGGTCGCGCTGGGCTTCCTGGGCATTGGGCCGGTCTATCACAAAGATGGCCGGCTCTCGAAAGAGGTCATTACCACGCTGTGCAACGACGATTGGGATGAGCGGATCGATACCGTGACGCGCGGGTTTTTGGGAATGACGGTAGCCTGTGCGCGGTGCCACGATCACAAGTTCGATCCGATCCCGACCAAGGACTACTACAGCCTTCAGGGTATTTTTGCTTCGATTGTTCAGGTTCCGCGTCCGCTGAAGGAAGTTGAGCCGGAGCTTGAGACCCGGTTTATGGCCGCCGAACAGCGGCTCTTCTACCTGAGCTACGCTGCGAATCTGCTGCGGGGAGAACCCGGGAGCAAGCCGAAGGAAGCTCGCGTCAAGGTCGGGCAGTTCATTGCCGAAATCGATCGCATCATGGACGAGATGTCGTTCCTCAAGGACGAACATCCGGACATGTACACCCAGCTCACCTCGCTGGCCCGGCGGCCGCAGCCTTATCCGACGACGCAGCCGGGAGTGCAGGTCGCGTCTTCGCAGCCAGCAAGGCGGCGCGGCGCGAACGGCGCCGCGGGCGCAGTTGCAGGAGCCGCTGGGAATGGAATGGGATTTGGTGGCGGCCGGCGTGGTGGTCGCGGAGGATCGACCGCGCCGTTCTTTCAGGCGGTGTTCGACGCCGGGACGTATGTCGATGCCACCGATGGCGACTTCACGATGATCGAAATCAAGCCCGGCGAGGCACGCGACATGAGCGTGCTGCCTGGCGGCAATGTCGCTCGGCCCGGTGATGTTTCTCCAAGAAAATTCCTGTCCGTCCTCTCCAGCGATAGTGCGACTTTCCATGTTGGTTCAGGCCGTCGTGAACTGGGCGATAAGATCTTTAGTGATGGTTCTTCGCTGGCGGCCCGCGTGATCGTCAATCGCGTCTGGGGTTGGCACTTTGGCAAGCCCCTTGTCGCAACTCAAAGCGATTTTGGCGCACAAGGCGAGAAGCCCACGCATCCGGAACTGCTGGATGATCTGGCCGCCCGGTTCATCGCCCACGGCTGGTCAATGAAGTGGCTGCATAAAGAAATTATGCTCTCCGCGACCTACCGCCAGGCGAGCCATCCGCGCGACGATGCGATGCAATCGGATCCAACCAACCGGCTGGTCTGGCGCATGAACCCGCGCCGGCTCGATGTCGAGGCTTATCGCGATTGCATTCTCGAAGCCAGTGGCACACTCGATCTGACGCCGTCCGGGATCTCGGCCGATATCGATCAACCCGGCAATAACGGGCGTACGGTGTATGCAAGGGTCGCACGCGGCCGGTTGAGCAACCTGTTACAGCTATTCGATTTCCCCGAGGCCACCATGCATAGCCCCGGGCGCGAGGTGACCACCACGCCGCTTCAGCAGTTGTTTGTGATGAACAGCCTCTTCATGCAGACCCAGGCGACCGCGCTGGCCACGAGCGTGGAGAAGCAGCCCGAAGGTGTGCGCGTGCAGGCGATGTATCACCAGGTGCTCGGGCGCGATCCGGACGAAACCGAACTGAAGCTGGCCGCCGATTACTTTGCCGCCGGCGGAAAGCCTGCGCAATACGCACAGGCTCTTTTGAGTACAAATGAGGTGCTGTTTTGGCCCTGATACCTGGTACATCGCGTAGGAATTTCATTCAGTCGATCGGGGCCGGGCTGGGCACGGTCGGGCTGATGGGCATGCTGGCCGAGCAAAGCGCGGCGGCTGCGGTGGCCGTGCCCCAGACGGCGCACCGCGAAGGCGCGCACTTTGCGCCCCGCGCCAAGCACAACATCTTCCTGTTCATGCCCGGCGGGCCGTCGCACATGGATATGTTCGACCCCAAGCCCGCCCTGGAGAAGCATGCCGGGCAGCGACCGGATTCGGTCAACCTCCGAACCGAGCGCACCACCGGCGGACTTTACCCCTCTCCCTTCGCGTTCAAAAAGCATGGCAAGAACGGCATCGACGTCAGTGAACTGCTGCCAAAGATTGCATCGATCATCGACGACATCACAGTCGTCAAATCGATGTACACGTTCAACCCAACCCATACACCGGCGCGCAGCCTGTTCCATTCGGGCAACATTGCCGCGACCCGGCCATCGATGGGCTCTTGGATCTCCTACGGACTGGGAACCGAGAACCAGAACCTCCCCGGCTTTGTGGTCCTTGGGCCAGGCGGCGGAGGCGGGCCGGGCGCGCGGAGCGGGTTCCTGCCGGCGCGGTACCAGGGCACGGGTTTCGATGATTCGCAGACCCGCCCCGAGAGCATGATCCGCGATCTGCGAAACAAGCAACTCGATCCCACGACTCAGCGCAAGCAGCTCGATCTGGTTCAGGCCCTCAACCGCGATTACGAGCAGTCGTTCGGCGCCGATGAATATCTCGATGGACGTATCCAGGCGATGGAGACGGCCTATCGAATGCAGTTCGAGGCGACCGATGCGTTTGATCTCCGCGCCGAGCCGCAATCGGTGCGAGATGAGTATGGCAATTCTCCTTTCGCCAACGGCTGCTTGCTCGCCCGGCGGCTGGTTGAGCGGGGTGTGCGCACCGTTCATGTGATTTACGGGCCAGGCCAGCCTTGGGACGATCACAGCAAGATCAACCGCAACTTGCGCCAGCGATGCCCGGATATGGATAAGGCCTCAGCGGCTTTGATATCCGATCTCAAACGCCGCGGCCTGCTCGATGAGACGGCGGTGGTGTGGGGCGGAGAATTCGGCCGCACACCTGTCTCCGAAAGTGGAGATGGCCGCGATCACAATCCGTACGGCTTCACGATGTTCATGGCGGGCGGTGGATTCAAGGGCGGATTCTCCTACGGCCAAACCGACGAATTCGGCTTCCGCGCCGTCGAAGACCGCGTCTCCATCCACGATCTGCATGCCACGCTGCTGCACGTAATGGGCATCGATCACGAGAAGCTGACCTACCGCTACGCCGGCCGGGATTTCCGGCTGACCGACGTCTATGGGCAGGTCATGCATGATCTGCTGACCTAATCGCCAGCGCGAGTGTGAATTCATGTGGTGCAGGCTTCGAAGCCTGCTCAAGCGTTGCGCACGGGGAAGCATCAACCGAGGAACCAAGCCATGACTCGACGCACTTGTTTCGCCACGGCGTCCGCACTATTGCTCGGCGTGCTAATCGGCACGGCAACGCTTGCGCAAACCACCAAGCCCGCCGTCAAACAAATCGACATCGACCAGTTCGACAAACTCCGCCAGGAGAAAAACAACGTCGTGCTCGATGTGCGGACGGCTCAGGAGTTCAACCAGGGCCACGTCCCCGGCGCAGTCAATGTCGATATCAGCGATCCGCAGTTCAAGACCAAGATCGCGGCGCTGGATAAATCCAAGACCTACCTCGTTCACTGCGCCAAGGGCGTTCGCAGCGCCCGGGCCACAAAGATCATGGCCCCGTTGGGTTTTACAGATATCCTCGACTATCACGGCGGGTTTGATGAGTGGAAGAAATCGAGCAAGCCGGTTGAGAAGGGAGATACGAAGGCGGGGAACTAAAATCATAATAGCTGGCGTGGGAACCGCCCCTACGTCCTCGAATCCTGAGGTTGTCATCCTGGAGCGCAGCGAAGGATCTGATAGTCGAACGGTTCTCCGGAATCAGATCCTTCGCTTCGCTCCAGGATGACATGCAATCAAATCGCAAAATGGCAATCGCAAATCGCAAATGTCCCTAAGACGTGGTCGCTGAAGCGACCACGCCAGGAACTTCCAATTTAATTCTTCGCGGCGGGTTTGGGGCTTAGGCCGTGGTAGAGGATTTCGATCCATTTGGTTTGGCCCATGGGGGGCTGGTCCCAGGATTTCCATTCGGCGGGGAGGCCTTCGGATTTGACCTGGGCGAGCGTTTTGCCGGCGGCGATTTGTTTGTCCATGAACGCCGAGGTGGCGACGAGCATTTCGCGGAATTTTTTGAGATCTTCGAGGTTACCAAGGGGGCCGTGGCCCGGGATGATTTTGGCGGTGGGGGGGATGGTGGCGATGGCTTGTTCGACGTTGTGGATGTAGCCGTGAATGCTGCCCCCTCCGCCAAGGTCGATATTGGGGTAGCGGCCATTGAAGAATTGATCGCCCATGTGAACGACGTTTGAGTTGGTGAAAGTGATGATGGTGTCGGAGTCGGTGTGACCATGGGGGACGTGCATGAGTTTGAGCTCTTCGCCGTTGAAGTGGACGGACATGGATTGGTCGTAGGTCAGAACGGGAAGGGCTTCTTCGGGGGTTTTGGGCGTGAGTTTAAGATGCTTGCGGACGTTGGTCTGGGCGATGATGGGGGCTTCGCGGCCAAAGTGGGGATTGGAGCCGGTATGGTCGCCGTGGAAGTGGGTGTTGATGACGAATTTGAGCTTGCCGGGGTTGATCTTCTTGAGGGCGGCTTCGATTTTGCCGGCCAGGGGCGCGAATTCATCATCGATCATGAGCAGGCCGTCAGGGCCGGCGGAAACACCGATGTTACCGCCCGAGCCTTCGAGCATGTAGACGTTGCCGGCGATGTGGGTGGTAATGATTTCGACTTTGGAAAAATCGGTTTGTGCGTTGAGGGCGGGGGCGAGGAACAAGAGGGCGAATAAGGCGGAGAGTCGCGGGTTCATAACTGAATTTACCGGCCGGGGAGTGGGATGTTGGGGGCGAAATCTGGAGTGGAACTGAGAGTAATTCGAACGACGAAGTCCATCGTTCCAATTCGGTCTAAATGACCCGTGCGCGATACCGCGCCATTGCTGTTTCGTGGCACGGCTTTGTAAGCCGTGGGTGAGGACGCTTCGGGTCCAGCGACGGGTGAAATGTGGGAAAACCAACTTTCCTTAAGCGAGCATTTTCTGCCGGCGAATCAGAAGGTTGTCCAACTGTCGAAACTTGGTTTTGCCACATCTCACCCGGCGCTGATAGTCATCCCCCTCGATCATGGCTTACAAAGCCATGCCACAAAGCGCGGAATCGCGCACGGTCATTTAGAAGCAAAAGCGAACGTCGCGTTACATCGATCCCGTCTGGGCAACGGTTTTCCGATAATCGTGCAGCGCTTCGCGCCACGGCCGCATGGGCCGGCCGATCGCCAGGGTGAACGGCTCAGTATCCAACACACTGTACGAGGGCCGGTGTGCCTGCTTCGGCCGGATGACCGCCCAGTCCGCCGTGCTGATCGGCGTGAGACTTCCGCCAATCGCAAATTCCTCAAGCGCCGCCCGCGCAAACTCGTACCAGTTTGTTGAGCCGGAATTGGTGAGATGCCAGATCCCCGTGAGCTGCCGATCAAGCAAATCCAGCGTTGCCTGTGCGAGATCAACCGTGTAAGTGGGGGACCCCACCTGATCGCTGACAACCTTTAGCGGCGCTCCCTGCCGTGCCCGCTCAATAATTGTCCGCGGAAAGTTTGGCCCTCCTCGCCCATAAAGCCACGCCGTTCGGAGAATAATCCATCTCGCGGGAGCGTCCTGCTGGAGCTTCTGCTCGCCCAGTAATTTCGATCGCCCATAAGCCGAGAGCGGCCCGACAGGATCGTCCGTGCGGTAGGGGCGCTTGCCATTCCCGTCGAATACAAAATCAGTGCTGTAGTGAACGAGAAACGACCCGTACTCCCGCGATAGCGTCGCCAGCGTGCCCACGGCGTGCCCATTGATCGCGTCCGCCTTGTCCTTCTCATCCTCACACAGATCAACCTTGGTATGGGCCGAGCAGTTAATCACAAGTGAGGGCTTATGAGCTACGAACATGCGTCCCACTGCCGCCGAGTCGGTCACGTCACATTCCGCGTGATCCACCGCTACATACGGAAGCTTCCGAGCGTCCAGCGTCTGGCGGACGGCTTGCGCAAGCATTCCCCGCCCACCTGTGATCAGAATCGATCGGTACAAATCCATTGCCATTTTACTCCGCCGCCAGATGGGTCAACGCATCCCCCGCAATCCGAAAAACGGTCCAATCATCCATTGGTACCGCGCCCAGCTTTTTGTAAAAGCCAATCGCCGGGGTGTTCCAGTCCAGCACTGCCCATTCCAACCGACCACAGTTCCGCTCAACTGCCAGTTTAGCCAGTGCTTTTAGCAGTGCCCGCCCGACCCCTGCGCCGCGAGCGTCAGGACGGACAAACAAGTCTTCCAAATAGATGCCCGGACGTCCAACGAAAGTCGAGAAGTTGTAGAAATACAACGCAAATCCCACCGCCGTCCCGTCAAGCTCGGCAATCAGTGCCGACGCTACAGGACTGGCCCCAAATAAATGTTCATTCAGCAGTGACTCGGTCGCGGTCGCCTGATCGGAAAGCTTTTCGTATTCCGCCAGTTCGCGGATGAACTGGAGGATGGTAGGGACGTCAGATGGGTTGGCGGGTCGAATGTCAATTGGATGCATTACGTTACCGTGCTCCTGCGTCTGCTTATTTGCCGTCGCTCGAATCTCTTCAGCCATCCGATAACCGGGATAAACGCCAAACATGCCGCCGCAATTGTAAGAAAGAGGTAGCCGTCGCCCATTAAATCGCGCGGCGTACCGCCGGGCTTAAGCAGGAGGTATTGGCTCGCACGCGTTATGCCGCGGACCCCCAACTGCGTCTGGTCATCTGGGGCAAGTCCACGCCCGCGGATAATGGTGCCATCGAAATCCGAAGTATCCGTCTGACCGGAAGGCGGCGGTTGGGCTTTGAGCCGATACTCCATAAAAAGCGCGGCGTGTTTCCTGGCTTCGGGTTCGTCGGAGACGACGGGAACCATGTATACAACGTAGCCATCTTCATCTGACCTTTTCGAAGCGTCTGACCACAGGGCGCGTCCGCGAACTCGCAACCATACGCCTGGTGCAGGGTTGCCGTGCTCGATCACCGCAGCGTTCACCTGTTTGCACGACCCTGCGCTGAGCCCGCGATAAAGCTCGTATGCCCCGATGCACAATGTGAACACGAAGCAGAAAAGTAGCACCGGCCGCTCATGTCCGGGGATCGGAATGTGGACGAACACGTTAACCTCCCACAAGAGGTGATACGATCATCTGCCGGCGTACTGCTGTTCGTAATACTTGAGATACTCTCCACTTTTGATGGCGCGCCACCACCTTTCGTTGGCACGGAACCATTCGATGGTGGCCTTGATCGCCTGGTCGAAGCGAAATTGGGGCTCCCAGCCCAGCTCGCGCTTGATCTTCGAAGCATCGATTGCATACCGCCGATCGTGCCCCGGTCGATCTTTCACGTACTGCACGTTTTGATCCCAATCCTTGTCCATCTCGCGCAGAATTGTCTCGGTGATCTTTCGATTGGGGATCTCGTTATTGCCCCCAATGTTATAAACCTCGCCCGGCGTTCCCTTGTTCAGCACTGTCCAGATCGCCTCGCAGTGATCGTCCACGTACAGCCAATCCCGCACATTCATCCCATCCCCGTACAGCGGCACTTTCTTGCCCTCGATCAGGTTGGTGACGAAGAGCGGAATCAGCTTCTCGGGAAACTGATAAGGCCCGTAATTGTTCGAGCATCGAGTCGTCAGCACTGGCATTTTGAACGTATGAAAATACGCCCGAACCAGACAATCCGCCGCCGCCTTGCTGGCGCTGTAGGGGCTGTTGGGCTCAAGCGGCGTCTGCTCAGTAAACTTAATCTCAGGCTTGTCTTCGGGAAGTGACCCATACACTTCATCTGTGCCCACCTGAAGGAACCGGTCGATCCCCTTCGCCTTGGCCACATCCAGCAAAACCTGCGTCCCCACCACGTTCGCCTGCACGAACGGCCCCGACCCCAGAATCGACCGATCCACATGGCTTTCTGCCGCGAAGTTAATCACTTCCCGAATGCCGTGTTTCTCAAACAATTCGGTAACCAGCCCGGCGTCACAGATGTCGCCACGCACAAAGACAAGGCGCTCGCTATCGGGAAGCAGATCCGCAATATTCGCCAGGTTCCCCGCGTAAGTCAGCTTATCCAGCGCAATCAGCCTGACCCGCTCCCCGCGCGTCAAAAGCATCCGCACAAAATTAGACCCGATAAACCCCGCGGCACCGGTGATGAGGATCGTTCGCATATTCAGAAATACCTTAAACACGAAGGCACGAAGACAAGGTGGAATGACGAATGACGAAATTCGAATGACGAATCAATGACGAATGACCGAAGCACGAATGACGAAACAAATGCGCGGGTGATCGAGCCCCTGTTTCGTCATTCGGACATTCGAATTTCGGATTTGATTCGTCATTCGAATTTCGTCATTCGTCATTCCCGCACGTCACGGCCTAACTTTTCGCGGGGAGTTCCTTATTAGCCTTGGTCTGCGAGACCATGTTGCACGCCTTAAGATAAAAATCGATGTTCTCTCCGGCATCTCCCCACCAGCCGGTGATCTTGTCGGCCGTCATTTCCCCGCGGCGGATGTACTCGTTGTTCACATCGGTAATTTCCAACTCGTTCCGCGCCGACGGCTTCAGATGGTTAACAATGTCGAATACCTGATTGTCATAGAAGTAAATCCCAATCACCGCCCAATTGGTCTTCGGGTCCTTGGGCTTCTCAACAATCCGCACAACATTTTCCCCCTCCATCTCCGCGACGCCGTACGCCTTCGGGTTCTCAACTTGCGACAGCAGGATCTTGGCTCCCTGGCCCTGGTGCCGAAATCGTTTGACCGATTCGCGAATCGTGTACTCAACGATGTTGTCCCCCAGGATCAGGCAGATCGAATCATTCTCGGCAAAATGCTCGGCCAACCCCAGCGCCTGGGCGATCCCGCCCGCGCCTTCCTGATAGGTGTAGTTCAGGTCCTTAAACCCAAACTCCCGCCCGTTGCCCAGCAGCCGGATAAAGTCCCCGGCGTTGTTTCCGCCCGTGACCAGCAGAACCTCTTCAATACCCGCCTTGGCCATGCACTCGAGCGGGTAATAAATCATTGGCTTGTCATAGACCGGCAGCATGTGCTTGTTCGTGACCTTGGTCAACGGAAGCAGCCGCGATCCAGTTCCGCCTGCGAGAATAACGCCCTTCATGGGATGCTCTCCGTTTATGTCGCCTGGTACCTGAATGACGAAATTCGAATGACGAATGACGAATCAAATTCGAAATTCGAATGACGAAACAAGGGATGCTGAACTACTCTGTTGAAATCCTCCATTGGATAAGCTGCCTTGTGTCATCCTGGAGCGAAGCGAAGGATCTGGTAGCCGGTGAATCGCTCGCATATCAGATCCTTCGCTTCGCTCCAGGATGACACGATCGAGAATTTCAACAGAGCAATGCTGAACGGGAATTCGTTTCGTCATTTGGTCATTTGTCATTCATTCGTCATTCGAATTTCGAATTTCGTCATTTCCCTATCCGTCTTTCCTTCCCCAATCATACGGAATCTCTCCACTGTGGGGTGCGATTCGATATTCGTCCGGGTCTTTGTAGTCGTAGCACTCGGTTGTGTAGTTGATCACCATCGCCTCGGTATCACTGACACATTTAAAGCCGTGATAAACCAGGTTCGGAATCTCAATTAGCAGCGGCGAATACTCGCCAATGAAAAACTCGTTCACCATCCCCTTGGTCGGCGATCCCTCGCGCGAGTCATACAGCACGACCTTCATCATGCCTTTAACGCAGATGAAATGGTCCGTCTGCTTCTTGTGATAGTGCCACGCCTTGACCACGCCCGGATAGGCGGTGGTCATGTAGACCTGGCCAAACTTGATGTTCTTCAGTTCCTTGTCGTCGCAACGGATCATTTCCATCAGTCGCCCGCGTTCATCGCAGTTGACCTGAAGCTTCTTGACCGTCACGCCTTGGATCAGCTCTTTGGGCATATCAATGGCCTTCGCGCAGGCCCCGCGCAATGCCGATGGGCCGGCAACGAATACATACCGCACAAAACAGGGTTCCGCCACACAGGCGGCTCAATCGGACTGATGAGTCCGATAACCTCGCCCGACTATCCCACCACCGTCAGGCTCCGCAGCGACTTCGGCGGCGCGAACGAAACATCTTCCTCCGCGATCGTCCGCACTTCCGAATCCGCCCCGTATTCCCGCTGAAGCCGGTTCACTAGATCCTGCACCAGATGCTCGGGGGCGGAAGCGCCGGCCGTGATGAGCACAATTTCCACTCCCTCAAACCACGTTGGGTCCAACTCCGTCTGATCGTCAATCAGATACGCGGCCTTACCGGCCTGATGCGCCGTTTCGACCAATCGTTGGGAGTTCGAGCTGTTCCGGCTCCCGATCACCAGAACCAGGTCCACCTCCGGCGCAACCTCCGCCACCGCATTCTGCCGGTTCGTCGTCGCGTAGCAGATGTCTTCCTTGGGCGGCTGCTTGATCTGCGGGAAACGCTGTTTCAGCGTATCGATAATACGCTGCGCGTCGTAGAGGCTCAACGTGGTCTGCGTCACATACGCCATCTTCTGTGGGTTCTTTACCTCAAGCCGGGCCACATCCTCCGGCGACTCCACAACCGTAATGGCATCCGGAGCCTCGCCCACAGTCCCCACCGCCTCATCATGCTTGGCATGGCCAATGAAGATGATCGAATACCCGTCTTTGGCAAACCGCTGAACCTCGCCGTGAACCTTAATCACCAGCGGGCAGGTCGCATCCACCTCAATCAAGCTCCGGCGGCGCGCCTCATCCCGAATCGCCGGCGAAATGCCATGCGCGCTATACACCACCACGCTGCCGTTGGGCACCTCGGAGATGTAATCCACAAAAACGACGCCCCGGCGACGGAAGTCCTCCACGACATGGCGGTTATGCACGATCTCGTGGTACACATAAACAGGTGCGCCACGCATGCGCAGCACCTGCTCGACCACATCGATTGCCATATTGACACCGGCACAGAAGCCGCGGGGGTTTGCTAGAAGGATTCGCATAGGTTCTCGATTCGACAGAAGGAGCATGTTATCGTGATTCTCGGGCCGGAGTCCAGATTCCCCGAACACGAAAATCGGGCCTGCGACTGCGCCGGCCATTTTCATGAAGGAGTCTTTTCGTGGCGCAAATCCGGCCGTTCTCAGGAGTTCACTTCTCAAAGAAGCAGGGCACCGACGTTTCCAAGCTAATCGCCCCGCCGTACGACGTGCTTGATGAAGCCGGCCGGGCCCAGCTTCAATCCCACGACCCCCATAACATCGTCAATATCGATCTGCCCCATCTTCCGGCCAAAACCGTCGGACCCGATGAAGTCTACGATCGCGCCAACATTACGATGCAGGCGTGGCTCCGTTCGGGCATTCTTGAGCGTGACGGCCGCCGGGCCCTTTACCCCTATTCCCAGTCCTACGAGCATAACGGCCGCACGTTTCACCGCCGCGGCTTCATCGCCCTGGTCCGCCTTTCCCCCTTCGGAGAGGGTGAAGTCGTTCCCCACGAAAAAACCTACAAAGGCCCCATCGAAGACCGGCTCAAACTCATGCGCTCCACCGGCATGCAGCTCTCCCCCATCTTCGGCCTGTACAGCGATGCCCGCAACGACATCACCAACCTCCTTTACAAGAACGCCGGCAAGCCCGAACTCACCGGCTCCCTCGAAGGAGTGAAGAGCGATCTGTGGAGCGTCACTGACGCCGAGATCGAAAACCAGGTGATCGATCTGATGAAGCACCGGCCCGTGTACATCGCCGATGGTCATCACCGCTACACCACCGCCCTCCAATACCAATCCGAAATCGCCGCAAAGCACGGCGGCAAACTTCCCCCTGCCCATCCCGCCAACTTTTGCATGTTCGTTCTGGTCGGCATGCAGGACGATGGTTTGCTTATTCTCCCCACGCACCGCCTGATCGGAAATCTCAAGCCATTCGATATAGAAGCATTCAAAAAGCAGGTCGCGGGCATCGTGGAGGTGAAAGAGCTTCCCGTCCCTCCCGAACGGATCGGCGAAGCCGCCGAGGCACTCAGCCACGATCCGCCCAATATGTTCGCCCTCTACGATGGCAAGACCAAGCGCCTCTACCACCTCCGCGTCACCAATCCCGACGTGCTCAAACCTCTGGAGGCCAAACAAAGTGACGCCTGGCGCCGGCTCGATGTGGCCATCCTTCAACGCTACTTCCTCGACGAAGTCCTCCAGCCCCACTTCGCCAATGGCGAACTCACCAAAGGCTACACCGCCGATGCGTCCACCATCTCCAGGCAAGTCGATGGCAAGCAGTACCAGATCGCCCTCATCATCCGCCCCACCCCCTTGCACGCCTTGGAAGAGCTTGGAAAAGTAAACGAAGTCATGCCCCAGAAGAGCACCTATTTCTATCCCAAGCTTGCCACCGGAATGGTCATGTACCCCCTGCAATAAATTCCCAGAATGGACTATACAAAACCCTTGCGTTTATAACGTCAACGTGGTCATTCAAAGCAAACCTTTTTGCCTTTCATACGTCTAACTTTATATGAGTCGCGCAGGTAAAAACGTGCGGCCCATAGGAGCTTGGCGATGAGCGGGAAATGATCAGGCGCGATGATCGGATTGATTGCAATCCTGGGTTATGCGCTACTTGCAGGTATCGAGTTGGGCCTTTGAACCTCAGTAACTAATACATATGGGGGGCCGCCGCGAAACACGAACGCGTGCGGCCTTCCATGAAGGCTCCCTACCTCCCCTGAGCCCCCGGCGTTCTTCCCCGACGCCGGGGGTCTTTTTATGGATCTGACTCTCTCCCGCATAGACTTTAAAAGTCAATGCTCTTAACATGCCGAAATGGCCGAGGTTCTTCTGACGCCCAAGGCGCAGGCTGAGTTTGCGGCTTTGCCATTGGCGATTCAGGCGCGGGTTGCCGCCATATTGGAGAGGCTAGTGAATTGGCCCGACGTTAGCGGCGCTAAGCCGCTGAGAGGCCGTCTGAAAAACAACTGGCGAATTCGTACCGGTGACTATCGTGTGGTTTTCCGCGCGACTTCAGAATTGGTCACGGTGTGGAAAATCGGCAACCGCGGCGGAGTCTACGATTGAGGTGAATCCTATGAAGAACATCACCCATAATGGCAAGTCCTACGTGCTTCTCGAAGCCAAAGCATGGGACGCGCTGGTGAAAGGACGGGCTTCGATGCCGAAAGTTCCCGCCCCGGATTCAGACGGAAACGTCTCAGCTGTGGAATTCGCCCGCGCGACGATCGCGCGTCGAATCATTCGAGATCGCACCGCACTCGGTCTTTCTCAAGTGCGGCTCGCAAGACTCGCAGGTATACGGCCTGAAACACTCAACCGCATCGAGAAGGGCAAGGTCACTCTTGATGTGGCAACCGCTGTAAAAATCGAAAAGGCGCTGAAGCAAATACAATCCGCTCAATTGTTTCCGTCGATGACAGGCGTCATAGACCGGGCACTATCAAATCGCCGCCCAACTCCGCGCCGAAGAGTGATCAAAAGTGCTTGACCAACATGTTGGAAGTAATCTGAACGACCCGAAGCCCGATTATCACCCCGTTCAGTTTGGCGCGTGTGATGTTGCCTTAATCGCCGCCCATTCGTAATAAACGATGTACCCCCCGACGGCCACGCACAGAAGCGAAATCAGGGGTGTGATCCCAACCCGCAAAAGAATGACCGCCGCCACAATGTTATAAACCGTCGCCATCGCCATCGCCCCCAGCGACAGCCACGCGATCGCCCGCTTACCGCCGAACCGGCTGGCGAGCACTATTTGAGCCAGGGCACCGATCAGCATCGCAACGCCAAACAGGAAGATCGACGAATCAGAGTAAAACGTTCCTCCCTCCAATTGAGTGTAGGGAACGGGCTGTCCCTGGTTCGGCCCCTCGCTCCAGATGACGCCGGTGTCGAATGGCTTTCCGGAGGCAAGCGATAGCAGGTAGCCGCCGAAGCTCCGCGTGTAGAGCATCAGGATCAACGCAATAACGATCCCGAGCCACACTTCGCCGCCAATCCCGCTCGGCTCGTATCGCCGTTGATCGAGGTTGGAGGTATGCACGACAGTTGATGGAGATTCCTTCGGAGCGTCCGTCGAATCCGCGGATTCCGGCGGCCTGGTTTCCGACAATTTCGGCAGTTTTGATAAGTCCATCAATTCCCCGCTTTCCCATCCCGCCTTGACCCGCTCACGCGTGCAGACAGAATGATACCCATGTCTGATCCGCTAGCACAAATTGACCAGATCTCCCAAGCCGCCCGCGACGAGCTGGGCATAGTGAGAAACGCCGCCGAGCTTGAACAATTCCGAATCAAGTATCTTGGCTCCAATGGCCTGGTAAAAGGCATGTCCCGCCTCATCGGACAGGCGACCAAAGAACAGAAGCCCGTCGTCGGCCAGCGCGTCAACGAAGCCAAAGGGCAGCTCGAAGCATCATTCAACGCCCTCAAGCAACAGCTCGCCCAGGACGCCACCGGTGACCGCGATTACGTCGACGTGACCGAGCCCGGCCGCTGGCCGCAAATTGGCAATCGCCACATCCTCATGAAGGTAGTCGACGAGCTTACCGAATTGTTCGGCCGCATGGGCTTCAGCGTCGCCAGCGGCCCGGAAGTCGAGGACGACTTCCATAATTTCGTCGCTCTCAACATCGCCGAGGCCCATCCCGCCCGCGACCCGCTCGATAATTTCTACCTCGATTCCTCCACGCATGACGGCCAGCTTCTTCTCCGCACGCAAACCAGCACCGTGCAGATTCGCGTAATGGAGCGCCAGAAGCCGCCCATCCGCGTCGTCATTCCCGGCCGTGTGTATCGCCCCGATACAACAGACGCCACGCACCTGCCCATGTTTCATCAGCTCGAAGCCCTGGTCGTCGATCGCAACGTCACCATGGTCGATCTCAAAAGCACCGTCATGCAGTTCATCCACGGCTACTTCGGCCCCGAAACCAAAGTCCGCTTCCGCCCAAGCTTCTTCCCCTTCACTGAACCCTCTGCCGAAGTCGACGTCTGGTTCGAAGACAAACAACGCTGGATCGAATTGGGCGGCTGCGGGATGGTCCATCCAAACGTCTTCACCAACTGCAAAATCGACCCCGAGGAATATTCCGGGTGGGCGTTTGGTCTAGGCATTGAGCGTATCGCAATGCGTAAGTACGGCATCCAGGATATCCGCAGCTTCGTCGAAAACGACATCCGCTTCCTTCGCCAGTTCTAACCCCGTATTTGAGTCGTCCGTGCGAAGTTGAAACCTTTCCTGGAAGATTGCATGAGTTGCCCACTGTCATCCTGGAGCGAAGCGAAGGATCTGATAGCGGGGAACCGTTCGGATGGCAGATCCTTCGCTTCGCTCCAGGATGACAGTAGGAGAGTTTGAATAGAGAAAGTTGTAAGATATTCAAAAATATGTGTTTATGATCAAAAAATCCTTCCTCGGAAACCCCTTTCTCAACACCGCCCGATAATCCGTGTATCACATTCTGAAATGCCATTGAAACTCAATCTCAACGAGATATACTGCTGAGGCAAGCACGGAAGTAGGCTCGTATGCAGAAGGCATGTGGATTTGCGGGTTGTAACCACTGTGGCTCACCGGCCACCTGTGGTTTGAACAAGCTCGGCATCGGCTGCCATGGAAACGTAGTGGGCGTGGGTGGGGATCCGGATCTGCGCCGCCGCCTTTTGGAAATGGGCTTCTGTAACGGCGCGTGTGTGGAAGTCGTTCGCCGTGCGCCCATGGGCGATCCAATTGAATTCCGCCTACGCGGGTATCACCTGAGCCTTCGCGAAGAACAAGCCCGGCACGTTCAAATCGTGCCGCACAAGTAACCCGAGACGCCGCCTAAGGCGCCAAAGCGTAAAGACGTAAAACGTAACTCGGGCAATCGAATCGCTCATTACGTTTTACGTCTTTTCGTTTTCGAAGAAGCAATGTCGTCGCACTGCACCACCACACCCGATCGCGTTTCAGCCTCCGACGCATTGATCGTTGCGCTGGCCGGTAATCCCAACAGCGGCAAGACAACCATCTTCAACGCCCTCACCGGCCTGCGCCAGAAAGTCGCCAACTATCCCGGCGTAACCGTCGAAAAAAAAATCGGCCGCTGCAAGCTGCCCGATGGCCGCTGGTGCGACATCATCGATCTGCCCGGCACCTACAGCCTCATCAGCCGCTCCCCCGATGAACAAGTCGCGATGGAAGTCCTCCGCGGAATTCGGACGGATGTGAAACGCCCGGACGTCGTCATCGTTGTCGTCGATGCCAGCAATTTGCAGCGCAATCTGTACCTGGTCAGCCAGCTCATAGAGCTGGGCCGCCCGCTGGTTGTCGCGCTGAACATGATGGACGTCGCCGAGCGTCGCCACATAAACGTATCGGCCGAGAAACTCGAGCGGGAACTGGGCGTTCCGGTGATTCCCATCGTGGGGTCCAAGGGTAAAGGCATTGCCGAATTGAAGGCCGCCGTGAATCGCGCAGTCGTCGCGCCAATGCCTCAGTGGGCGCTCCCCGACGCCATGCGAGAAGAGCTTGTCCTGGTCGGCGGGGGCCTGGCAATCCTCGGCAGCGAAGAAGATTCGCCCCGTCCCATGGACCGATGCCGCGCTATCGCCGAGCGCCTGCTCATTGGCGATCACGCCGCCGACATCCGCCCCATCGTTGCCCAGGAACCCGTATCCTCGCTTCTCCATTCCGCTACCGATCGCCTGAAGCAATTGGGCATCGACCCCATGCAGGCGGACGTCGAAGCGCATTATCAATGGATCGAAACGGTCGTCAGCCGCGTGGTCACCGACGCTCCGCGGCCGCCCTCGAAACTCCAAACCCTGTCCTACGCCCGGCCCGCTAAGAATCTCACCGAGCGCGTCGACATCATCCTCTGCCACAAGGTTTGGGGCCTGCTCATCTTCGCCGGGATCATGAGTCTGCTGTTCGTGTCCCTGTTCTGGCTGGCCAAGCCCATGATGGAAGCCATCCAGAGCGGCATCGACGCCCTCGGCCAACTCGTCTCCGGCCACATGGGCGAAGGCCCCATCCGGGCTCTCATCCGCGATGGCATCTTCAAAGGCGTCGGCACCGTCGTCGTGTTCGTGCCCCAGATCGCGATGCTTTTTCTGTTTCTGGCCATCCTCGAAGATTCCGGCTACCTCGCCCGCGCCGCCTTCCTCATGGACCGCCTGCTGTCCAAGGTCGGACTGCACGGCAAAAGCTTCATCCCCTTGCTCAGCAGCTTTGCATGTGCCATCCCCGGCATCATGGCCGCCCGCACGATCGAAAACCGCCGCGAGCGCCTCGCAACCATCATGGTCGCGCCGTTCATGAGTTGCAGTGCCCGCTTACCGGTGTACACGCTTTTAATCGGTGCATTCTTCGTCGCATATTCGCCCTTGGTGCAGGCCGGAATCATGCTTGCCTGCTACGCGCTCGGAATCGTTGCCGCCGTCGCCACCGCCTTTGTCTTCAAGCGCACCCTCACCAAAGGGCCGGCCACAAGCTTCATTCTCGAACTGCCCAGCTACAAAGTCCCCCAATGGTCCCAGGTCGCCCGCCAGGTCTGGACCAACACCCGCGCCTTCCTCACCAAGGCCGGCACAACCATTTTCTGCCTCAGCGTCATCCTCTGGGCGCTCGCCTATTACCCCCAGCTTCCCGACACACAGGTCCGCCAGATCGAAAGCCAGACCCGCGCTCAACTCGAAAATTCACAATTGATCGACCCGGCCTTAACGTCCTCCCTATATTGGTATGGCCAGGTCGAAAAGCCTTCCGAAGGTGATATTAGCGCTGCCGTTGAAAACGCCGTGAAGGCCGCCAAAGCCCGCTACAGCTGCGCCGGTCGCCTCGGCAAATTCCTCGAACCCGCCATCCGCCCACTTGGCTTCGATTGGAAGATGGGGGTCGGATTGGTCAGCGCCTTTGCTGCTCGCGAAGTATTCGTCAGCTCAATGGGGATCGTTTACAGCGTCGGCGACGATAAAGACGCAAAGCTCGCAGAAGCCATGCGCGCCGACCATTACACCACCGGCCCAAATGCCGGCCAGCCCGTCTGGACTCCCCTGGTCGCCATAAGTCTCTTGATCTGGTTCGTCCTGGCGATGCAGTGCATGAGCACCTTCGCGATCGTCCGCCGCGAAACCGGCGGATGGGGCTGGCCCGTCTTCATGCTCGTCTACATGAACGCCCTTGCCTACGTAGTATGTTTGGTCGTCTTTCAACTCGGCTCAAAAGTGCTGACATGATGCCAATGTGGACCCAACATCTCGTCGTCCTGGTTGCCGTTGCCGCCTGCGCCGCCATCATCGGCCGCCAGGCCTTCGTCGCCCTGCAAGGCCGCAAAAGCCGCCTGGGCGGATGCGGGACATGCCACGGCTGCGCGACGGACACGCCAACGAAATCTCGTACGCAAATGATCTCGCTCGATCAGCTGAAGCGACGCAGATAGAAGAATTTCAAAGAACCTCGCGTACAATACGGAAATGAATCCCATCACTCGAAATCCAGATATTATACATGGGACGCCATGTTTTAGCGGAACTCGAGTCCCGGTTCGATCCTTATTCGATCACCTCGAATCCGGCTATACGGTCGATTACTTTCTCAGCGAGTTTCCAACGGTGTCGCGGTCTCAAGTTCTGGCTGTACTCGAAATGTCGTGCGCACAGGCCGAGATGGCCGCTGTAACGGCTGACACGAAGTGAAGCTGCTCCTGGACGAGAACCTTCCTCAGGGCCTGCGGGCCTTACTTTCGCCACCACATGATGTGTTTACCGTCGGCTATCTGGGATGGGCGGAAACAACAAACGGCGCTCTGCTCAAAAAAGCGGCCCAAGACGGATTCGACGCCGTTCTTACAACTGATCGCGGTTATGAACATCAGCAGAACCTCATGAGTTTTTGCCCTGCTCGGTGGCCCTTCTCGTCAGCCCAACCAACAAGATTGACGATCTCAAGTTTTTGGTTCCCGCGATTTTGTCCGGCTTGCAGTCACTTAATGCGCAATCGTTTCTGAAAATAGGGTGAATGTTTACCCCCCAATCCGGCTCATCTGCTCATTTCCCCGCTTCGAATGCGTGTCCGGCTTAAGTCTCACGCAATCCGTCATCGCCTGGGCAACCGCCTCCTGACGTTCCTTCCGATTGGCTGTCGATCGAAGAACCTCCCGAATGGCAACCTCTCCACCCTCAAACAGGCACGACCGAAGCACGCCTGTTGCCGTAAGCCGCAGGCGGTTGCAGGTCGAGCAGAACGGCGCTGACATCGCGCTGATAAATCCGACTCGTCCAACCGGGTTCCCCCGCGACAGGCGGAACACCTTAGCCGGCCCAACCCCCGATTCATCCACTGCGGCCACCGCTTCCAACGGCCCCAGTTCCCGCTCGATGATCTCCCGCGCCACGGCCTCCGGCACCAAGGAGTCCTCCCCGCGATCCTGAGCGCCGCATCCCCCGGCCGGGCCCATCTCCGATTCATCGACCGTGCGTGTGTCGTTATGAAGAAGCTCCGCATCGCCCAAGGGCATGTATTCGATGAATCGAACCGTCAGCTTTCGATGCAATGAAAGCCGGGCGAAATCGACTAGCTCATCATCGTTGACGTTGCGCATGGTCACGCAGTTGATCTTCAAACCCAGCCCCGCTTCCTCCGCGCTTGCTACACCGGCCACGACGGTGGCCAGATCGCCTGTGCGCGTGATCTTTCGGAACTGCTCGGGGCGCAGCGAATCCATGCTCACGGTAACGCGGTCGAGACCGGCATCCTTCAGCGGGCGGGCCAGTTCACCCAGCCGCATGCCGTTTGTTGTCAGGGAAAGGTCTTCCACTCCGTCTACTTCACGAAGCATGCGCACCAGTTCAACCAAACCCGACCGAACCGTCGGCTCGCCGCCCGTGAGCTTAAAGCGGGTAATACCGTGAACTTCGATCCCCGCACGCACAACGTCTCGAATTTCCTCGAAGCTCAATATCTCCGCCTGCGGCAACCACCGCACCCCCTCGGCTGGCATGCAATACACGCATCGGAAATTGCAGCGATCGGTAATGCTGATTCGCAACACCCGCACGGCCGAAATCGATCTCGGCCCGGTGTCGAAGTGCGGGCTGGGACTGGGAATGTGCAAAACGGGCAGCCGCATCATCAGCCATTGTACACCGCCAGCCGCCCGCCGGGCACTTGGGAAGTCAAAACCTCTGGGAATTATACCGGTGATGACAATTTAGGCGGCCCTCTTTTTCCCTCCCCTGGTGGGCTCTTGTCATTACCCACAAGTCGGCAGGGTCGGTCGGGAATAATTGTGTGTAGGGGCGGACCCCCGTGTCCGCCCGGCGTGATCGGAAAGGCGGG
>DAIRGS010000052.1:0-3860 GCA_036794395.1 Tepidisphaeraceae bacterium | reverse complement strand
CCTACAAAAATGCGGTCGTCCTCTTCCGCGGCGATTCTTGGAGGTCAGCGAGATTATGGGTAACGACAAGCGGCGTACCGGGGGAGGGAATAACCAGCGGCCGCCGAACTGTCACGCAACCGGATTATACGAACTTCTCAATTTCAGAATTGGAAACCCTTTGCCGGGCCGATACCATCCACTTCCTTGCCGGGGAGATCTCCGGCTCAATTGAGAGAAGGAGACCGCAATGAGATCAATGCAACGGGTTGTAGCCGGCATGGCCATCCTGGTCGGCGTGGCATTTGTCGCGCCAGTTCAGGGCCAGGCGCTGGATCAAGTTCCATCCAACGCGACCGGCGTCTTTGAAGTGAAAGACCTCCAGGGTCTTAGCACAAAGATTGCCAAGCTCGCCAAGACGTTGGGCGTCGATCAGATGGACCCCAAGTTCGCCGATCCCCTCGCGTCCCTTATGACCGGAATGGGAATCAAGCAGGGCTTGAACAAGAATGGTGATATGGCCATTGCCTTCTTCAAGCCGAAAAAGGCCGAAGGCGCCGCCCCAGCCGCCGATGATGCCAAATCGCAGGAGCCGCCTCTGGTCGTTGTCCTTCCGGTGGATGACTACAAGGCCTTCCTCGGCAACTTCACCGACGTCAAAGACGTCGGCAACGATATCTCCGAAGTGGTCGTCCCCGCCAATCAGGAGAAGTTGTTCGTCACCCATCGCGGCAAATACATCGTCTCCACAATGACCAAGGCCCTTCTGTCCAATCCGGGTGGCTTCAAGCTTCAGGGTTCGGCGCTGAAGGAAGTCGCGGCCAAGGATGCCCTCATCTACATTGACGTGAAGTCGCTTCGCCCCGATCTGAAGGATGGCTACGCCAAGGGCCGGGCTGAAATCAAAAAGGCGCTCGACGACCCGAACAATCCCGTAGGCGTGAAAGTTCCGCCATTCGTGTTTGCCCTTTACGACAAAGTCGCTGCCGAGCTGATTAACGGCACCAAGTCCGTCTCGATCAGTTTCAACCTCAATGACGTCGGCTTGGGCACCGCTTTCATGGGCGATTTTGAATCAGACAGCTACCTCGGCAAGCTCGTCGCTCAAGCGAAGAATTCCGACAAGTCACTTTTGGCCGGCCTGCCCGATCGCCCTTACCTCATGTATGGCGATGCCACCCTCACCCCCGAAGTCGCCCAGTCGCTGTTCAATGAAATGGCGACCATCCTCAAGCAGAGCCCCGGGGATATGAAGAAGGACGACCTCGACAAGTACATCGAAGCTGCCCGCAAGTCCCTGGCGGGCATGCGGTCAGTGTCGTTCGGAATGGTGGCCCCTCAAGCCGGCGAAAATTACTTCCAGATCGTTGAACTGGTGCAAGGCGATGCCAAGCAGATGGTCGCCATGACCAAGGAAGCCATGCCTTTCATGAATTCGATGATGAATTCGACGCCGAAGACCAAGGCCGAAATGAAGTTTGGCGATCAGACCACCGTGGACGGCGTTCAGTTGACCCCGTACACCATGACCTTCAAGTTCGACGAAAAAGATCCGATGGCCGCCCAGGAACAGCAGTACATGACCATGTTGTACGGCCCCAACGGGCTCATGGGCAACATGGGCGCCGTCAACGATCACACCTTCATCAGCACGATGGCCGTCAGCCCGAAGTTGCTTGCCGAAGCGATCGCCGCGGCCAAGAGCAATGCTGATCCGCTCGGGCAGTCTGATGGCTTAAAGGTTGTCGCCGGCCAGCTTCCCAAGCTCCGCGGCGCCGAGTTCTATATCGCGTTGGATAACATCGCGAACACCGCCGTTGCGGTGATGAAGCAGCAGGGTCTCCCGGTGCAGTTCAAGCTCCCGCCGAATCTTCCGCCGATCGGCTTTTCGCTGGCCAACGATGGCTCGACCGCTCGCGTCGATGCCTTCATCCCGACTCGCCTGGTCGAAAGCATGACCGCTGCCGTCATGCAAGCAATGATGCAGAACAATGGCAATGCCGGAAAGGGCGTTGAATAACGTCTGCGCGTCAGTGCAATTCAAACTCAACGACGGGCGCGGGTGCATGGCATCCGTGCCCGTCTTGTTGTTGAAGGGCTCTACTTCGCGAGGGAGTGTCTTCCCGCCCAAAGCACCGCGACCGTTGCTGCCGCAATGGCGGCTGTTTCAGTTCGAAGAATGGTCGAGGTCAGTGAGACTTGTTGATGGCCTTTGGCCGCAAAACGCGTGAGCTCCTGCTCGGTCCATCCGCCTTCGGGACCGATGGCCAGCACCACCGCTTCACGGCGCTCGACCAATACGTCTGTAAGGGGGCGCACTTCACTTGCGGTCGATAAAACATATCCAGGATTTGATTCTTCCAGAAAGTCGTTGAGCGAGGTCAATTTACCGATAGCCATCACGCCCCGACGGCGTGACTGCTTGGCCGATTCGGTGGAAATCCGATTCCATCGCTCAAATTTGGTCGTGCCCTGCGGAAGCGTCACGCTCCGTTCCGCGGCTAGCGGAATGAACGCGTCCACACCGAGTTCGCTCAACTTCTCAACCATCCAATCCGCCCGCTCGCCCTTTGGAATGGCCGAAGCCACGGTGATCCGGCCAGTGGAGGGGCCTGCCAGCTCAGCAATGTGCTTCACCTCGACCGCAACCGCGTTGTCCTCGGCCAATAAAATCAAACCGGACGCGACCGCACCGTGGTCATCGAAGACTTCCACTTCAGCGCCGTTTTGCAATCGCAGCACATCGCGTGCATGGCGGGCCTGGCTGGGGTCCAGGGGAACTTTGCCGATAAATAATCGAGTAGCATGCAGACGTCGGATCACGCGAGAATTATCCGCCGGCATGCGAGTAACGGCAATGTCGCGTTGCCCCGGGGGCAAAATCCATTATCATGGGTTTTGTGATGTCCGATAAGGCGAAGGAGTCGCCATTGGCAATATTGAATTGTAGGTTCAATATGCCAAGTGAAGGGAGTATGCCATGGGACAGGCCGCTATGCACCTGCCCGATCCTCTTTCCGCCGCTCCGGTCAGTTCCGCGAGCACCGACGATCTGCTCGCGCAGTTAGCCGGGGAAGAGATCGAGCGATTGTTAGCCGAAGCCGACGAGCCGCCAGCTTCATCAAAGCTGGCCGTTGTTGCTCCAATTGATCAATTTGCACCACCGGCAGCGAGCCCCGCCCAAAATACGGGTGCATCGACCCACTCATCGCTTTTAGAGCCCCCGACCACTACGCCGACCAAGATCGCAGTTCCTGCTTTTAAGGGTGCTCAATCCAGTCCATCTCCGGAAGCCGAGCTCAGCACGCTCTTTTTGGAGATCGAGAATTCCGCGCCCGCTACTGCTTCTGGGCAGGCCGCTCCCATCAAGACCGCGACGGCATCAGAGTTGGATTCCGCCCCGAGCGCCGCCGACGCCCTGGCCCAGGAAATGCTCGAAGACGCCGCCACCAGCCCCTCCGGCCGCGCCGCCTTTAGCTCGACGGCAACCGCTTCCGCAACGAGTCACGCATCCGCCCGGGCCCACGAAACCAGCGAAGGCGAATCCCTCCCCTTCCGCATCCTCGGCTGGTTGAATCGACCCCTCGATCCCTATCCCGACCATGTCCGGGATCTAGTCGGGAAGATCGCGATCGTCACAATCGTAAACGCCGCCGCGGTTCTGGCTTACGTCCTGATCTTCCGCGGCCATTAGATGACCGTGCGCGATTCCGCGCCATTGCATTTAAGTGGCACGGGTTTCTAACCCGTGGTTGGGTGACTCGCGGGTCCGGCGCCCGGCGCCGGGTGAGATGTGGGAAAACCAACTTGCCGAATCGGGCATTTCCTGGCGGCAAATTCAGAAGGTTGTCCAACTGTCGGAAATTGGTGTTCCCAAATCG
>DAIRGS010000302.1:0-8473 GCA_036794395.1 Tepidisphaeraceae bacterium | reverse complement strand
CCAGGCTTTGTCGGCCAGGAATTTCTTGTCACCCGTAACAGATAGTGCTCGTACGGCTCTCGAACGATCCACGCCGCACCCACCGGCCAGATCCCCTGAAGCCCATCGGCCGGTGCGGCAAATCCCCATGGGTCGGTCAGATGATGCACCACCCAGCCATGTGCGCCATAATTGACTTCCGCCACATGGCTGCCCGCCGCGACGTGATCGGCCATCATGTCAAAGTATGGCAAAGAACATTCGCCCAGATTCGTTGTCTCTGAAGGCCAGTAATTCATCTGGATATTGATGTTGGTGTGATAGTCGGCATTCCACGGAGGATTCATCTGCCACGCCCAGATGCCCTGGAGATTGGCGGGCATGCCGCCCGGCCGCGAACTGCTGATCAGCATGTACCGGCCGAACTGGAAATAGTTAGCCAGTAAGCCGGGATCTTCCTTGCCCGACTTCAATCGCTTCAGGCGATCGGGGGTCGGCATCGCTTCGACATCCTTCCCAGCCGATCCAAGATCAAGCGTCACGCGCTGCGAAAGCTTCTGGTAATCGGCGACGTGCTCGTCCTTCAGCGCCGCGTAATCTTTGCCGGCCGCGGCAGCCACTTTCGTCGCACAAAGCTTTTCAGGATCGCCTCCCCGATAGTTGGTCTCACCATCGAGAACCAGCGTAAGACTATCGGCGCCTGTTACCGAAAGAATCCCATTCTGATTGCTGACCTTCCCGCCCTTGGGAATCGCAACCAGCTTCGCGGCAAACGTCAGTCCGCGTTGCGCCCCTGATTCATCCGCGCGCTTAATTCGTCCCTGCAACATGATTGCATTCGAATCAGATGGATCGCTCACGCACGCGGCATCCCGCGCTCGCTTCAGCGTCATTCGCACCGAAATGCTGCCCGGCTTATCTGCGACGAAATGCGCGACGATTACGCCAGCCGGCGCCGACGAGAAAACCTCGCGCTGAAAGAGCGTTCCATTACTCACATAGCTAACGGATGCAACCGCCGTATCGAGATCAAGCACTCGGCGATACTTGTCAGCCGAAGGCAGGCCCGGCGTTTCCATCCAAAGCTCGCCAAGCGACTGATAAGGCTTCACACCACTGGGCTTGCCCATCATGTGGGCCGCGGCCAGCTTTTCGGCGGCGCTGTTTTGATCGGCAAACAGAAGCCGTCGCACCTCCGGCAACACCTTCAAGGCATCCGGATTGGCGCCGTCCAGCGGATAGCCATCCCAAAGCGTGTCTTCATTAAGCTGAAGCCGTTCGTCAGCCACGCCGCCGAAAACCATCGCGCCCAGCCGTCCGTTGCCAACCGGCACCGCTTCGTCCCAAAGTTTGGCCGGTGCTCTAAACCAGATGCTATGACGTGCCGTCGGCGCCTCGGCCAGTTCGGTTCCGATCGCCGCGCGATCGCTCCACCGATCATTGATTGTTCTTCGTTCGATGGCCGGCAACGCGTTGACCGCGCCAGCCAGACCCGGCTGGGTTGCCACTCCGGTCAGTTCAAATTCTGAGTATTGCGTCCCGCCGCTACCCCCGCGCGTTTTAGTCACCAGCAGACGGTAAGCCTTGTAAGCATGCGTGTTGGTGAAAGTGATCGCCTTTCCCAAACGCTTGCGACGCGGCGTAGCATCCAGCCCCGATGGCCCCTGATAGAGCAGCGCGAAACCGTGGCCGCCGGCTTTTGCGGCGTTCGCGTCGTCCGATCCTTCGAGCGTAATCTCCAGTGGATCGCGATCGGGCATGTCATCAGCAGTCCCAAGACGCAATCCGGTGACGATGCTGCTTCCCACGCTCGGTACAACGACCAATCCGGTGTGAACACCGGTCGAGTGTGCGCCATTGAGATACTTGGTGCCCAGATCACCGTCTATTGAGTCGTTGGCCAACTGCTCGTTGCCGTCTCCACCGAAATCCCCGGCAACAGCCAGAACGTTTGGACTCCCCGCAACAGTGTTCTTGATGGGGATGATCAGGTCGTCTGGTGAAAGAATTCTCTTCGCCGGAGAGCTCTGTGCCGCCAACGGAGATGAGGGCACGCAACAGACCAAACTCCAGACAAGAAGAAGGGCCAGCGGATACAGCGGGGAAATCGACGCGGGGTGGGATGTCTTGCTCATGGGTTCTTATGCAGTAAGGACTGTCGCTGGAATTTGGGATCGGAACGGCTCAATCGCGTGTGTTCATTCGCCAACGCAATAATATCAAAATCGAACGATACCATCGACCTACCGCAACCCTCCAGTGCCGTTGAGGCCGGGCCACTATCAAACTGTCTGAAAAGGATTTACAACCGAGAATGCATTTTTCAGACGCGTCATTGCCGCTTGAATCCCAAAATCTGTCGGTCTTGCACAAGAAACCGCCGGAGCACGCGCGGATGATGGAGGATTGCGAAAAACGAACGGGCAAAAAGTGATATGATGTCGCAAGTTCAAAATAGGGCGATTCTGTTGAACAAGTGATTGGGCGCCGTCGTTAACGTTAACAACTTCCCGATCGGTGAGTATTGAATCTCGGTGGGGTCTGTGGGTTTGGAGAAGCATTGATGCGACCGGCGTACGTTATTAGCGCGACATGCACCTCCCTATTCCGTAATGCGACACTGGCGCAACGCGTGGGCGCATCGCTGTTTGCCACAGTTTTTTTCGGCGTAGCATCGAATGCCGTTGCCGCGAGTCTTCCGCCATCAACTACGCAGCCAAGCGCCAATTCGGCCCAGCCAATGTGGGTCAATCATATTGAGCCGATCCTGAGCAAGAGCTGCTTTAAGTGTCACGGGGGCGAGAAACAAAAGGGCGGGCTGGATCTTCGCAAGCTGGATTCCATTTTTGCGGGTGGGACCGATGGCTCGGTGGTCATCCCGGGCCGTCCCGGGGAAAGCATGCTGTATCAGCGACTTCAACCCGGTGCTACCGACCACATGCCCCCGGCTAAGGAGCCGCAACTCGGCGCCGAAGATATCTCGCTGGTTCAGCAATGGATCGCCACGCTGGCAACCTCAACGGATCGCGTCGCCTCGGCCGCCGCGTCGACGTTCGATCAGTCGGCTCCGTCGCTGATGGAGATGGCTTCACGAGTGAAGTGGGAGCCGCCGGCGGGGATGGCGGCTTCTGATGCGGTCGATAGCCTGATCCAAAGCCATTGGAAGGAACAGAACGTTTCAGGCAATGGCATATGTGACGACCGCACCTTCGTTCGCAGGATTTATCTCGATCTGGCCGGCCGAATTCCAACTCTGGAGGAAGCCGAGTCGTTTGTCAGTTCAACCCAACCGCAAAAGCGGTCGGAATTGGTCGATCGGCTTCTGGCCGGTGCCGAATACCCGGTTCACATGGCCGAGGTGTTGGACGTCGTACTGATGGAGCGCAAGGGCAAGGGTGCGGAATTCAGCCGCAAGTCCAATGGCTGGATCAAGTATCTGCGAACTTCCATCGCCGATGGCCGTTCATGGAACGACATGGTCGGCGACATGATTCTCGCCCGGCCAAAGTCGGCCGAGCAGCGGGGCGCGGTCAATTTCCTCTACGAGCGTCGGAATAACTTTCAGGCGATGGCCGAGGCCGTGGCGCCGATGGCGTTTGGGGTATCTGTGGCGTGTGCCCAGTGCCACAACCATCCGATGGCCCACGAGATCAAGCAGCAGCATTACTGGGGTTTGGTTTCGGCCTTCAATCGCACGGCTAACGTCGATGCCGATGATGGCATAGCGGTCACCGAATCGGCAACCGGCGGATTTGTTTACTTCACCAACCTGAAAAAGGAGAGCCAGCCCGCAATCCTCGCTTTCCCCAACGATAAGACGATCGCCGAAGACCGGCCCACCGACGGCGCGAAAGAAAAAGATTCGCCCACAAAATACGTCGTGCCTCCTTCGATGGACAATGGCCAGGCCCTGGTGGCCGCCGTTCCCAAATTCTCCCGCCGCCAGGCGATCGCCGATGCGGTTACACATGACAATCCGCTGCTCGCTCGGGCGTTTGTGAATCGGATGTGGTCGATGCTGCTGGGCAGGGGGTTTGTAAATCCAGTTGACCAGATGGATTCGAAGCATCCGCCAAGCCACCCGGAACTGCTGGCCTGGCTTTCAAATGACTTTGAAAAGAGTGGCTACGACATCCGGCACCTGATCCGCACGATCGTGCTCAGCAAGACCTATCAGCTGGATTCGCAATGGAAGGGCTCAACGCCGCCGCTGCCCGAGCTATTCGCCCAGGGTCTTGAAAAGCCGCTCTCGGCCGAGGTGTTGTATCGATCGCTGCTGGTGGCGACAGGTCGCGATTTCAAAAACGAAAAGGGAAATCCCGATACCGAGTCGCTTCGGCAGGCGCTGATCGTCGCCTTTCCCGGACTGTTCGACGTGGAATACAACGCCACGCTTCAACAATCGATGTTCTTCACCAACAGCCCATTGTTTGAAGCGATGTTGAAACCGAGCGGCGAAAACCTGAATGCCCGACTGCTCAAACTCCCGACGAATCAGGAAAAGGTGAAGATGGCTTTCATTGAGATTCTGGGTCGCGAGCCGGACAATTCAGAACTGGCCGGTGCCGTCGCTTACCTGGATGCTCGAAATGACCGGGCCGAAGCGGGTGTCCGTCAGATGACGTGGGCTTTGTTAACCAGCGCCGAGTTTCTTCTAAACCACTAAAGTTGGCTTTGTCACAAGGTCTGCCAGTGAAAGAAAAGCATCGTTCAAATCGCACGGCTGGTGAGTGTCCCACCCCGGAACACACGCTGCATCGTCGCATGTTCCTAAAAGGGCTTGCCGGTGCCGGCGCGATTTCCGTCGGCAGTTTCGCCGGGCTCTTTTCAACGCCGGCCTTTGCCGAGCAGGCCAAGAAAGAACAGAAGCATTGTATCCTGCTGTGGCTAACGGGTGCGCCGAGTCAATTTGAGACCTGGGACCCAAAGCCCGGCACACTGTCCGGCGGGCCATTCAAGGCAATGGGCACCAATGTGCCCGGTGTCCAGATCAGTTCCCTGATGCCCAAGTGCGCATCAATCATGGATAAGCTGGCCGTGGTGCGGTCGATGTCGACCAAGCCCAGCGAGCATGCTCAGGGGATCAATCTTCTCAATCGTGGCGCTGAGCCGCGCAACCCCTTCGTCCGTCCGGTGCTTGGTTCCGTATTGGCCCAGCAGCTTGGACACCTCGATAGCGCAATTCCGAATTTCATTCTTCTTGACCCGTGCCCGGAAGGAAACGAGTTCAAGGGATTCAAAGCGGGCAATCTGGCCGGCTGGCTGGGCGCGGAGTACGGCCCTGTTCGCGCCGGCGGCAGTTACGGTATCCCCGACATCCAGCGTCTGGCGGATATGACCACCACCGATCAGAACGATCGCGAGGCGCTCCGCCAGTTCATGGTCAAGAAGTACGAAAACGATCACAAGAGCGCCGCCGCTAGTTCCCAAAACGCGGCCTTCGAACGCGTGAAGGGCCTGATGAGCTGCGCGTCGCTCTTCGACATCAATAAACTTTCTGAGGCCGACCGGGCCAAGTACGGGCCGGGCACGTTCGGCATCCATTCGCTGCTGGCGCGCAATCTCGTTGAAAATGGCGCCCCGTTCGTGATGGTCGCCAATGGCATGCCCTGGGATTGCCATATTCTGAACCACGAAACGCACCAGATGCTCGTCCCGGAACTGGATCGCGTCATTTTCCACCTCATAAACGATTTGGAAGAACGCGGCCTGCTGGAAAAGACGCTGGTCGTTGCGATGGGCGAATTTGGCCGCAGCCCCTGGATGAATGCCAGCCATGGCCGCGAGCATTATCCAAATGCCTGGAGCCTTGCGATGTCCGGCTGCGGGATCAAGCGAGGCGTGGTCGTTGGAAAGACCGATCCCGAGGGTTACGGCCCGATCGAGAAGCCGTTCAACGAGAAGAATCTGTTCGCGACGATTTTTACGGCGCTGGGAATCGATCCATACGCGGAATACGACCTGCCGAACATGCCGACTTTCCATCGCGTGGAAGACAACGCTCCCGCGATTAAAGAAATCCTGGCATGACGTTCGAGGCTTTAAGAAAGTGAGAAACAGGCCGTGAAGGCAGAACAAGCCAAGACCATTAAGCTTCCCAGCACTGTGCTGGGCTTCGATGTCTCCGCCGATGCTTCGCATTTGTATGCCGCGTGCATGGACGGCGGCATCTACCAAATCGACGCCAAGACCGGCGAATTCGAATCCTTGTTCCGCCACGATAGTTATGCCTCGGGCGTGTCCGTCGTCCCCGAATCGTCATTGATCATTTCATCCGGATACGATGGCGTGCTTCAATGGTATGACCTCGCCACCAAAAAGCAGATCCGCAAAATAAACGCTCACCAATTCTGGTCATGGCAATCAGCCGTTTCTTCGGATGGGAAATTCTTCGCTTCGGTTACCGGTCAGTATCTGGCGGGGGGGTTGAAGTACGAGCCGGCTTCCGAGACTGAGCCATCGGTCAAGGTATTCGATGCCCAGACGGGCGATACGGTTCACGAATTCTCCCACGTTCCGTCCGTGCAGGCGGTGGCATTCAGCCCCGATAACCAGTACGTCGCGGCTGGTAATCTGATGGGCGAGACCCGCGTGTGGGAGCTTTCCACCGGCAAGCAATTGGCTGCGTGCCAGACCCAGTCGTTTACCAGTTGGGGCATCATCAAAGTCCATGCGTATCAGGGCGGCGTGTATTCGCTGGTGTTCAGCCCCGATTCCGAAAGCGTCATCGCCTGCGGCATGGGCCAGATGCGCGACCCCAATACCGGCAACGGCAAACAAACCTGGCAGCGCTTCGCCTGGCGTCAGAAGGGCGCGCCGAAAATCGCGGAGATCAAATCAAGCGAAGCCGGCGGCGGTCACCCCGAAGCACTGGCGTTCCACCCCGGCAAGGAATTCTTCGTCATGTCCGGGCGGCTCGCACAGGGGAAATGGAATACCGGTTTCTTCGACAACAAGACCGGCGCACTGATTCATTCCCTCGATTGCAAAGCCCGGATTACAAAAGTCCGCTTCAATTCCGAAGGAACCCAGATGTTCCTCGCCGGTGGCACCGGCCAACCCAAAGCCAAAGACGGCAAATACGATCCCTTCGGGCGAATCTTCACCTACAACATCGCCTGAATGGTCGAATTCCGCACCACTGCCTGGTAATGACACGGCCTTCCAGGCAGTAGTCGAGGACGCGCCGGGCGGGATGCGCGAAAACCCATTTGCCAGGATCGGGCATTCCCGGCAGACTCAGAAGGTTGTCCGACTGTCCAAACCTGGTTTTCCCACATTGAACCCATCGCAGCTAATGAACCCCCGCGATCATGGCTGGAAGCCCGTGCCACGAAAAGCGCGGAATCGCGCTCGGTCATTTAGATTCCGTGTGTCGGTCCGCCTACCTGCGCCGCCGGCGCGCCAGCAGTCCCGGCATGGCCAAAATCCCCAGCACTGTCAACCCCGTCGGTTCCGGGACCGCGCCGATGTCGGTGATCGTCAAGGCGGTGATGCCGTCCAGAAAACCGATCTCACCGGAGAAGTCCGTGGCCCACACGCCGTTCAGGCCGGGATTGGTGGCGGTAATCAGTACGTCGAAGGGTTGGCCGCCATTGGCGGTTTCGCCAGCGGAGAGGATAGCGAGGGCGGACGCATATTGTGCGGGCGCAGCGTTGAACGCGTAGGCGGTCACGCGAATGGGCCCGGCAAAGGTTGGGTGGGTCAGATCAGTTACAATGTCAGCCAGCGCGGGGTCGTTCAGGCTCGACAGCGAGTGTGACGGGCCGGCGGTGTCGGTGAGGTGGATGGAAAAACCCACCAATTCAGTTTCGCCGGGTCCGACCGACCCGAGAAGCACCTCGCCGGTTCCACCGCCGAACGCGCCCCCCGATACACCGTTGAGGTAGCCCGGGGTGCCGCCGATCGTGATAATGCCCGCCTGCGGCGATCCGCTGGCCGGTTGGAACGTGCCGGTGAAGAACGGCGACCCGATCGGGTCGCCGGTCACGGCAACATACGCCCCGCGCGCCGACGCGCGGGGCGCGGTCCCAATTAATATCAGCGCGAATGCGGTAACTAAAATCGTGGGACTGCATCTGGGCCGAAGGCCTGCTTGAAACCGTCGCGACCGATCCGCATCCAACCTGGGCATGTCAATAGTTTCGTTGCGCATCGTAGATCCCGCTTGTAGATGGGTATCGGCCTGGAAGCGGCATTCATTCTAATGTCGCGTTAATGAAACGTCGATGAGACCCGAAATATTTGCCAACTCTCCCGGAATCCTTACCGTATCAGCGTCCTGCGGCAAGGCTTTGGGCTTTTGCGGGCGGCAACGTCTCACAACGCATCGATTTCCGGTGACGCGAAGATTGCCTTTTTGAAAAACTGGAGCGCATCATGAATCGGGGAAAAACGCAATTTGCAGTCGAGTTTCTTGAGCGGCGGACGCTGTTGTCGCGGGCGTCATTAACTAATACGCTTCCGAACATCATTACACCGGATAACGTGCAAA
>DAIRGS010000301.1:0-8494 GCA_036794395.1 Tepidisphaeraceae bacterium | reverse complement strand
AGTCATTGGTCTAAACATGACTGCGCCTCTTCTCTACTCGACGTTAAGTATTCTTCTCCACATTTGTCCTGATGCCTTATACGCAGCGGCGTTTGGTATTTCGAACTTATCTGGACCGATCATGTAAGAAATGAAACCGTGGATTTCACGGATGCCACCGATGGGGAAAGCGATTCTTTGTTGTCCGTAACATCCATGTGATTCGTGGTCCAACACACGGCCGCTCGGTGGAAGTGGACGAGGAGTGCGGTTGGGGCGGGTTGGAGTTGGTTGTTTAATAAAAACGTCCGCCGGAGCTAATTGGCTTCGGCGGACGTTTTGATTACTGAAGTTTGCAGGTGCGGGCGAATTAGAACAATTCGGCTAAGGCACCTTGTGCAGCGCCGACGCCTGCGCCGAATTGGACTGGCTTGCCGAGTGCTTTGAGGACGTGCTCGGTGGCGGCGACGACTGCCAGGGCGTCGTAGGCATCGCTGTAGCCCATGTGGTTGACGCGGAAGATGGAGCCTTCCATGGAGCCCTGGCCGCCGGCTACGTGGATGTTGTGGGCGGTCTTGAGTTTGCCGCGGAAGTCTTTGTCGGTGACGCCGGCCGGGTAGCGGATGGCGCTGACGGAGTCTGCCGGTTGCTTGCTGAACAACTCGAAGCCCAGGGCCTTCATGCCGCGACGGACGGCTTCGGCTGAGCCGTGGGTGCGCTTCCAGACTTTTTCGATGGTCTCGTTCTTGATCATCTTGAGGCTGACGGCCAGGGCATCGATCAGCGTATTGGCCGGGGTGAAGGGCGTGTCGCCATCGGTGATGCTCTTCTTGTACTTGCGCAAATCGAGGTAGAAATCCTTGGCGGCCTTGTTGGCCTCGACGGCTGCCCAGGCGCGATCGCTTAAGGCGACGAAGCCGAGGCCCGGCGGGAGCATGAGGGCCTTTTGGCTGCCGGTGATGGCGACGTCGACGCCCCAGTTGTCCATGTAGAAGGGCATGGCGCCGATGCTGGTGATGCCATCGACGATCAGCAGCGTATCGCCGGAGGCGCGAACGGCTTTGCCGATGCTTTCGAGATTGCAGACCGTCGCGGTGCTGGTCTCGGAATGCACGAGGATGACGGCATCGTACTTGGTCGCCTTCAGCTCATTGGCGATCTGCTCGGCTGATACGTGCTCGCCGTATTCGAGCTTGAGATCTTTATGCTCGATGCCGAAGGTCGTGCAGACCTGCGACCAGCGCTCGGCAAACTTGCCGTTGGTTACGCACAGGGCCTTCTTGCCGGGGGCGAGGGTGTTCACGATCCCCGCCTCGGCGGCGGCTGTTCCGGAGCCGGTGATGGTGTAAACGGTGTTTTTGGTCTGGAAAACGTATTGGAGCAGCGCCTGCACTTCATTAAACATCGCCCGGAACTCGGCGGTGCGGTGGTGGTGGACAGGCTTGGCCAACTCCAGCAGGGTGGCTTCGGGAACGCTCGTTGGGCCGGGCGTAAACAGGCGGTATTTCATCAACATGGTTCGGACTCACTTCCTTGAAAATTGACAGACCGTTGATAATTGCGGATCGGGCGGGGAATTCAAGGGGGGATTGGAAATGAGGCACAGTCGTCTGGGTCCGACAAGCACGGTGAACGCGCGTAAGCACCGAGCAGATTGGCAATTAACTGTATAATGCCGGATGTGAACGCTTCGGTTGAAATCCCTGATTGCCTCGCGCTGAGCGTCTGCCCGAATTGCGGATATTCGCTGGCGGGTTTGCCGGATAGAGGAAATTCAAGACGCGATCCAAGTGGCTTTTAGCGTCGGAATCGCATTGTTCAGATCTGATCCAGTTCGGTGGCTTACGCTGATCAAATCCTGATATTTTGCTCGTTTCAATTCTGCAAAAACCGGCTCGATATTTGGGCCCTCGACTGAAGTACGAACATGTCGAACCCATGGCAGCGCATCGTTTATCTGCTCGATCGATATGCCACACGAGTCAATCCGATCGATATCGAGCAGGCATTGAAAATTCGGATGATCCACTGCCCAGATGTATTGCAGCACTTCCGGCAGCGTCGTGATGATGTTGCACTCGCTTGGCAAGTGCGGGCCGGCGACGAGCATCAGCTCGTATCTGGGGAAAAACGGCATCGCTGTTCGTAGAAAGTCCAATATCTGCGGCTTGGCTTGTTTCTGCTCGAAACCTTCGGGGAAACGGAGCGCGGCGGGGCTGGATAGGACCAGAACGCGCACGCCCAAGGCGCTAGCGCGCTCGCAGGTGCGATGGATGTGGGCGCGAAGGGCCTGGGGATCGGCGTTTGGGCCGGTTATGGGGAGGGTGGGGGGAACCAGCGAGTGGGCCGCGAGAACGGGGATCGAGGGGAGCGGCGGTGCGGTCCATTGTTCGTCGGGAAGATCGGGGCGGAGCAGGCGTTGGATGTCGTCTTCGAGGTAGTCGAATCCTGCGGATCGGGCGATATCGGCCTGATCGAGGGGCAGGAGGGCGCCGAATTTCATAGTGGGATCATAGCTGAACGACCGCCCGGGATTCCGCGTCATTGCTTTTAAGTGGCACGGCCTTCCAGGCGGTTTCCAAGCCGTGGTCGGTAAAGAACGAAACGGGGACGCAGCTAGTTTAGAAACCAACTTTCCTTAACCGGGCATTTTCTGCGGGCAAAGTAGAAGGTTGACCGGTGTCGAAACTCGGTTTTCCCACATCTCACCCGTCGCTGGAGATCATCTGCCTTTTCCATGGCCTGTCTTCGACCCTGAGGCTCAGACCCGAAGGGGAAGCCCGTGCCTGTGCGCTCGGGAACACGTACCGCCCGCAGGCGGTTCGTCGGCATTCCATTCCCAAGGCCGGGGGCGGGCAACGCCCGCTGGGGATTCCGACGGTTCGCGACCGGGTGGTGCAAGGCGCGCTGCGCCAGGTGCTGGAACCGATCTTCGAGAAGGACTTTGCCCAACACAGCTACAAAACCACCTTCCCCGGCATGGACAGCTACGTGCGCGGGCGGCTGCGAAGCCTCCTGCGCAAACGAAGCAAACGCCGGGGTAGGGGTCGCGGCTCGGATCATCAACGCTGGCCCAACACGTTCTTTGCGGCGCTGGGGCTGTACTCGTTGAAAGAAGCCCACGCGCTGGCGTATCAGTCCGCGAAAGCGGCGAACCACTGACCGGAAAGCCGGATGCGGGAAACCCGCCCGTCCGGTTTGGAGGGAGGGGAGGCCGGAATCAACCGGCCTTCCCTACCCCTATCGAACAGGCGCGGAATCGCGCACGGTTATTTAGGCCCGCGGCATTCGCCACGAATTCGGATTTCCCAATCGAAACTCCGAAAACACCCGTTACCCTTCCGGGTACATAACTGTGCAACAACACGCGTGCCCGGTGGCTCCGGGCACGTGCGAACCATCAATTTTTTTCGTCTTCATTGTCTTGTCCCAGGAGAACCTCTATGACCCCGAACCAGACCCCCGAAATTTCCCGTCGTGAGTTGGGCAAACGCATTGGCCAGGTGGCCGCGGTATCGGCGTTGGCCGGCATCGCCATTCCAAGTGTTCACGCGGCGGGCGATTCGACCGTTCAGGTCGTGCTCGTCGGCTGCGGCGGCCGGGGAACCTCGGCGGCGGCAAACGCGATGATGGCCAAAGGCGCGCCGATGAAGCTCGTCGCCATGGCCGATGCTTACAAAGACCGCCTGGCCGCATCCTTCAAAGGGCTGAGCAACCAGCAGAACCTGGCCGGCAAGATCGACGTGCCCGAGGCCCGCCAGTTCATCGGCTTCGATGCCTACAAGCACGCCATGGACTGCCTCAAGCCCGGCGACATCGCCATCTTCGCCACGCCGCTCGCGTTTCGATGGGTGCATTTCACCTATGCCATCGAAAAGGGCCTGAACGTCTTCATGGAAAAACCCCTCTCCGCCGACGGCATCGCCAGCAAGAAGATGCTGGCCCTCGCCGAGCAGGCCTCGGCCAAGAACCTCAAGGTGGGCGTCGGCCTGATGTCCCGCCATGCCCGCCCGCTTCAGGAATTGCAAAAGAGAATCATGGATGGCGAGATCGGCGACATCATGATGATGCGCGGCTACCGCATGGCCGGCCCGGTCGCATCATTTCAGTCGACCGCCAAGCCCGACGGCATGGGCGACCTCGAGCATCAGATCCGCCGGTTCCACAGCTTCCTATGGGCCAGCGGCGGCGCCTTCAACGACTACAACATCCACATCATCGATCACCTCTGCTGGATGAAAAACGCATGGCCGGTCAAGGCCTCGGGCGTAGGCGGCCGTCACTTCAAGTTCGACACGAACGGCAAGCCCTTCGTGGACCAGAATTTCGATTCATATGGGATCGAATACACCTTCGGTGATGGCACCAAGCTACTGTTCGATGGCCGCAACATGACCGGCACCCAGCCGATGTACTACAGCTTCGTTCACGGCACCAAGGGCTGCGCCGTTGCCTCCAAGAGCGGCGACGACGGACGCCCCTCCAGCATCTACAAAGGCTTCGCCGAAGTCCCGGACAATAAACTCTGGCAATCCACCGACCACACCGAGCCCTATCAGAACGAATGGGACGATCTGATGGACGCCATCATCCACGACAAACCCTACAACGAAGTCAAACGCGGCGTCGAAGCCAGCCTCACCGGCAGCATGGGCCGCATGGCCGCCCACACCGGCCGCGAAATCACCTTCGAACAAATGCTCAATTCCGAGCACGAATTCGCCCCCGGAATCGACAAGATCACAACCGATTCGCCCTCGCCGCTCCCATCGGATGAAAAAGGCATGTACCCGCAGCCTCAGCCAGGCCGGAAGCGGACTGAGTATTGATTGATTGATTGATCAGTATTTGTGTGAAAAAAATAGGGCCGGGGACGCAACATTGCGTCCTCGTTTGCGGTCGTTTCTAGCTGGCCGCGGAATGTCGTTGTCTTTTTCTGAATCCTCGTTGACAATCATCTCAGATGACCACGCACGCCCTCCCAGCTTCGTCAACCCCGCCCGCGCGCGGACCCCGGATTCCGCCTCTAGAGGCGGGCGATCAGTTGACCCGCGATGAGTTTGAGCGCCGCTACGAAGCTACGCCCGGCTTGAAGAAGGCCGAGCTAATTGAAGGAGTGGTATACATGTCGCCAGCCATAAGATGGAACTACCATAGCCGTCCGCACGCAGACCTGATGGCGTGGCTGGGCGCCTATCGGGCTGGCACCCCCGGCGTCCAGGCTGGTGACAATGCCTCAGTTCGACTCGATCTCGACAACGAGCCGCAGCCCGATGCCGCAATGATCATCGAACACGTGTGCGGCGGGCAATCCAAGCTCTCCGGCGATGGCTACCTCGAAGGCGCTCCCGAACTCGCCGCCGAGATCTCTGCCAGCAGTGTCAGCATCGATCTCAACACCAAGCTCCGCGTCTACCGACGCAACGCGATTCGCGAGTACATCGTCTGGCGCGTCCATGATGACGCCATTGACTGGTTCTTTCTCGAACAGGGGCAGTACAACCCGCTGCCGGCGACAGATGGCACCGTGAGAAGCAAGGTATTCCCCGGCCTCTGGCTCGACACCGCCGCGATGCTCCGCGGGGATCTTGCCGGAGCACTTGCCGTTCTTCAGGGAGGAATGGCGACCGCCGAGCATGTGGAGTTTGTTAAAGCGCTGAAGTCAAAACGTGAGTCGTAGGGCGCGCATCAGAGTTCAAGCTGAACGGCAGGCAGGAGTAAATCAAGTGCCAAGGGCGACGGTGTCCGCACGAGGCCGAAATCGCCAGAGGCCTGAGAGGACGATGACGATCAGCGCGAAAAGTAGCGCGTTAAGCCGCAGCCAGGGCCCCAGGTAATCCCAAGACTCGAAACAGCCGGCTGTAAGCGTGCCAATTCCTCCGAACATCAGGCCCGCGCCGACCGACTGGACGGGCACGAGCAACCCGATGAGCAGCGCAAGGCCGCCGACGGGGTAAGCCACAAAGAACATCCGTCTGGCGAAGATGCGCTCTTCATCCGTCCGCTGCTTTGAGCGGCGATCAATTTCCTCACGGAGCCGGTCTTTTTCGGCCGGTTCCGTCGTTGACGAAAGCCGCTCGTTGAGGCGACTCTGGACTCGGGTATCCTCGTCGCTGTCGGCTACACGCGTGAAGGCGGCGGTGCCAAACCACGCCATGAGCGGTAAGAGGCTGGTAATGGCGAGCCAAATAGCCAACTGCTTTGCCCATTCGTTAAGTCCTGTCTTTCGAGCGATCATGATGAATTCCGTCGCTCCCAACAGGAGCACCATGACAATGGCCGACCACAAAAGTTCATATTCGTAGGCGGCGCGCATGATAGCATTTTATATGGATTCGAGCAAAAAACAGACAGATGGTTACCGGGGCCGCGGCCGGGAGCCGAGGTGGCCGGGCTGAAACGAGGACGCGTGCAAAGGGATGCGTGAATCTAATGAAAGATCATTTGATCGCTTGCCTACTGGCAATCCTGACATGGATATGCAGTTGGGCGTCTGGCGGATCGGCGCTGGCTCAAGCGCCGACTTCCCGAAGCCCCCGCCCCAACATCGTCATCATCCTCGCCGACGATGTCGGCTTCTGCGACATCGGCTGCTACGGCAGCGAAATCCACACACCCAATCTCGATGCGCTTGCCGCAGGCGGGGTGCGGTTCACGCAGTTTTACAACACCAGCCGGTGTTGTCCGACGCGGGCGTGTTTGCTGACGGGCCTGTATCCGCATCAGGCGGGTGTGGGCCACATGACCGACGGCGGGAGCCCAGTCGTGCAGGATGGATACGTGCGCGATCTGAACGCGCATTGCGTCACGATCGGGCAGGTGATGAAGTCGGCCGGATATGGAACGTATGCGGTGGGGAAGTGGCACGTTACTCAGGAAATCGCGCCCAATGCGGCGGATAAGCACAATTGGCCGATCCATCGCGGCTTCGATCGGTACTACGGGACGATCATGGGGGCCGGGAGTTTTTTTGATCCCTCTTTGCTTTGCCGGGGCGACACGGCCATCAGTCCGTTTGCCGATCCGGAGTACCAACCCCCGGCGGGGCAACCCTACTACTACACCGATGGGATTGGCGATCAGGCATGCCGGTTCATCAAAGAACACCAGCAGCAGTCGCACGACAAGCCGTTCTTTATGTATGTCGCTTTCACCGCGGCGCACTGGCCGATGCATGCGCTGCCGGAAGACATCGCCAAGTACAAAGGCGTTTACGATGCCGGCTATGAGCCCATTCGCCGGGCGCGGTTCGAGCGCGAAAAGGCGATGGGATTGGTGGATGGTTCGTGGGCCCTCAGCCCGCAGTTCGGCAAATGGGACAACATCAAGGACAAGCAATGGGAAGCCCGCTGCATGGAAGTCTACGCGGCCATGCTGGATCGAATGGACCAGAACATCGGTAAGATCGTCCACACGTTGCGCGAGCAGGGCCAACTCGATAACACGCTGCTCCTGTTCCTCCAGGACAACGGCGGAAACTATGAGCCGCTCGGGCGGAATCCGCGGCAAAGCCTCGCCCGCCCCGATCACGCGACCCTGCCTCCGCTGCCCGCGGATTATATCCAGACTAAATCCCGCCCCGATCAAACGCGCGATGGCTGGCCCATGCGCGATGGCCACAACGTGATGCCGGGCACGGCCGATACCTACATCGCATACGGCCAGGGATGGGCAAATGTCAGCAACACCCCGTTCCGGGAGTATAAGCACTTCGTGCACGAAGGCGGGATATCAACGCCCTTGATTGCACATTGGCCGGCCAGGATCACAAGGAAGGGCGAGCTGGAAAAGCAGCCGGGCCATCTGATCGATCTCATGGCGACGTGCGTGGATCTGGCTGGTGCAACCTACCCGAAGGAGTTGGATGGTCAGGCAATCTATCCCATGGAAGGCACAACCCTGCTGCCGGCATTCATGGGCAAGCCGCTGCCCGAGCGGCCCATCTTCTGGGAGCACGAAGGCAATCGCGCGATGCGCCAAGGCGATTGGAAGCTCGTCGCCAAAAGCCCCGGCGGCAAGTGGGAACTCTACAACATCATCAAAGACCGCACGGAAATGCACGACCTTTGGGCTGCGGAGGCGGATCGCACCGCTTCAATGACAAAGGACTGGGAAGCATGGGCCAAACGAGCGCATGTGTTGCCCTGGCCATGGAAGCCGGCATATCGCAAATCCCAGAATTAAACACGAAGGCACCAAGACACGAAGCAGAAACGCTAAAACTGAAGAATCTAAAACCAAGACGCCCGGCTTGTAATCAAAATGTTCCTGTGCGATTCCGCTTTTCGTGACATGGCTTTCCAAGCCATGATTAAGGGGGATGATCATCAGCGCCGGGTCAGATGTGGGAAAACCAAGTTTCGACATACGGACAACCCTCTGATGCTTCGGCAGAAAATGCCCGGTTCCGGCAAGTTGGTTTTCCCACATCTCACCCGGCGCCGGACCTGCGGCTGCCCGAAACACGGGTTAGAAACCCAATACCGTTCAACGCTCGTTACCAAAAATCGAGCCT
>DAIRGS010000300.1:0-8503 GCA_036794395.1 Tepidisphaeraceae bacterium | reverse complement strand
CCGCGGCCGGACTTACACCGGCAGGACACGCAGCCTTGTGGGCTGCAACGCAGATTTCGCAGATGGCCGCAGATGAAGAGAAAAGCGGCCGGCATTTCATCTGCGAGCATCTGCGCAATCTGCGGTTAAATCTCTTCCTCCCCTCCGTGTTCCCCGTCGCTTCTGTGAGTAATCCCTCCCCGACACCGCAAAGGACTTTTTTTTCAATGTCACATATCCCCGCCGCCAATCGTTACGAACAGATGGTCTACCGCCGATGCGGACGCAGCGGATTGATGCTCCCCGCGGTCTCACTGGGCGCCTGGGAAACTTTTGGCGGCTACAAAGACGAACAAGTCGCCGGCGAAGTTCTTCTTCGCGCGTTTGATCTGGGCATCACCCACTTTGATTTCGCCAACAACTACGGCAAGCCGCCGGGCAACGCCGAACTGGTCTGCGGCAAGATCCTCAAGCAGCTTCCGCGCGATGAGATGATCATCAGCTCCAAAGCCGGGTACCGCATGTGGCCGGGGCCATACGGGGAATGGGGGTCGCGCAAGTATATCATCGCCAGTTGCGATCAGTCGCTCAAAAGGATGGATGTCGATTATTTCGACATCTTCTACTCCCATCGCCCCGACCCCAATACCCCACTGGAAGAGACTCTGGGCGCGCTCGATACATTGGTGAAGCAGGGAAAGGCACTCTACGCCGGTGTGAGTTCGTATCTGGGCGCGCAGTATTCTGATTCAGTAAGAACGGTGCAGCAGCATGACTGGGCGCCAATCACGATCCATCAGCCGTATTACAACATGCTGGCCCGCACGATCGAGTGGGACCTGGTTTCGCAGGCCGAGCGCTTTGGCACGGGGATCATTGCCTTTGCGCCTTTGGCTTCCGGGCTGCTGACCGACAAATTCCTTAACGGCGAAGTCTCGCCCACCAGCCGGGCCGCCACGATCTGGCCCCAGCTATGGGTGGCCGGCCACACGGTCGAGCAACGGCGTCACATCCTCTCGGGCCTCAACGAGATCGCCAAAGCACGCGGCCAATCCCTCGCCCAGATGGCGATCGCCTGGACCCTCCGCCTCCCCGCAGTGGTCAGCGCCCTGATCGGCGCTTCAAGCGTGAAGCAGCTCGAAGAAAACATCGCCGCCCTGAAGAACCTGAATTTCTCCCCTGAAGAATTGAAGAAGATCGATGCACTCATCCTCGAATCCGCCGGCATTTAGCGCGGGACAAATGAGGATTAGCCACAGAGGACACAGAATTTGAACGGAGCGTGGAAGAAATTTAACCACGGATTACACGGATATCACGGATACGGAAAAACCGCTTTTCCCATCCGTGGCATCCGTGAAATCCGTGGGTTCATTTCTTCTCGGCACCGTTCAAGTCACACCTCGAAGCGAGGGGTGTGCCTCCGTGCCTCTCTTCGAGCCTGAGCCTCAGCCCGCGACGAGCTCTCTTCGAGCCTGAGCCTCAGAGCCGAAGGCGGTCGAGTCGAGCCGAAGGCCGTGCCTCCGTGGTTGCATCTCTTTTTGGTTGCGGCTCTGCCGCGCTGTGGCCTCTGAGGTTAGCCATTTCCACCCGAAATTTGTTTGACATAAGCCGCCCTTCAAAGCACAACCACTCATATGCCCGACACGCTCTTTACTAAAATCATCAAGAAGCAGATTCCCGCGAAGATTGCTTTCGAGGATGATCGATACATCGCCATCCACGACATCAAACCGCAGTCGCCGGTGCATCTGCTGGTGATCCCCAAGCGAGAGATCGCAACGTTGAATGATCTGACGTCAGGGGACGCGGAATTGGTCGGGGGTATGTTCCTGGTCGCCAGGAAGCTGATGGCGGATCTGGGGCAGTCGGATTACCGCACGGTTTTTAATTGTGGGGAGGGTGCGGGGCAATCCGTTTTCCACATTCATCTGCACGTCATGGCTGGCCGACCGTTCGCATGGCCACCCGGATAGCATTGTGTGCACGAAATGCAGGTGGAAAAAAAGAAGACACCGCCTGTTACGGTCGGTGTCTTCCGGAGGGGAGAAAATGCGCCATACGCGCGTTGCGATCTATGTTACCCAACTTATCGTACCGCAATCTTCCGCACAGTCAACCTTAATTTCCATCTAGGTTGACAGACCTATCAATCGGCGGAGGGGTTCGCAAAACTTCAAAAAATCTGAGTTCGCTTTTGACGTGCCCTCCTCCTTTCGGAACTTCAACACCTGATAGTACCCACATCGGACGCGGATCGCAATGATAAAACGGCATCTTTGATGCGGGCGGTGGCGGCCTCCAACTCTGGCTTGGAAGTGCCTATCCCATCGAATCTTAGCGGCGGTCCGAAGCCAAGCCGGACGCGGTTTGGATCCACAATTGCAGGCACCATTTCCTTGCCGCGTTGGGTTCCATCCAGATATGCCGGGTAGACGGATACTCCTGTTTTGATGGCCATCATGGACATGCCGGTTTGGAAAGGCAGCAGGTCGCGGGTGGTTTCAATCCGTCCCTCAGGGAAGATCCCGAGCACCCTCCCGTTCCCCAGTGCACGCAGTGCCGCCCGCGTGGCGGCGGTGTCGCGGCCGCTCCGGGCGACCGGTATCGCGTCAATTGCTTCGTAAAACCATTTCAGCGATTTGAGATCGTAATACTCCTTGGCCATCATCCAGACAATCATCCGACTGCACCCGGCCTGCACCAGCATGGGATCCAGCCCGCTGACATGATTGCACACCAGAATCGCCGGGCCCTTTCGGGGGAGCCGGCTGGGAGAAAAGACCTCCATTTGGTGGTATCCGCGCACAAAAATGCGGTTGGCGGCCTGCGCCACCCGCACCCCCCACCGCTGCTCGAAAACTTCGGCCTGTCCGTTGGAACTCACTTGGACCGAAATACAGCAAGGGGCGCTGTTCCGCCAGTGGAGAAAACATCAGACGCGCGGCTCTTGATTCAGCGCCCGTTTCGCCGCGACTCGAAGATGAGCGATTTTTCCGTGGCGGGACGAAAAAGCGCTCCTCTTAGAGTCGCGGCGAAACGGGCGCTGATGTTTAATTTTTCATGGTTCTCCACCACAGCTCCAGCATCAGCAGCGAGTAAAGGCGTTGAGAATGATCAATGCGCGACTGCTCATGCTCCTCGACGAATCGGTGGACGACCTTCATGTCAAAATGCTGACTTGCAAACGAATCATTCGCGAAGAGGTTGTCGCGCAGCATGGGACGAAGCTCGCTTTTGAACCATTCGCCGATCGGTATGGCGAAACCCATTTTTTTTCGCTTGAAGACCCATGCCGGGAGGTCTTGAGCGAAAGCTTCGCGCAGCATGCGCTTGGGACCGCCCTTTAGAAGTTGATCCGTGGTCAGCCCGGCGGCGAATTGCACAAGTTCGTGATCCATGAAGGGGCTGCGGACTTCCAGGGCGTGCATCATCGAGGTTTCGTCTACCTTGCGGAGAAGGTCATCGGGCAAATACGTGAGACGATCCGTCGCAAGCGATGCCTCGACGACTGGAAGACCGCTCAGGAATCCCATTGAGACGTACCACCCTGCCCCATCGGTCTCTGCAAGAGTGGGCATCAGTTCTCGCATCAGGGGCCATGGAAAAATCCCCAGTAAGCTGGCGTAGCGTTCGGGGGCAGGCAGCGACAGACTTTCCAGAAATCGTTTCGCCCGAGTAAGGCGCGATTTGGGATGCGTGCCCGGTAGTGATCGCCACCACCCGGCAGACTTGAGCAGAACACCCGGCATGTGTCGCAGCCGCTCGGCGAGCGCCATGGCGCGGTAGCGGTCGTAACCGCCAAAAAGCTCATCACCTCCATCGCCGCTCAACGCTACCTTGACGTGTTGGCGCGTTTCCCGCGCCAGATAGTGGGTGGGCAAGGCGGAACTGTCACCGAACGGCTCGCCGAACGCAGCGGCGAGCTTCGGCAGATCGGCGCTCGCGTCGGGCTTCACTACGAACGAATGGTGTGTCGTGCCCAGATGTTCTGCGACCTGCGCGGCAAACGAACGTTCGTCATAACGCGGGTCGTCGAAACCGATGGAGAAACTCAAGACTGGTTGTCCCGCGACCGCGGCCTGTTTCATTCCCGCGGCAATGATGGAACTGTCGATCCCACCCGAAAGAAAACAACCGACCGGGACGTCGGCCACGAGTTGGCGCCTAACCGCCTGCGTGACCAGACGCCGCGTGGCTGCTTGCGGAGTCTCATTGATTCCGCTTTCTAGTTTCTCTCGTTTATTGGCAAAAAAGTATCCACGCCATTCAAGCTCCGAAGCGGTACACCATTTATATGACCCTGGCGCGAGACGGCTGATCTCGTTGAAGATCGAGCATGTAGATTCCAGGAATCCGAACCGCAGATATATGACCAGCGAAAGCGGGTTGATCGTGAGATTCGTCCAGCCCATTTCGCGAACGGCGGCGATTTCACTGCCGAACGCAATCGCCCGGCGATCAGGCGCTTCGGCAAAATACAGGGGCTTCTGCCCCATTCGATCCCGTGCCAAAAAAAGCTCGCCTTTACCTTCATCCCAAATCGCGAATGCAAACATTCCGTTCAGGCGATCCAGGCATTTTTTGCCCCAAACGTCATACGCCACCAGCAGAACTTCAGTATCGCCTGTCGTGCGCCACTGATATCCCGGCTTGATCTCTTCCAACTCCGCCCGCAATTCGCGAAAGTTGTAAATCTCACCGTTGAAAACGATCCACCGCCCCTGCTGATCCGTGAACGGCTGATTGGCCCGGGGGTCCAGGTCCAGAATGGCCAAACGGCGATGGACCAGGCCAACTTGCGGCCGGGCCGCGTTGATCTCAGTCTCACGATTCAGATGAATGCCTTCCCCATCCGGCCCACGGTGGGCAATGCGCGCAGACATTCGCTCAAGGGTCTCACGTGACACCCGATACTTCTCGTCCCAGACAACTACACCCGCGAATCCGCACATGTCCTTCGATTATACGCGATGGGCAATGCCGTCCTGCTTTTTGTGAAGATCGCGAATTTTGTTCGATGGGATTCAGCGGTAAGGGTTCAGTTTGAACCTCTGACTGCGGTGCCGCACTCCGGGCAGATGCCGCTGATGTTAGCGGTGAGGTCGTAGGAGCACGTCGAGCACAATTCATGGGAGCGCCGCCATAGGGTTCGTCGTCGTCGGTAAAGCCGTAACGCCGCAGCGCACGGAAGGATGCCGGTGACCACGAGAGGATACCCAAACGAGATGTTGATGACGTGCCGGAAGGAAAATTTCACCCGATCGTAATTGCGAAGGTCTAATCGTGGGTCCCACCGCGATCGCGTGTAGTATTTGGCCTGATCCAACGGTGGAAGTAGATATCGTGGCCGGTAATTGGCAGCCACCGCGATGTCATATGCCCCAAAGAACAAACCAGGGCCGAGGCGCAAATCATACCCCGCGGTGCCGGCTCCAGAGAGTCCAGGGCCGATGGGGGGAAGCGTGGGTTGGGTGGAGACGGCAAGGGTTCCTCCCCCTGAGAAGAAATCATAGTCGCGGCCTCGGAGACTCAATTGTCTGCTCCAACCCTTTCGATAAGTGCAAATCAACAGCACCACGGCTGCCGCGCACAGCAGAAGCGATAGGGCAGACGCGAAGGTGAACATGCGGAGGCGCACTTCTCCGATCTTACCTTGACTTTCGCCCGCCGTAACACCCGCAGTGGCGCCAGGTCTTACCGATCATGTGTGGACGATTGAAGAGTTGATCCGGTAGACGGTTTCGAACTGAACCAATACCGATTCAACCGGCATGCAAATGAATTCTGAATACAACCTCGATAGATGACATGGGTATAAAAGCTTACGGGCATCGTCTTGCCCCAAAGGAACCATCATGCCAACTGCCAGACTCGTGCTTGGGGCCGCTCTTTTTTTGTTTCCGGGGTTTGTGACGGCGCAATCGCTGCCGACGCGGGCGGCGGGTGAGGATGTCAACTCGGCGGATCTGAGAAGCCGGCCCCATCTGGCGCCGAGCGACACGCTGCTGTTCAACGGATGGGGCGTTACCCCCGCCGGGGACCACGCGAAAATTTCGGACATGCCGCTGAAGATGCTGCTGTCGAAGGATGGCAAAACGCTGATCACGGTTAGCGGCGGGTATTCCAAAGAAGGGTTGACGCTTCTGGATGTTGAGACGCGAAAGGTAACGCAGTTTCTTCCGATCCAGTCGGCGTTTAATGGACTTGGGCTTACGCCGGACGGGGCACATATTCTTGTCACGGGTGGAGATAAGGGCATTATCCACGACTTCGCGTTTGCCGATGGCAAAGCCACACTCGCCCGGACTGTTAAGCCCGAAGCGAAGGTGGCCAATACGTTTCTGGCGGGGATGTACATTCAGCCGGATACTGGCCGGGTGTTTGTCTGCAACGAAGGGAATGACGAAATCTGGGCGCTCGATCCCAAGACGCTGGAGGTCGAGAATAAAATTCCGGTTGGTGAACACCCGTACGCGTGCGCACTGGGCGCGGATAAGCGGCACCTATATGTGAGTAACTGGGGCAGCCGATCGGTGACGGTGGTTGATACCAAGACCAACAAACGCGTCCGCGACATCGCCGTCGGCGTCCGCCCGAATGACATGACGCTTTCCAAGGATGGCCGCCTATTCGTCGCATGCAGCGGGGACAATACGGTTCACGTTATCCAGACCCGTTCGCTGGAGGCTGCGCCTGAAGTGGCCGACAGCAGCAAGCGCCTGCCCGAAGGAACGCGCGAGATCATTTCGACATCGCTTTATCCGCAGTCGCCCGAAGGCAGCACGCCGGATGCGGTGGCGGTGACGCCGGACGGCCAGACGCTGTTTGTCGCCAATGCCGACAACAATTGCGTGATGGTGGTGGACATCTCAGGCCGGGCGCTGGATGGACCCCAGCGCGGGCAAAGTGTTTCGATGGTGAACGGATTCATCCCCGTCGGCTGGTATCCGTGCTCGCTTGCAGTGAGCGCGGATGGCCAGACGCTGTTGGTCGGCAATGGCAAGGGGCTGCGTTCAGTATCGAATGTTTCGACCACCCAGCCGGCGCAAGCCAATGGCCGGACGCCCTACCGCCACATTGCTTCGACCATGGAAGGGTACGTGTCGTTTATTGGCCGGCCGGATACGGAGCAGATCGTCGCGTACACGAAGCAGGTTCGGAAGAATTCTCCTTACACACCTGATTCTTTCCGGCATGCCAGCGCGACGAATGATTCGATTATTCCCTCCCAGGTCGGCGCGCAAAGCTGCCCGATTAAGCACGTGCTCTACATCATCAAAGAGAACCGCACCTACGATCAGGTGTTCGGCGACATGAAGAACGCCAAGGGCGAGCATATCGGCAATGGCGATGCTGCCATTACGATGTATGGCGAAGCGGTTACACCCAACCAGCACGAGCTGGCCCGGCAATATGTTTTGCTGGACAACCTTTACTGCAACGGTGAAGTGAGCGTCGACGGCCATAGCTGGTGCGACGCCGCGATTGCGACCGACTTCAAACAGCGGTCGTGGATTCTCTCTTATTCCAAGCATGGCGTGCTTCCGGGTAACGCCGAGATGGACGTGCCGACAGCCGGCTATCTCTGGGACCTTTGCCAGCGGCACGGCGTGTCTTATCGCAACTACGGCGAAGGCGCCGCGAAGGTGCCCAACCTTTCCCGCGGCAAGTGGGTGGCCGGGTGGGGGATTCGCGATATGGATCGTGTGAAGTTCTGGATTGACGATCTGAAGGCTGCCGAGCGCGGCGAGCAGGAACTCCCGCGGTTCACCATCATGTCGCTTGGAGAGAACCACACGCAGGGAACCACGCCCGGCGCACATACTCCGCGGGCCTGTGTCGCGAGTAATGACCTCGCGGTGGCGCGCGTGGTTGAAGCCGCGTCGAACAGCAAGTTCTGGAAGGAAATGGCGATCTTCATCATTGAAGACGATGCGCAGAACGGCCCCGATCATGTGGATGCCCACCGTACCGCCGGCCTGGTCATCAGCCCCTGGTGCAAACGCGGGGAGGTGGACTCCACGCTCTACACCACGGCAAGCATGATCCGCACGATGGAGCTGATCCTGGGGCTGCCGCCGCTCACGCAGTACGACGCGGGCGCTACGCCTATGTTCAACTGCTTCGCCAAGGAGACGCAGTTGGTAGCCTTCACGGCCAAGACGCCAACGATCGATATGTTGGCTAAGAACACTGCGCGTTCGCCGCGTGCGGCGCAGTCCAGCCGGATGAACTTCAAGGAATTTGATAGAGCACCGGAAGACGAGCTGAATCAGATTCTGTGGTTGGATGTAAAGGGGCCGGATGTTCCGTATCCGACGCCGATTCATCGGGCAATGTTTACGGCGGCGGATACGAACAATAGATGAGCCCACAATGTGACTCGGGCTTCCAGCCCGTGCTGGCGTTGTTCGGAATTGGAGAACCGGCAACTCAAAGCATTTGGAGTCGAACAATTCCACGCACGGGCTTCCAGCCTCACCGTTATACACATTTTCCTTTCATCACCGCCTGTGCGCCG
>DAIRGS010000299.1:0-8508 GCA_036794395.1 Tepidisphaeraceae bacterium | reverse complement strand
GGGGGTAGGCTTGGGGGTTGGCGGAATGATCGGTTGTCGTGTGGTGGGATTTGTGGCAGGGCGGTTTGCGACATTCGATGAACAATGCGTTTGGGGACGTGGCGGCGGAGCTGAGGGCTCGGCGGCCGGTGGTGGTGGCGACGGTGGTTCGGGAGAGCGGGTCGGTGCCGCGGCGGACGGGGGCGAAGATGATTATTCATCCGGATCGGACGACGCGGGGGTCGATTGGCGGGGGGTTGTTTGAGTTGATCGTGATCCGGGATTCGATCGCGGCGATGGCGGCGGGGGTGTCGGTGACCAAGTCTTATTCGTTTAATCCGAAGTTTACAGATGAGGACGCGTTTGGAGCGGTGTGCGGGGGACGGGCGGAGGTTTTTCTTGAGGTGGTTATGCCTGCTGATCGGTTGCTGATTGTAGGGGGCGGGCATTGCGGGCGGGCGCTGGCGCGGGTGGCGTCGGTGATGGATTTTTCGATTGTGGTTGCGGACGATCGGGAGGAATACGCCAACCCGGAGGATTTTGGGTTTCCGAATGTGGAGCGGGTGCTGCATTTGTCGGCGGAATTTGAAGGGTTGCCGGAGCCGGACGAGCGGACGTATGTTGCGCTGGTGAGCAAGGGATTTACCACGGATGCCAGTGCGCTGAAAAGGGTGATCAACAGCCGGGCGGCTTACATTGGGATGATCGGGAGCAAGAAGAAACGGGATGCGGTGTATGATGGGTTGCGGGCGGAGGGGATTACGGATGCGATGTTGGAACGGGTGAAGAACCCGATTGGGCTGGATATTGGGGCGGAGACGCCTGAGGAAATTGCGATCAGTATTTTGGGGGAGATTATTCAGGTGCGGGCTTCGCGGCGGGGACGGATGGAAGAGGAGATGCAACCACGGAGGCACGGCCTTCGGCTCTGAGGCTCAGGCTCGAAGAGAGACACGGAGGCGCGCTCGAATGGAGAAGAGTCATCGCCACAGATGAACATGGATGGACACAGATGAAATTCGATGAAAAAAGATTGAACCACGGATTGCACGGATGACACGGATACGAATGTTGGTGCAACCGCGGAGACACGAAGAAGAAAAAATACGATTAACCACCGAGGGCACAGAGGAAGTCACGGAGGGAGAGGAGAAGTGAAGGGGTTGTGGCGGAAGTTACTTTGGGTGGGAAAGTCGGAGGTTTTTGTGAAAATGGTTTGGGTTTAGATAACCTTTAACGCCCCGCGAGCGGGGCCGCTAAACGAATTTGGTAAAGACATCTCTGCTTCAAACTGGCAACGGAGGCGCTCATGGGCAATCATTTGGATCCTGACAAACCGGATATTTCGCGGAGCGGGTTATCGCGTCGCGGATTTTTGAGAGGCGCGGGTGTATCGGCCGCGTCGTCGGTGTTGTTGGATGGGGCTTTGGCGGGGATGGCGGAGGCGCAGGCCAAGGCGTCGGAGGGGAAGGTTGTTGGGCCTGGGGCGGTTCAGCTCACGCTGAATATCAATGGCAAATCCCATCCCATTACCGTTGAGCCACGGATGACGCTGGCGCATGTGTTGCGCGATCATCTGGACATGACGGGGACCAAGGTGGTTTGCGATCGCGGGGCTTGTTCGGCGTGTACGGTGCATCTGGATGGGATGCCGGTTTGTTCGTGCATGACGCTGGCGATTGATGTGGGCAAGCGGCAGATCAAGACGATTGAGGGTCTGGCGCAGGGGGATAAGTTGCATCCGGTGCAGGAGGCGTTTGTGGAGCATGATGCGCTTCAGTGCGGGTTCTGCACGCCGGGCATGGTGATGAGCTGTGCGGCGTTGCTGGATCGGAATCCGAATCCATCGGAAGCGGATGTGCGTCATGCGGTTCGGGGCAATATTTGCCGGTGCGGCACTTATCCAAAAGTCTTTGATGCCACGCTTGCCGCGGCCAAGAGCATGAGTGGACAGAAGGGAGCGTGATCCATGCCTGATGAAACAACAAAAACCGCGCCACAACAGAATCCGAAGCCAGGTCCGGCTGCCGCCCAGAATGGCGGAGCGCAGACTCCTCGCGCCGCGCAAGCGACGCCACCGGGGCAGGGGGGGCAGGGGCAAGGGCCGACGAAGTCGGTTGACATGCCGATTGGCATTCCCGGGGCGACGCTGCATAAGGCGGCGCGACTGGTGGGCGTTGATGAGCCGCCTGTGCTGGCGCCCAATTCAGAACTCAAATCGATTGGGAAGCGGACGGCGCGGGTAGACGGCAAGCTGAAGGTGACGGGGGCTGCGAAGTACACGGCGGACATCAATCTGCCGGGGATGCTTTTTGGGATGATGATTACTTCGCCGCACCCGAGTGCGATTATTCGATCGATTGATACGTCGGTGGCGGAGAAGTACCCGGGCGTTAAGGCCATTCACATTCTGACGAAGGTGTTTGGCGTTGCGCAGATGGCGAGCGAGAAGGACGATAAGTACCCGCGCATTCGCTTTGCGGGCCAGCCGATTGGGGCGATCGCTGCGACGAGCCTGGAAGGGGCGGAGGAAGCCGCCCGGCTAATCAAGATTGAATACGATCAGCAGCCTTTTGTTACTGATGTCGAAAAGGCCATGCAACCGGGTGCGCCGGTTGTATTTGAAGGCCAGGCTGTTCAAGCCGGCACGGCGGGTGGCGGTGGTGGGCCGGCCAACGTCAAACAAAATGGCAACGTCCGCGGGCCTTCGTTGCAGGGAACGCGGGTGGCCGACCCGGCTCCCAAGGATCCCCGCGCGACTACCCGGTCGCTTACGACCGACGAAATCAACAAAGCCCTGAAAGACGCCGATGTCCTCATCGAATCGGAGTACCGCACGCAGGTTCAGACGCATTCGGCGCTGGAGACGCATGGAGTGGTTGCGGATTTTAAGCCGGACATGCTGACGGTTTGGGCATCGACGCAGGGCACCTCAAGTGTGCGCGATGAGCTTTCGGCGGTGTTTGAGATCGCCAAGAGCAAGGTTCGGGTGATTACCGAATTCATGGGGGGTGGATTTGGCGCGAAGTTTGGGGCGGGGAACTTCGGGGTGCTGGCGACTTATCTATCGAAGAAGGCGCAGGCGCCGGTGAAGTTGATGCTGAGCCGGAAGGATGAGCATCTTTCGGTGGGTAATCGTCCGAACTCGATTCAGAAGCTTCGCATTGGGGCGAAGAAAGACGGCACGCTGACGGCAATCCACCTGGTCAGCCATGGTACCGGAGGGGTTGGCACGGGTGCGGGGTCGGGCGGGCCGGCTCGGGGGCTCTATAAGTGCCCCAACATTCTCACTGAAGAATACGACGTATTCACGCATGCGGGGCCGGCGGCTTCGTTTCGAGCGCCGGGGCATCCGCAGGGCGCTTTTGGATTTGAGCAGGCGATTGATGAGTTGGCGGAGAAGCTCGGCATGGACCCGCTGGCCCTTCGCGAGAAGATTGACGTTGGGCTGGATCGTAGCGATGCGCACCGGGAAGAACGCAAAGTCGGTGCGGAGAAGATCGGCTGGGCCAATCGCAAGCCCGCGGGATCTGATACGGGGCCGATCAAGCGGGGCATCGGGGTGGCGCAGTCGATCTGGTATCGGTTTACGAGCCGGGATTCGAACTGCGAGGTGAAGATCATGCGAGACGGATCGGTTCAGTTGATGTCGGGGGTGCAGGATATTGGGACGGGCATTAAGACCGTGCTGGCCCAGGTGGTTGCTGAGGAGCTGGGCCTTAAGCCTTCGGATATTACGATCCGCGTGGGGGATACGAACTTTCCCGCGGGGCCGTCTTCGGGTGGATCGGTGACGACGAACTCGATTACGCCGCCTGCGCGCGAGGCGGCGTTTAAGGCGAAGCAGGAACTTTTCAAGGAAATCGCGCAGACCCTTGGCGCGACGGTCGATGACCTGACGATTGTCGATGGGAAGGTTTTCGCCAAGTCCCATCCTGAAAAGGCGATCAGCTTCCGGGCTGCGTGCGGGAAGATGCAGACGGAGGAAGTCGGGGCTCGGGCGCGGCGTCGCGATGAGTATAAAGATGCCCAGGGCAAGAATGTTCCGGGCGCAACCGGCGGCGTGCAGTTTGCCCAGGTGGCGGTGGATACCGAGACGGGTCAGGTGAAGGTTGAGCGCGTGGTTGCCGTCCACGATTGTGGCCGGCCGATCAATCCGCTGCTTTTGGAGAGCCAGATCAATGGCGGCGTTATTCAGGGCATCAGTTACGCCCTGTATGAAGACCGCATCATCAATCACCGCACGGGGCGGATGATTAACACCAATCTCGAGCAGTACAAGATCGTCGGCTCGCTGGAAGTGCCGAAGATTGAAACATATCTGATCGAGGAATACTGGGGGCGCAGCTCCACAGATGCCGCGGGCATTGGCGAGCCTTGCACTGTCGCGACGGCGGCGGCTGTGGCCAATGCGGTTTACAATGCGACGGGGGCGCGCATCCGTGAAATCCCCATGACTCCGGCCCGCGTTCTCGCGGCTCTCGCTTCCACCAACAACGTCAGGAGCGCACGATCATGAACGCCTTCGAATGGACCGAAGCAACTTCCGTCGATCAAGCCGTCGCTCAGCTTGGCGAGGGTGTCGTCCTCAAAGCGGGCGGTGTGGATCTCCTTGATTTAATGAAGGAGCACCTGGTTGAACCCAAGCGACTGGTGAACATCAGGAACATCGTTGGGCTCGATAAGGTCGAGCACGATGAACGGACGGGCCTCAAACTGGGCCCGCTGGTTACGCTCGCACAACTCGATGCCCATCCGCTGGTGCGCTCGCGGTATGTCGCCCTGGCCGATGCAGCAGGCAATGCCGCCACGCCGCAGATTCGCAACATGGCCTCGCTGGGCGGCAACCTCGTACAGCGGCCGCGTTGCTGGTATTTCCGCAACGAGCAATTCCACTGCAAGAAAAAGGGCGGGGATATCTGCTACGCCCAACGCGGGGAGAACCAGTATCACGCGATTTTCAATAACGATCCGTGCGCGATCGTTCATCCATCGGCGGCGGCGACGCCCCTGGTGGCGTATGGCGCGACGCTGGAGCTGACAAGCCCCAAGGGGAAGCGCGAGATCCTCGCCGAGCAGTTCTTCCAACTGCCGGACGTGGATGTGCATCGCGAAAACGTATTGGCGGCTGATGAAATGATCACTGCCATTAAGGTTCCGGTGCCCGCGCCGGGCACGCGGGCGGCGTATACGAAGCAGGGTGAGAAAGAATCGCAGGACTGGCCGATCGCGGAGGTTGTGGCGGTGCTGGAAATGGATGGGGAGACGTGCAAGAAGGCGTCGATTGTTCTTGGGGCGGCGTCTCCGGTTCCGCATCGGGCGAAGGAGGCGGAATCGGTTCTTGTGGGTAAGAAGATCGATGAGGCATTGGCTCGTGAAGCGGCGAAGAATGCGATTGCCAGTGCTGATCCGTTATCGGAGAACCGGTATAAGCTTGGGTTGTTTGAAGTGATTATCCGCCGGACGATTTTGGCGGCGCAGGGAGGGCGGGCATGAGTTACGAACTTCCTGTTACGTCGGATGAGAGCGTGGCGCCGACGGTATGTCGCATGCTGCGGACTAAGACTTTCTTTGGGACTTATACGAGCACGGGGGAAGATTGGCGGACTGGGGATTCATCGACTGCTTCCTACTGGTGCCTTCAGACGATGTCGACGTCGGGCGCTGATGACAACCTTGCCCATCCGCATGATTGCGGGCCGGGGAGGGCGTGTTTTAAGGCGGAGTTGGAGTAGGTTGCCGACGCTCGGTCGTGCCGCTCTTTCTCCCCTTCCCTCCGGGGGATGCTCGGGGTGAGGGAAAATGCGGAAAACCCGGTCTTTCTTCGATTTGATTTCATGCGCCGACACATTCTGAATATTGCCACCATTCTATTGTCGCTCGCATGTTTCGTCGTGATCGCGTTTTGGATTCGGAGTACGTTCAGTGAGGATAGAATAATCTGGGAGAGGAATGATGGCTCTGTATATCGAGTTGTCATAGATTGGGGCCAATTCAATTTGCTGATCAGCACACATCCCAGCGCGTCGCTCCTCGAAGACCAGCCCGCCGGGCTGTATTTCGACAGTCGTCGACACCAGCGCATTATGGGAAGGTCGGATGATCACGAGTGGACAGGATTGTTCACCGATTATCTGGGATTCGACCTTCGGCATGCGCGCGATTCAGCATACTTAGATTTTGACGTCACAATCCCCTTCTGGTTCTGCTGCGCGGGAAGCGGAATCCTCGCGATATTCTGCCGGCGCCGCACCCTATCTCGGGTTCGGCAAGGGAAGTGCCCCATTTGCGAATACAACCTTACTGCCAACGTGACCGGTATCTGCCCCGAGTGTGGATCACCGATTCAGTCAAAAGCCATTTCTCCAGCATGAGGGGCCTCTGACATCGATTGCACGGACAAAAAGATTGCCGCTATCATTTATTCCCGCTCCCCTGCAACCATCTCCGCATAAGCTCCCGCGATCTTTCCTGTCAGTTCGCCCGGTTTCTCATTCCCCACGGCTTTTCGTTCCAATCTACACACGGGCATGACGCCCATGATGCTGTTGGTGAGGAATACTTCGTCGGCGCCCAGAAGGCGGTTGACGTCGACGCCGGCGATTTGGGTTTCGATTCCAATCTGCTTGGCGAGTTCGATGACGACGCCGCGGGTGACGCCAGGGAGGACGTTGCTTTTGGAGTAGGGGGTGTCGCGGGCGATTGATTGTTCTCGCAGTTCGACCGCGCTGGGGGGGGTCACCAATTTGCCTGCTTCCACTATGAACACATTGCTGATGCTCCCAGATTGAAGATAGTTATTCACGTTGAACCACAGTGCCTCGCCACCCCCGCGCCGATTAGCCTCACGCAACGCGGCTAGCCTTGAAAAATAATTAAGCGTCTTATGCCCCGCCTGGATGTCGTAGGGATTGAGCTTCTGCTCGTCGAGCAGAATCGCCGTCAGGCCTTTGAGGTAATATTCGGGGGGGTAGGGTTCAAGGATTGCGGCGGTGAGGAAGACGTTGGGTTCGACGCGCATGCCGTGGAGGGGGTCCTGGGAAACGGCGCCGCGGGTGATGGTTAAGCGGAGGCGGGCATCGAGGAGGGTGTTGCGTCCGAGCAGCTCGACGCAGGCGTGGGTGAGGACTTCGTCTTTGTAGTTCAGGGGGATGAACAGGGCTTCGCAGGAGGCGCGCAGGCGGGCCAGATGGTCCGCGATGCGGAAGACGTTGCCACCGTAGCTGCGCATGGTGGTGAAGACGCCCGCGCCGTGGAGGAGTCCGGCGTCTCGGATCGAGACGTGAGCATCGGATTCGTCGATGAATTGCCCGTTGAACCAGACTTGTGGCATGGGGGTTATCGTATACGACGGGAGGGTAATTTCATGCGCGCGACGTTTAGTGGATCCGATTGGGGTATAGCTCTTAATTGTGGCGAAATCTGATTGGGAGGGATTTCGAATCGGTTCGGGGGGCAGGAATGCCCCCACTCACCGATTCGAGGCAGACAGGAATGTCCGCCCCACCAAGGGGCAGGAATGCCCCCACTCACCGATTCGAGGCAGACAGGAATGTCCGCCCCACCACCGTCGGTTTGGAACTCACGAGAAAAAAGAGTTACACCCACCCGATTGCGGGGGGTTACCAATCCTATCGTGCGGCGCCGAGGGCGGAGAACATTGCGCGTGCCTTTACGAGTGTTTCCTCGTACTCGGCATCGGCTTGGGAATCGGCGACGATTCCGCCTCCGACGGAAATGTAGGCTCGCGCGTTCTTGAGGATCATGGTTCGGATCGCTACGTTGAACTCTATCTGACCACCCGGGGCGATGTATCCGATCGCGCCGCAATAGGGGCCGCGGCGGATGGGTTCCAGTTCTTCGATGATCTGCATGGCGCGAATCTTGGGGGCTCCGGTGACGCTTCCGCCTGGAAACGTGGCGCGGAGCAAATCTGAGAACGAGACGTCTTCTCGAAGTTTTCCTTCGATTGTTGCTGCGCCGTGATAGACCGTGGGGTGGGCTTCGATGGTGCGTGGTTCCGAGACTTTTACGCTTCCGATCTCGCAGACGCGGCCGAGATCGTTTCGCTCCAGATCAACGATCATGTTCAGCTCTGCCTGATCCTTGTTGCTGTCTCGAAGCAAAGCCTCCATTCCCGGCCCAAGGGGGCGGGTGCCTTTGATGGGGCGGGTGATGATTCGATGGTTGGTGTCGACTTTGAGGAACAATTCGGGCGAATTGCAGACCAGGGCGTGGTGGCCGAAATCCAGCAACGCGCCGTACCACGCGGGGGTTTGTGCTGTCAGGCGGTCGTAAATTGCGGCGGGTGCGTCCGAGCATTCAACGGTGAACCGTTGGGAAAGATTGACCTGAAACACATCGCCCGCGGCGATGTAATCGATGACGCGTTGGACTGCATCGCAGTAGGTTTCGCGGGTGAAATTGGATTGAGGGCGGGCGATTGGTTCCGACGAGTAGTCTTGGCTGGGAGAATCGTTCGAAAGAACCCCCTCCCTACCCTCCCCCGGAGTACCGGTGGAGGGAGAA
>DAIRGS010000298.1:0-8550 GCA_036794395.1 Tepidisphaeraceae bacterium | reverse complement strand
GTACTCCAAACGTGAAGCGGGCACGCCACAACTTCCAGCGCCAGCACATCTCCCATATCTTCGTCGTCTTCTCTTAATTCTTGTTCTATATCTCGTGTGCGATGCCAGGTGAAATGCGCGTTGCAGAAATGATCAGCAGGGGTCGCGAACCCGTACAAACGTTTTTGCCCCAAACTGTGCGCGCGATTCGAATCAGATCCGTATTAATTGGCACGCGCGTCCCGAGCGCAACGGTTGCCAGGAATTTAGCCCGCGATACCATAAGTAAATTCTCGACAAGACCACCCGGCTAAAAGATATTGATTCGCACGGAAAAACACCAATGGCCACGGGCAAGAACAAATCGCGCGAGAACCGGATTGTGATGGAGATCATCGTCGATTGTTACGACTCCGGTGAGCGGGCGATGGGGTGGTATTGCTACCTTGAGAACGAACTGCATTTTTCCTTCACTGCGCGCTGCGCCGTCAAGCGGGCGATCTCGCCGTTAAAAGTTGGGGACGAGGTCGAGGTCATTGGAATGCCGCCGGGGTCGGAATGCGAGCATGAAATGTTCGTTTTAATCCGCTGGGAAAAGGACGGTCTGGCCGTGCCTCTGGCCCAGTTAAAAGTTGGCAAGGATGCCGATCGCGATACGCGACAAGCCGTGGGGGATTGGATCTATTGGGTGGAGCAGGGCTACGAGATGTAAGGCTGGACGGAGGCATCGCGGCAGAAGGTGCCGTGCCGATACTGATCACGGGCTATTTTGTGCATGCCGCGTTCCGTCCCCACCGGTTTATGATTCGGGCGGCTGATCATGAGGTGCACAAGCATTCCGAAATGCGCCTGGCCGTTTCCGAGACTCGGCCTTCGCTTCTATCGCGTCGGGTTGGTGGCTTGGCTGGGTGTGATTTTGCCCATCCTGGCTCGTGCCGATGTTCGGATCACACGCCTGATACAGGTGGACGACATTGCACTCGACGGCAATGAGGTGGACGTTGAATTGTCGACTGCATGGACCAGGGACGGGCAGCAGGGATGGGACGACGTTCATCAATATCTGGTCATCTATTCTCTTGAAAAGTCCGAGCGCGGGACGATCCGTGCGGAACGAATCATCGATCTGGCGCGCTTCGCAGAGGCCGGTCCGTTCGGATCCGCGCGAGAAATGCTCGGCGTTGTCCGGCTGCTGAAGGCGCCGGCCCCTGTTCTCAACCTGAAGCGAGACAAAATCCTTTACGACATCAAGTCCAGAGAGGGCCAGCCCATCCGCCGGCTCTTGCCGTCGGCGAAGTTTATATCGAGCACCAGCGGCAGATGGTTGATGTTCGCGGATTCAACGCGGCGCGTACACGATTGCCTGAGCGACGCCGAGCGTACACTTGCAGATCCGGCCATGCTTCTTGCCGGGCTGACGCGCATGGGCGCGGAGCAATTCTCCCACTTCTCGTTCGTAGACGATTTGGACTACGTGTACGGCGACGGATTGATCTTCCCCCTTCCCACCGGCGCAGTGAAGCGTTACAAATCCGAACTTCGGCATGTGAACCGCGGCGTCGAATTCAGCACGGGGTTCGACGGCATGAGTCGGGCACCGGACAAATCCCTCAGGTTGCTTTATACGGGCGTTGCGGTGGTTGACGGATCTTTGGAGTCGTTAGCCGTGGTGACAGATGAGCAGATGCACGCGCTGCATGAATGCCATCTGCCGTACACCGAATCTGGGTATGTCTCCTGGGATTGTCAGCACTCGTCGCGGGTGCTGTTCCGGTCTAATACGCCACTGTTTGATCTGAAGACGAGCTTCGCAATTCACGTGTGGGATTTCGCGCACGGCCCTTCGCAGCGATATGAGTTATCGTTCAGCGGTCTTTTCACGGAAACCGACCGGGGGTTCCAACTGTTGGTGCCGGACGCGGGAAAATCCCTCCTGATCAGACAGCACTGATCGTCCGTATTCGCGGGCGACACGGGAGGGCTACTGTGCGAGCGCTTCGCATCTCTCCGCCCACAGATAATTTGAACCTCGCACCCATTGCGAAGATGATCTGATCCACATTCAAGGAACAGCCCATGTCGCAATTCACCCGCCGTTCTTTCTTGGAACACACGCTCGCGGTCGCCGCCGCGGGTCTGGCCGCCGCACAAAAATCCCAAGCTGCCACCGAAGCCGATCCCCCAACGCCGCCGGCCACGCGTCCATCTCCCAACGACCGCGTCGGCGTCGCCATCATCGGCCTGCATGGCCGCGGCAAAGATCATCTCGATTCTTACACCTTCGATGATCGTGTTCAGATCGTCGCATTATGCGATATCGACCAAAGCACGTTCGGCCCGGCTCAAAGATCCTTGCAAAGCCGCGGCCGACCCAAAGCCACTCAATACGCCGACATTCGCAAACTGCTCGAAGATAAATCCGTCGATGCCGTCTCGATTGCCGTGCCGAATCACTGGCACACGCTGGCCGCGATCTGGGCGATGCAGGCCGGCAAAGATGTATACGTCGAGAAACCCGTCAGCCACGAACTGACCGAGGGCCGCCGGCTCGAACAGGCCCGGCTCAAGTTCAACCGCATCTGCCAGGCCGGCACCCAATCCCGCTCCAATCCCGCCCATATCCAGGGCATCCAATACATTCATGATGGCGGCATCGGAAAAGTGCGCCTCGCCCGCGGCCTCTGCTACAAGCCGCGACCCAGCATCGGCCATTTTCCCGACACCCAAGTTCCGCCCGGCGTCGATTACGACCTCTGGCAAGGCCCCGCCCCGCTCCGCCCGTTCAACAAAAACCGCTTTCACTACAACTGGCATTGGAACTGGGACTACGGCAACGGCGATATCGGAAACCAGGGCATCCACCAGATGGACATCGCCCGCTGGGCCCTCAACCAAGCCCTCCCTGAATCAGTCATTTCCGTTGGCGGCCGCTTCGGCTACGAAGATGATGGCCAAACCCCCAACACACAGCTCGCCTTCTTCGAATACCCCAGCGCCCACGTTCTCTTCGAAGTCCGCGGCCTCAAAACCCCGCCGGCCTCCGGCCTGATGGTCGGCAACATCATCTACGGCACCGACGGCTTCGTCGCCTTTGCAAACGAAGACTCACGAGCCGTCGTCGCCTTCGACGCCAATGGCAAACAAGTCAAAACCTTCCACGGCGGCGGCAACCATTTTTCCAACTTCATCGACGCAGTCCGCACCCGCAAGCAATCCGATCTCAAGTGCCCCGTCCTCGAAGGCCATCTCTCCAGCGCCATGTGCCACCTGGCCAACATCTCCTACCGCACCGGCCCCCCCCACCCCTTTGCCGCCACCGCCCCAATCCCCGCCGAGAAGATCGATTTCGCCGAAGCCTTCGGCCGCTTCGAGCAACACCTCGCCGACAACGCGCTGAACCTGATGGAAACCGCCTACCAATCCGGCCCCCGCCTCCAGTTCGATCCCCAAGCCGAAAACTTCGGCCCCAACGCAACCGCCAACGCCCTCCTCACCCGCGAGTACCGCCACCCGTTCGTTGTGCCGGAGACGATTTGATGGCGTTCGTCACATTGCCCGCCGCAACGACCGGTGGACTAATGAGCTGAGGTTACCTTCAATGATTGACTTGGAGACAAGTGGACGTGGAATGCGAATGTGAAGGGGCGGCCAGCCTCACTTCCTTCTCATTTAGCTCCCCTGCACGGGGATGCCATGCGGGAAGCCGGCAGGCAAACTCGCTCCTGGCTCCGAGTAATTCCCAGCCAGCTCCCATGCCCGGCGAATTGCGGCTTAAGCTGCCGGGCCTTCCGTCGGGCTATGGCGAAAACGGTTCACGCGAGAGGATCCCTACCTCGCAGGTTGCTACCAAATAGTTGTCGATCGCTTGTGGTCGATTCGGAGTCGCGACGGCAGGTGCTTCGGTTCCCTTCGACGGTCTCCGTCTAATATATATCCGGGAGCGTTCCACGCTCGCGCTTTACGAACCAGCTATCCTCGACGCCGGATTGTCGCGAGTTTCCACGAGGGGGACGGAGCAGACGGAGATCTGGCAAGTCGTCGGGAAACCCGAACCAGCGAGTTCCAGACGAACTGCCTGCGAAGAGCGTCAACATTCTGTTCCGATACTCAACAAGCCCTGGGTCATCCAGTTTAAGGACTCGTATAATCCGTAAGCCGTCGCGGTGTTTTGACACGACCGTTCCGTCGGCATTGACTAGCAGGAGGGTGCCGAAAGCAGTTGAGCATGGGTCTGGTAGGCCTCGGGCATTCTGCTTCCGGGCGTTGCAGCGGGTACATGCGTAAACAAGATTGTCGTAATCACGGATGCGCGATTCGTCGGCCGATTGAGGGATCACGTGATCCGTGCTGAACGCGTCTGCTGGCGACGGAAACCAACACTCGCGACAAAGACAGTAAGCGCACGTGAAACGGAATTCGTCGCGCAACCACTCCTTGAATGAGCGGTAGTCGACATACCCCCTCGGCCCATGGCGACGTCGATGGGCGGTCGGCGCATAGGTGAATATCATGCCCCTCGTCCCCCGCGGTGCTCGGGCCTCTCCGATCCATTGCTCGACCGAGCGCCGTTACCTTCAGGCATGGGCGGGAGAGGAGCGACCTCGTTCAGTGCCTTGTCCATGCGCCGCTCGATCCGTTCAAGCTCGGATTCCTCCACCGCCGTGAGACTGCCCTGAAGTTGCTTATCGATGAGTTCCACACGCCTACGGTTCGTCTCGGCCCACCAACTCGGCAGTCGTTTCAAAACCAAACCGTCTGTGTCGAACATATGAGCTGAATCGGCGAGCCGCCCGGTGGGCGCGGCATCGAGCGGGAAATAATCCCCGAAGTCAAACGGGAGGCCCTTACGCGGGAAGCCTCGAAACAGCTCCAATAACTGCCGTTCATGCCGGGGAGAAAGGTCGTAGAGGCGCAGAACTGTGGAATCAACACTTAGCAATTTTTGTCGACTTGGGCCGGCAAAATACTCTTTCACGGCAGTGCTAACCTCAAGTACTTGAGACGTCGAAATGTCCGGTATTGGAATACGACGCATATGCACCACCAAATTGTGACGCTTGCCCAAATGGGCGTACGCATACGCATTTGCTATCGGAGAATTGCAGATGGCCCAAAGGTATTCAAGTGAACAAGTGTGCTTTGGACGTACGCTCAGGAATTGCCCGGTAATTGCACGTCCCTTGCGGTCAATAAGTGCTTTTAGCCGCCAAGGACCTCGATTAACGGGCGCGGCGTTCCAAAGCACCTGTGGCTTGCCTGTAACCGCTCCGGTCCCTCGCCTTCGAAGTACCCGCTTCGATATGCTAATCCACCGAAGGGCTGGGAGACCGTGAATCTGTACTTCTAGTTCTCCATCCAAAACGTCGAATCCGCGTACGGCTTTGTTAAAACGTTCATCCGAAATAGTGAGTTCTCCCGCCGGGCACTCGCCGTCGGGCTTATACTCCAACCCCCTTCCAATATCCGCGACACTTCCGAGGTGGGGGAGTTGCGCGAGCGCGCCCCATATATCTTCCAATTCCGGGACACGCAGTACGTAATCTGTGCGGAATAGGAACGACGACTGCACCGTGAGCTTCTCGAAAGTTGCTTCGGAGCGTAGCCGAAATGCCTCCATCCCGCGTTCGCGCACACGTCGGTAACGCACGAGACTTGACGTTGTGGGTTTTCGCTTTTGCCCGATCAGCAGTGCGGATTCTACGTCCGAGAACTGAAAAACTTTATCGGGAAATAAGCATATCTCGCTGATCTCAAAACCCCAGAGGAGATCGTTGCGAATCTGCTTCGCACTTTTGTTAATTAGTATACTCTGCGGCACAACAACGCCGAACACGCCGTCACGCGGCATCGCGTGGAAGCAACGACATAGCACCTCAGCGGTCTTATTTTTGTAGGTCAGCTTGACGTTGGACTGGCGGTACGCCGCACCTTCGGCAGCAGAAATGCTTTCAAAAGGCGGATTCGCCAAAAGAACGTTTGCGGATCCGGCTAATTCAGTTAGTGCGCGACCCTTGAGCATATCGCCCTCGCGCAAGTCCCAGTTGTCGGGGTTTGGGATGTCCGCCAGCGTGAGAGATAGCCGGCCGATCTCACGTGCGAAGTCGTCTATTTCAATGCCGTGGATGCGCTTTCGCATGTAGCGCATTCGCTCGGCCTCGTTCATGTCGCCCGGGTGCAACTCACGGAGCGTACGCAGAGCGGCGACGAGAAACGCGGAATGCCCTGAGGCGGGTTCGAATACATGACGTAGATGCGGGTCGATTTGCTCGATCCAAGGAGTCATTCGCCAAAGGACATAGTCGACCAGCCATGCCGGCGTGCTGTGGGTTCCAAGTTTCGCTCGCGTCGTCCTCGATACCAGGGTATTTTCGTAGACATACGCGAGGGACTCGGTAGTGATGTTGTTCAGCGGCGAAAAGTCCTTAATGGTTGCAGCAGCGCGGCGAAGTGCGTCGAGTCCGCCCTCGATGGGAATGGGAATTGGAACAGCGTCGTAGTGTCTACTGACGAGCCGGAACACATCGAGTGGATCGGAAAGCTCAGCGTTCCGAAACCGTGGAACGTCCTTGTCCTTCAGAATCTTTCCGGCGATGAGCCAAAAAACGCACTGGAAAAGCCATTTGCCAAACGCCGGTGTTACTTGTGGAAGGTTGATGTCATCCCGCATTTGGCGGACGGTTCGTTCGACCAGGCGGCCGATCGCCTCGCCGATTTCCCCTTCGACAAGCGGCATAAGTCCGATGTCTACGAACTTGAGCTGGTCCGACGAATCGAACCGGCCACGGGTCTTGGCTCGGTAAATTCTTTGCGGATGAAACTCGGACGCCTGTACGGCGAAGAAGTTGGAGACATTTTCCCACGGCACTGAGTCGCGAAAAGCGGGCCCCGCTGACGTTTGCTCCCACCATTGAAGCGAGTCGCTGCCGCAAACTAAAACGACGGGCGCACCGATCGATCGAAGTCCGGCTATGGTTTCACCTGTGTCGTTGCTTCCATCAACCGCAATGATGCATGCGGAACGCGTGTCCAGTGGTTCTTGAGCGAAGGCCGCTAGAGGTACCTTCCCGACTCCGTCTGCGGTGCCGAACTCGTAAGGGGAACGAAGCGTGCGTTGCTCGTAACCGCAGCTTGTAAGGTGCGGCAGGAGAGAAGCGGCTTTGAGGGGCAGAGCTCCGATGGCTTCACTCCGGCATTAATTACGGCTGGAACTCGGCACACCGGACGCCAACGTCGCAGCGATTACTGAATATCGGCAATACACGCCATTTATCAATAATCCCGATGCAGCCGAGACATACGGTTTCACCGGGACGAGCCTTGCGACACGTCGATGGCGGATTTCCCGCGCGAGAAGACTATTGCGGATGACCGTGCCCGCGATGGCCAAGGTTACCTTGTACACTACTGATCGCCAAACTCTGTGCCATTCCAAATGAGGAGTTTCGTCGCTTGCGGTTCCAAAAGATGCGGGAACGCGAGTGGCCCGGCCGGGCGAGGCCCGCGGATACCGCCTTCGTGGAGCGGCAGCCCGTTCCACGCAATTTGCGCGTCTTGGGTTTTGGGGTGGGGTTGGGTGTCGTGGGCGACATCAGCGACGGTTTAGGAGAGGGACTGCCAAGAGCTTTCACTCTTGGCCATTTCATCTCCGACCCCTATCTAATGACCACCGACCAAGGACAAAGGACACATATCGCCCCTCCAATCTCTAAAATTTTCTTCTACGGATTGCCCCGTCGCCAATGTATGATCCCCCACCTGATATTCACCCTGGAGGTCCCCATGATGGGCCGGCATCAACGGATCCTCTTTGCAGCAGCGGCGATCGGGATTTTCAGCGATTGAGCAGCAGCGCAGGCAGCCCGCCCCCGGCCCACCGCACCCGTCGCCTGCACGGTTTCAAACGCGATAAAGCCTTGGAATCCCCTCGTTTCGCCGCGACTCGAAGAGGAGCGATTTTCTGTTTCGCCACCAGAAAAGCGCGCCTCTTCGAGTCGCGGCGAAACCGAGACTTTTGGATTTTCAAGATCGTAAAAGCAATGCCCGCTGCCCCCTGCACCCCTGACCATGCAACACGAAATGCTACACCTGTGTAGCATGCGCCGGAACCACCCCCGTTTTTGGCCCAAAAACGCATATGCCTGCGACGAGTGTAGCGTTGAGCCACGCCGGTGTAGCATCATACTTCATTTTATCATAATAATGCTATCAATTAAGTGATTATTCTGAAACCACTTAAGACATATGTCCGCCCCAGAATGCGATCCATGCTACACTTTGCTACAAAATGCTACAGTTTTTGGCGCTCGCCGAGTGTAGCGTTTCGCATGGGCCTCCACGTCCCAACTCAAATTGGTCAAGACCGCCCCACCCGTTATCCTCCACGCGCGTTCGACCCCGGATTACTCACCGCGGAGACGCCGAGTGCGCAGAGAATTCAGAAGCAGCAAGAGCTTACTCGTAAAATCGCAATGTCGCGTGTCGAGCAATTGGGCAGCTCAGACATCCGATTCCTCTGGTGTTTTCTCTGCGATCTCTCTTCGAGCCTGAGCCTCAGCCCGCGACGAGCTCTCT
>DAIRGS010000297.1:0-8550 GCA_036794395.1 Tepidisphaeraceae bacterium | reverse complement strand
CTCCCGGAGGGAGAGGGGGCAAGAAGGCGCGCTTCCTCGGGCGCAACAAAATCTAGACGAACATGCGTTGTGAAACCCTATTAGTTTTCATTAACCCATCGCCGTGTCATTTCGGGGCGCAGCCCTGTCATCCTGGAGCGCGGCGAACGATCTGATGTTCGAACGGTTCTCCGAAATCAGATCCTTTGCTGCGCTACAACATGACGGGTCGGGGATTTCCACCAGGCGGAAACATCTTCGACGGCATTGAGACGAATTCAGCCCCCCAGACAGAAAGTGCATCATCGAAGAAAGTTTTGTGGTAAATTAAAATGCCTGATGTCACGAAACATACGGGGACCGGTCGCGGCTGCCGGGATCATGGTGGGCTTGGCGCTCGCGGTGGTGGCGGGCGTAGTAGCGTTTCATTCGTATAGCCACCGGCCGCGCGAGACCACGCTAAACCAGACTCCGGCTGAAGAACAGAAGAACACCGCCAAGCAAAAGCGGGCGGAAACTCTTCCCGCGACCCGAGCCGTCACACCAAAGGCCGAAGCGAAGAAGCCGGATGCCAGCTACATGGACGTGGTGCGAACCACGTACCCGGCATTCCCCACCACTCAACCACTGGCCTCCCCTCTGGATCTGAGCCAGGCGGCGCGCCTTGTCCTGAACGAGCCGATTTACCTGAGTCGTATTCGCGGCGATCTGTGGATCACGCGCAGTGATGCTCCCCCCATCAATCGCGTTCTGCACGAGGCGATCGATCCGAACGCCGTCGACCCGCAAAGCCACATTATCGATCGGCGCGTGGAGTTCGTGCATTGGATGCCAACCGATTCGGGCAACTGGCTGCCGTACCTTGTCTGCCCGACGGCCGATCACAAAGACGAAGTCATCTGGGAGCACGGCCAGGCCCAGCTTCCCACGCCGCGGGATTTCCAATGGGATCGGGCGTTTTCGGTTGACGAAGATGTCGTTGTCCCCAGCGGGTCGGGACTCTCAGTATTGCATTTCGGCCAGCCGATCACGGAATCGTATTTTCAACTGGTCGCGGGCGCAGACGCCACCACTGGCCCATCGCTCGGCGGGAAAGTGCAGGTGCTGCGCGATTCCAAGGGCCTGCTGGCATGGATGCCATGGGAGCACGGCACCGGCAGCCGGGGCGCGGTGCGCTACGTAAAAGGCACATGGACGCCGCTCGGTCCCGATCAGGGCTGGCCCGAGCGAATTGCATATCTCGTTCCGCTGCTGGATGGAACCGTTTTTCAATTCGTCTCGGATGAAAAAGGCTCGATCACAATTCAGTCAACTGCCCTCGATACGCCCGATGTAGATGAGCCGGCGGTGCGAAAACTGGTATCCGAGTTGAGCGATGTCGATCAGGACGTTCGCAAGGCGGCTTACACGAAACTTTCGAATTTCGGTCCACGCACGTGGCCCTTGCTGGAAAAACTGGGCGAGACCCAATCGCCGCAAGCCAAGCTGATGATCGGCCAGTTGCTCAAGGACAAGAACCGGCCCACCCTCAGCGGCATGACCTTGCTGGGCAAGCGCGAGCTCACCTTGAATAGTCGTCTATCCGATGGCGGCGTGGTGCTGTACGCCGAGCAAGGCGTCTCCATCCCAGAGTCTGAAGACCAATCCACGACTATCGCCCCGGCCTGGCTCAGCGTTCGCCCGGGCCACTACATCGAGCTTCTTTCCCCCGCGCTGGTCAATGATCTCAAGCCGGAAGAAACAAAGTTTGAAGTCGTCGCCGACCAATGGACCGTCAACAACGATGTGCGCGGACCTCGATTGTTCTACGGCAACGGCCTGGCAACCCTGCTTCGCAAGGAAGATCAGGCCTTCACGCAAATCATGGGGATGGACCAGATGGGCCGGTGGCTCTTTCGCAAAGGCGACGATCACACCGGTGCGGGCCCCACATTAATCATCGACCCCCATCTCCCCGATCCGACGCCCCGGCTGCCCGTGTGGCAACTGGCGATCGCCGAGACCGTCGGCTGGGATAAGGACAACTGGCCCGCGCTGAAAAACGGGGCGATCTACGCCATCACCGCAACCGACTGGCGGGCCATCGAGAAAGAAGAAGACTTCTTAAGCCAGCCCGATCCCGGCCCCTCGACCGCCCCGCCCTCAACCGCACCGTCAACCGAACCCGCCGCAGACGCACCCCTGTGCAAAACGCACGATGGCGCGGTCATCTATGATGGCCTCACGGAACTTCGAATAACCGAACCCGACGGCAAGCGCACAACCTGGTCGTTACCCGATATTGCTAACGGCGTGGGACCCGCAACGCTTATCGAAGCGCCTGATGGCCGGTTGTTTCTATTCAACCAGCCGGGGCGAGTGCTGCGGATTGCCCGAACCTCGCACGAAGCCGAACCCTTCAAGCTCGAAGCAACCTTCACCCACAACATTCCATCGGTGGCCAAGCCCACCCGCATCTGGCTCGACCCGGCGGGGCGAATCAATATCGCCTGGGGCGGTCGCCTCGCCATCCTTTTCCCCGCCGGCTACATCCCCCAGCAAATTATGCAGAAAATTGCCGACCGCAGCGGCTTGGACGCCGACGGCCTCTAATCCGCCAAAATGTTTTTGACAGAACATTACAATTCGTCTATGTTACGGGCGTCGGCGGTTCCCCTCGGTAAAGGTTCCCCCCCTCCTTTGCCACCCGCCGACATTTTTTATGCGCACATATTTCGTTGCCGGGCACTGACGCGGGAATCGCTCTTCAGCCAACGGCCCTGATCATCGCAGCCTGGGAATCTCGAACAAACCGGCGTTGCAATATCCGCAGCCACGGATAGCCCATTCCAGCCAGCAACCCATTGGGCTTTGAAAACGCGAGGAGCTCGTACCAGACGGCTGCCTTCGCGTTTGTCCCACTCGATCAGAGAAAGCGTCTGGCCCATGGCGCACTTTTTTAAGTTAGATTTGAATGCAAATGGGAATCGCGCGGAGAGTCTTAGGCAGAACGCCGCGTCACGAGTCACGAAACGCCTGCTCATTCGCAGGACGGCAAAGCACCGGAAACCGAACTTGCGGAGGAGCAAAATGCACACTGCTACTGGATCGCGCTGGATGGGGATTCTGGTCGGAATCGGTCTATTGGCGCAGACAAGCTGGGCTGATGTCCAGGCGATTTCGATGGCAAGTTACTCGTTCCATTCGGCAAACAATGCGCACTTTTCGATTGGATACACCTTCACGCTGACGCAGCCAACCACGGTTACGGCTCTGGGCGCGCTTGATTTTCTGGGCACGTCGATTGGAAGCACTCAGTCGTTTCCTGTGGCGATTTACTATTCGGCGGTAACGCCCAACGCGGGGACAACGGCCGAGAACGGGCATTTGTCCGGGACGGCCGTGCCCGGCGCTTCAGCGCTGGTGGCGTCAACGGACCCGATCCTGGCGCTGAATGGAGGTGCCTATACCGGTGGTGACGGTTTTCGGTATCACACGCTGGCTTCCCCCATCACGCTGGACGCGGCGACGTACGAGATTCAGTCGGCCAACATGGGAACCGGGTATGCCTCGAATTGGACAGCGCAGGTGAACGCGCCTGGCGTGACTGCACCTCAAATGGGGACGTTTTCATCGACTCCAACCGACTCGGCAAGTTATCAGATCGACATTGCGCCAGAAAGCTTCAGGCCATCGGTGGCCGGGCCGAACTTTCTGATAGCGGTACCGGAGCCTGAAACAATCGGGGTGTTGTCGATCGTGGGACTGGGAGTATTCGGGCGGCGGCGGAGATAATCGGCGCAGCGAGGGAATTCATCACGCCATCAGCTCTTTTGCCGGGTTAGATGTCTATGCGGCGGTTTTCTCTTACTTCGTAATCCTAATCTCAATCTTAATCCGCCAGCGGTTCCCCTCGGCACGTTTCCCCCTCCTTTGCCACCCGCCGACATTCTTATGCGCCGACGTTTCGTTGCGGGAGCTGGCGTACGGGATCCTCTTCAGCGAACGGCCCTGATCATCGCGGCCTGGGAATCTCGAACAAACCGGCGTTGCAATATCCGCAGCCACGGATAGCCCATTCCAGCGAGCAACCCATTAGGCTTTGAAAAAGCGAGAAGGTCGTACCAGACACTGCCTTCGCGTTTATCCCACTCGATCAGAAACCGCTCCTCCCCCGACTCGGCATGGGCCGGCAACGTGCCGTACGCGAAACCGAATCTCGCGTTCGCATCGTCCTCCTCTTCAATCACGTAAACAACACGGCAAGCATGGAGCCACCACAACCCCAGGCTTCGCCCAACAACCGCGACCATTCCGCCGACTTTGATAGAGGGTTCGAACGACTTGGCTTCGAGCCAACCCAAGTCGAAATGGGCCCAACTTTCCAACGCGGCCCGAGATGCCCGAAAAACCCCCTCCCCTTCGCCCAACCTGATTCGGCTGTGGTCAACGTTGTACCGCGCTGGCGGCACGCCCGCCGTGGCGCCCACATTCGGGTACGTAAATCCGAGTGCGGACTGCGAACTCAAGAATGCCTGAATGGCCGGTACCGACAAGCCGCGACGTGAAAGAATCGGCCTCATCTTTGGCTTATTCGATGGCTACGCACCGGTTTTCGATTGGATGCTGATCCTAATCTTAATCTCAATCTCAATCGCAATCTTAATCCGATCCGTCTTCCCCTATTTAATGCTTGAGGCTCAAGGTTGAGATTAGGATTAGGATTGGGATTGGGATTGGGATTGGGATTGGGATTGGGATTACGAAAACCAGCGCAGAAAAAACCCCGTAGGCGTGGGTGAGACCTACGGGGTAAGGAGGGAAGAAACACTTCGCACTCGGTACTACGTGCAATTCATAAAAACAGTTTTATCGAACCCAACATTTTCGATTTCAATCCGCAAGCGCTTTCTGAACCGCTCGCTTGATTGGAGCCCATTTCACTTCGGGCCGCTTATTGACAGTAATGAAGTCGTTCAGGAACAGGAGGCTCGCCACCCCCGGAATTGTAAAAAGCCTTGCCGCCAGGGGATCATTCGCCGCCGCATCCGCATGGAAGAAGCTCCTGGTGTTGTCCGCAATGGAGCGGTTCAGCACGAACTTCATCGCGTTGGGATTCGGGGTTGGTTGGATGTCCACAACCTCAAATCCCATCGCCTAATCTCTCCCGACGCGCGGAGTATAGCAATGCCCCATAATGTTGCACACGCCCGGATCGTGAAAAAACTTTATTTTTTTTAGTGCTTGTGGTAGCAGGAGTTCAGGGAAACCCGAAGTTGCGGAAATCGAACTCGACGCTGGCGTTCAGTCACTGGGAATGGATGCCCGTAAAACGTGAAGACGTGAAACGTAATAAGTCGCCCTGCCTTCTCACGTTTCACGTCTTCACGTTTCACGCGCATGCCTTCCGAGCGGCCCCCCTAAACGGAACAACCGATGCTTCAATCCTCGCTTGACAACCCGCCCTCAAACAATACTATGCCCCGTTCTTCCCGCCAAAGGGCATGTGCGCCCCGAGCGAAGTGACCGAGGATGGTAATGAGTACATACATGCCCAAGCCGGGCGAAGTGGTTGCAAATTGGCACGTGATCGACGCAACGGACCAGGTTCTGGGCCGACTTGCCTCTCGGATCTCGCTCATTCTGCAAGGCAAACATAAAGTAACGTACACGCCCCACGTGGATACCGGCGACTTTGTCATCGTGATCAACGCGGCGAAAGTCAAAATCACCGGCCGCAAGGCCGACGTGAAAGAGTACGACACCTACTCCCGCTATCCCGGTGGCCGGCACCTTTATTCGTACAAGCGGATGCACGAGCTGCACCCCGAAAAGGTCGTTGAGTTGGCCGTGCGCCGAATGCTCCCCAAGAGCAAGATGGGCCGCAACATCCTCGGCAAGCTCAAGATCTACCGCCAGGCCAATCATCCCCACACGGCACAACAACCCAAAGAGCTGAAACTCGCGAAGTAACAGAGGATTTGAAATTTGAGATCTGAAATTTGAGATTGAAATCCCCTCGGGATCTTCAATCGCAAATCGCAAATTAAAAATCGCAAGTAGAAAACATGGCTGACCAATCCACCGAAACCGCCCCGCTCGTTCCACCCACCGCCGCCCCGGCTAAGCCTCAGTACATCTGGGGTGTCGGACGTCGAAAGTCCGCCGTCGCCCGCGTGCGCATTACGCTGGGCAGCGGCAAGATCGAAGTGAACGGCCGCGAGCTCAACGACTATTTCACCAACGAACGCGACCGCAAAGCCATCTTCGGCCCCCTCGAAGTCACCAACACCGGCGGCAAGATGGACATCTTCGTCAACGCCACCGGCGGCGGCCCGACCGGTCAGGCCGGCGCGATCGTCATGGGCCTCGGCCGAGCCCTCGCCAAGTACGACACGGCCCTCGAAGTCCCCCTCCGCGGCAGCCGCTTCCTCACCCGCGACAGCCGCATGAAGGAACGCAAAAAGTACGGCCAACGCGGCGCCCGCCGTCGCTTCCAGTTCTCCAAACGATAAACGATCAACGCAACAACCCAAACCCAAAAGCCGCTTCCCACCAGAAGCGGCTTTTTTGTTGCGCCGTGGAAATACAGATTCACCGCAGAGCCGCGGAGCGCGCGGAGGTCATAAAGCGCGGAGTTCCCAACCCCCGTCATCCACCCAAAAAAAGAAGTGCAACCACGGAGCGACATGCTGGATTGAACACGATTTCACTGTGTTTTTGAACATACAAGGCACGGAATCGCGCTTGAAAGTTTGAGGCCAAACTTGAATTGTGCATGGAAGAAATAAAACCACGGATTACGTCGAGTAGAGCGGAGGCGCACAGCACCGTGATGAAGCTGGATACCCAATGTCCTTTAAGCGTCCGGGTTGACGCGCTTGCCGGGCCTGTGTTTCCTCCGCCCCCTCTAAAATTCCGTACGGCGGGTTTTCCCCAGTACGGCTTCAAATCGGACTTGGACCGCAACCTTCGTCGCCGGGCACACGCCCGGCGGCTTATATGCGGCCAGAAGTCCAGGCGTTGTGCCCCTGTAGCCCTTGCGGGCAATCCGTCCTGTGGGACGGTTCATGGGGTGTCTGCCGGGACAGTCCGATCCAGAGGCCCTTGGCTCGCCAGCGGGTTGTGTTGTCCCGCCGGGTCAATGCTTACTATGGCCTCATCCGAGGCCCTCGGGCCCTCCATCGGGTTTATGAATTATCCCGATGGTCTTTGCCGCAAGCGGCTATTTTGCCGCAGGCGGCCAGGTTCGAGGGATTCCCCGATTTACTCCGCGTGTCCTTCTGGCCGTGCCGTCTCCCGTACCCCGTCGGATTGGGCGGGCCTTGGTTGTGGCTGTTCCGCCCATGTCGCCTTCGCCATATCCGTATCGGCTCGGCATCCGAAATCCCACGCAAGTCGATTCACGCGTGGACGTGTAACGAGGCTGCAGAGTTCACTTGATGTTGCGGCCCGGACAGTTGCTTGCCCTTCATCGACAAGGGCTTTTACTTTCGAGCTTTCATCCCATGAGTCACCTCACTGAGACGTCGAATATAACTACGCGGGCAACCAACCAATTTCCCGCGACCGGACTTCCACCGGCTGGACACGCAGCATTACGGGCTGCGAGCGGATATCACGGATACAGAAAAATCGTTTTTCCCATCCGTGGCATCCGTGCTATCCGTGGTTTCATCCAAGCTCGGCAAAATCCGCGTAAGCTGCGAAGAATTGAACGGTGAACAGTGCAGATGAATTCAGGTCTTTCTTTTATCTGCGAGCATCTGCGCAATCTGCGGTTAAAAATTCTTCGCTCTACCCTTTTTCCCGCCCCCAGCATCCACGAAATCCGTAATATCATTCCTCCCGTGTACACCTCAAATCTCACCCCAAACCGTCGAGCGCGCCTCCGTGTCTCCGTGTCTCCGTGGTTGCCCATCAAGTCCCATCCCGCGATCGCCTTCTTTTCCTACCCGCAAAATTCGGTGTCGGCAGCGGAACATCCTGCGGCGGCAACTCTTTCTGCGCTTTGTATCTCTGAATAAACCACGCCGGATCCCGCCGATACTCTTCAATCAGTTGGCGTGAATACTTCGACCCACACTCCGGGCATCGCCCTTCCGCCGCCAACCCCGTAAGTGCATACCCGCAATGGATGCAAAACGGATCCTTCCGCGCCCCCGTCGCCCGGCGGACAACATCCGCCATCAGCACCGCCGGAATAGCCAACGCCCAGATAATCCCTTTGAACCCCAACCACCAGAACATCCCAAAGTATTGCGGCCGAAACAAAACGAATACCCCAAACCCCACAACCGCCGCCGCCGGCAACACCAAAACCCAATGCCACCCCACCCCGCGCAACATATCCTGCCACCCAGGCCGCCACCATCGATCTTCAGCATCCGGCCCCGGAGAAACGTCCACCGGAGCCCCATAGGTCTCCGGAGGAGTCGCCCGGCTTCGCGCGTCATCGGTCATAGGACGCAATTGTACATGTGCCAATTCCGATCGCACCCCCACCGGACCCCGCTAAATGACCGTGCTCGATTCCACGCCATTGCTTTTAAGTGGCACGGCCTTCCCCTTCGGGTCTGAGCCTCAGGGTCG
>DAIRGS010000051.1:0-31744 GCA_036794395.1 Tepidisphaeraceae bacterium | reverse complement strand
CCCGGCTTCTCAGAGCGCGGCAATGCGCGCTCTGAGAAGCCGGGGCGGCGCGGGCTACCGCTATACAACGGCGCGGGGTGTTTTTCGACGAGGATTGACTCTCGTGAACACGAAGACGCGCTCACGATGATTTTGAAACGAAACGCTTTCTGCGGAGAAGAGCAGTCGCGAGCAGCGGCGCGAGTAGCGCTGGCTCCGGCACCGCGGTGATGTTGTCAAAGCCGACGGTGGCGGCGATCGTGTCGGCAATGTAGGCGGGGCCGTTGGCGGCGGAGAGAATGCGGAGGAGGCCGACGTCGGCCAGAGATTGCTCAATAGGACTGGTGCCCTGGATGACGGTGAACGCGGACGGAGTCATGTCGAAGGTAACGGCGCGCCATCGACCGTCGGCGGGGAGGGGGATGCCAAGAGTGGAGGCGTATTCGGTTCCGAAGCTGTCCTGGAAAGCCACGCGCATGGACAGAGGGTTGGCGCCGAAGTTGGCCATTTGGGTGTTGATCTGGGTAACGCCGGCGGCGATGTAGTTGCCGGTCCATTGGGACTGGTTGAACATGACCAACTTGCTGTTGGCTTTTCCGCTGCCGGTGGAGATGACCTGGAGATAGCCATCATTTGCGCCCTGAGGGCCGCCAGTGCTGATGACAGTGGGAACCAACGGGCTGTTGATGCCGATCGTCCACCCAAGGGCGTCGGGGGTTTGGAAGGTGTCGGTTTGGCCAAGCGTTACGCCAGCTTTGGCTGGAATACAGAACCAGAACACCACCACGAGGGCAGCGCCCCCGAGCAAATTGCATCTTCTCATTACTACCCTCACAAATTGCAGGGCTTACAACTCCCCTGCGCTAGGGATTATATCAAATGGCTCAAGCGTTGACGGCGAGAAATCGTGACAGAAATATGAAAGCATCCAAAGATATGCCGCCAAAGAAAGTCGGTATCCATCTGGCGTTCGCCTCAGGAAACCATTCCAACGGTAAAATATTTCATACTAATGATTTATGATTTCAACTGATTGGTTTTCAGCGCAGGTACCCGCATGCCGCACTCGGGGCAGACGCCGGTGGTATTGGCGGTGAGGGAGTAGCCGCAGTGGAGGCATTGGCCAAGGCGACGCCGGCGGTCGATTTGCCAGTGGCCGCGGAGTTTGAGCCAAAGCAGCGGAAGAGGGAGGGTCAGGGCGATCAACAGGGTGATTGGGAACCCGATGAAAGCGTACTCAGGGAAGGAATGCCAGGAGATGGCCGGGAGGTGACGGTTTTCGGGGGCGTTGTAGTCGAACAGCGCAACGTGGCCGAATAGACGATTCGGTGAATCCGTTCGAAAATGCATCTGAAGCGCTTTGGGACTGGCCAGAGAGTTTTCCCGTGTGACCACCATGACGCCATCGGCAATCCAGACTGTGCCGGTTGCCGAACCGATTTGATAGCCGATTGAATCCCATCGGAAATAGCTGAGCGGCCAATCAGCAACCAGCGCCAACGTAAGCATCAGCGAGACGAACGCGGCGACGGTGACTCCAAATCGCAACATATCGAATCGTATGGCGGCATCGGTCATTTTTCGCGGTGAGTTCACCGGTCGTGCTGGCGCGGTGGGGGTAGGGACATCGCAAGGGGAAGCGGGCTCTGGTATCATCAATCTGATGTGGGCGGGCAATTGGTAAATCAACCCGCTATTGCATTCATGTCGGGCGGCGATTTTTAGATCAATCAGGCGGAGAAGCTTTATGTCGCATGGGAATTCACGTGTCGCCGGCGCTCTGCGCCGGGCGAAGGGAAGCGGGTGCCGTGCAGTAGCGGAAGGACTGGAATCGCGGCGGTTGCTGTCGGACGTTTCGTTCGGCGCAGCGATTTCGACGGCATTGCCCAGCGGGTTTTCGCCGGTGAGCGTGATCCGGACCGTCGGAAGCGGCACGGATTCTTTCACGAATGGAGTAATCGTCACTAGCGCGTCAGGCGGCGGGCTTCTTATGCGTGCCGAGGCGGACGGTTCATTCACGTTGGTTCAGCATCTGAATACCAGCGCGACAATTCTTGGTGCGTCCGATCTGCCAGTCGGGAATACCGAAGTTCCAGCGATTTACACGACTGCGGGGCTGATGAAAGCACAGCCCGATGGGAGCTTCTCAGCGCCCACGGGCCTGACATATCCCACCGATGCCGTGCCGGGCGCGTACGTGCTGGATAATTTCGTTTCGGGCCATAACCCGAACGATATTGCCGTCGAGCGTTTTACACCGAATGCAGGGGATTTGACGCATGGCACGATTCGGATCGGCGTTTTTCCGATGAAGGACGACGGCACGTTGGGCGCGGAGGTTGAAAGCACGGTAGCGACTAACGTGGCCGCACCGTCGGGTTCGGCGCGTATCGTCGCGGGGAACTTCGACGGTATCACCGACGCCGACGATTTATACATCGCGGGAACGATAATGATCGGCCACAGCGATTACACGTTCACGGCGTCTCCAAAGTCGTTGGGCTTTTCAACCGGGGAACAGTCCGCTACCGCGTATCGCACAAGCTTTGGCGGGCTTGGTTACGTTTCGCATCCTGACAGCCTGCTGTTGTTTCCCGCGCCCGCGACGGCGGCAGATCCCAATTCAGACGCGGTGCAACCGCTCCTTAACCAGGAGGACGGAACGTTCGCTCGCATGCCGCGGGTGGATATGTCGGCGGGAGGCACTACGAGCGGTCCACTTTTAACGTATGATTTTACGGACGACAATAATCAGGATCTGACGACGGCAGTCGTAACCGGCGCTGGCAGCCCGGCCGTTGCGATTGCCGCGGGTTTGGGCCGCGCCACGTTTTTCAAGCCAGTCCTGGTGCCTCTGCCCGGGCTCGTGGCGGTGGAGGAATTCAATACCGCAATCCCGGGCATTATCTGCCTGACTGCGACCGGCTCGGGCGGTTCGCGTGCCTATTTTTTGGCGACACTTCCGGACAAATCCGTACAGGGCCGCATCACCCGCCTTTCGGTGTCGCCGAATCCCGCGACCGCGGGTGAGCCGGTAACACTAGTCGCAACTGTTTCGAGCCCATCCAGCCAGTTGAACCTTGGCTCCGTGACGTTTTTTGACGGGGCAGTTACCGTTGGGCAGGCGGATCTTCAAGACGACCTTACCGCGATCTTAACGGTGCCAAAGCTTTCGGCCGGGGTGCATACGCTCACCGCCACCCCGGATGGCTCGGCCCCGGCAACGTCGTTTCCTATCAGCCTTACCGTGAACGCCGCTCCGGCTCAGCCGCTGATCTCGGCTCAAGGGCTTCAATTTAAATTGCCCAACGTTCTTGTGCCGGGTGACGCAGGGTTGGTTCGTCTCACGTTCGCGAACCTCGGCGGCGCGACGGCATCGGACAGTATTCGGGTCAGTCTATTTGCCAGCCCGACGGTTACGCTCGACTCGACATCCATCCCAATTCCCGATTCGGCATTGGACCAAGTAAAAATAAGCGTCGGGGCCGGCCGGTCGCGGACCATTGCAACGTCGCTGACGGTCCCGGAGGGGCTGCCTGCGGGAACTTATTACCTGATCGCAGCCGTCTCCGCAGGGACCGGCACGAAGGCAACCGAGGTGATTGCCAGCACGCTCATCCAATCCACACCCGTGCAGGTCGCCTGGCAGTTCGGCGAAGTGGGCAATCGACACAACGTGAAGCTCGTGCAACATCTGTCCAATAGCGATGTGGTCACGTTCAGCCTTGTGGGCAAAGGTACTGGAACTGTGACTCAAGGCGGAGGCGCACTCACGCTGGGAACTGGCAATCCGAATTACGAAGTGAGCGTCGATCAAACGACCTTCGCAAGTCGGTTTGCGGTCGCACAACACGGCGAGACCGCTTCGAATATCATGAGTCTGACGCTCAATACGCCGGTGGGGATTGTTGACGTCCGGCAGGATACACCGCACCTGATCGAGCCGGGCGGGGGCGGGGCGACCATTGTCGATGTCGGACAACTCCTGATAGGGACAATGCCGGCGGCTCAGCGCGTCGCCGGCGCGGACCCGACGACGTCAATTGCCGCGGACATCACCATCACTGGCAGCGTAGATTTGCTTTCAGCGGTCGCAATCGATAACGGGAACGTCAACCTGAGCACGGCGGGCACGGGCACTCCCGGACCCACCGGTGTCACTCCTGGACCGGTGCGCGTCCCCCAAATCACGATCGGCACAATTGTCACCGGTTATGCACTTACTTCACTTGCTCCTATCGACGTATTCCGACTGGGCTCAGCGGAGCTTGATTCGGCCATCACCGCTCCAAGCATTGGAAAACTTACATGCGCAGGCGATTTCAATGCCCAACTCACGCTAACTGGACTGGTCAGCAGCGCAACGGTGCTAGGCTCGATCGACATCGGCGGCTCGATTGCGGGTGCTGCCGTGGGAAACGACACGTGGGCCATCAACGGCAACATCGGGAGGATTCGAATTGTACACTCGGCCAAGAATCTTCAGGTCCTGGGAGGCGCGAAGTTGGGGTTGAACGGGCAAATCACCGAGCCGCCGGCTGCTTTCAGTGGGGTGAAGATTCTGTCGATTGCGGTGGGCGGGTCGATCGTGAGTTGTGAATTCTTCGCCGGCCTGGACCCGGTAGACGGCGTCTTGCTGAATTCCGATGACAAGCTCCTGGCCGGTGGTTCGATCGGGGCCATCGCGGTGTCGGGCAGTGTGAGCGCCGATTCGCGATTCGAGGCGGCCTCGCTTCCAGCGTTCGCGATCGTCGGTGGGACCAAGATCGCCACAAGCGGAGAGCCGCGGTTTAAGTCGGCTTGAGCCTGGCGCGGCGAAGCGCCGCGGGTTGGGAGAGCGATTCTGCGAAGCCGAACGCATATCGGGCGGGCAACCGCCCCTACGTTTATCGCGGCGATTTCGGGTAGGTTTTGTCTTCGCGCGTGAATTCCCTGAATCCAGATGAGCGTAGTGATCAGGAGCTGGTCGCCGAGCTGAATGCCGGGGACGCTTCGGCGTTTGATGCGCTCTATTTTCGATATCGGGATTGGGTGGTTCGTCTGGCGCAGCGATTGACCGGCAACTCGGATGATGCACTGGACGTGCTTCAGGAAACATTTGGGTATGTGTTCGGCAAGTTTCCCGGGTTTGTATTGACGGCGCGGATGACGACTTTTTTGTATCCGGTGGTGAAGAATATCTCGATCGCGCATCGGCGCAAGCGGCTGCGGATCGGGGGCAACGATGTGCCGGTCGATGCGGTTGCCATGCCGGTTGAATGGGCCTCGGATCCGAAGGCGGAATTGGCGATCGTGCTCGGGAAGCTCCCCGAGGCGCAGCGCGAGGTGCTGTTGATGCGGTTCGTGGATGACATGAGTTTGGCGGAAATCGGGGCGGCGCTGGGGGTGCCGGAGGGGACGGTTAAGTCGCGCGTGCATAACGCGATAGCCGTGCTGAGGGAGGATCCGCAGGTGAAAAAATATTTTGATCGATGAACCTGGGGGGAGGGATTGTTACTTCAGTTCTGAGAGACGTGATTGCATTGGGGAGTGCGAGGCTCCCGCCGAGCGGACGTTGAGTTGCTCAATACGGCTCGGCAGGAGCCTCGCACTCCCGAAAAAAATGCAGCCCTGGTTGGAATAGTTGATCATGAGCGACGCTGAACGGACAGATCGAGTAGACACCGAATTGCCCGAGAGCTTGCGGCAGGCGCTGATTGGTTTGCAGAAGCCCAACATCGCAGTGCCGGGGCAGATCGATCACGAAATTTTACAGGCGGACAGGTCAACCTTTGGCCGGCGGCGGCGGCTTTGGGTGGGGACGCGGTGGGCGGCGGTGGGGTTGGCGGCGGCGGCGATGGTGACGATCGGGATCCGGTTGTTTGTGACGGGCATCGGGCCAGGTGGTGGGCAGGATCGGCCGCAACTTGCGCAGGTTGGGGACGTCAATCACGATAACAAAGTCGATATTCTCGATGCGTACATCGTCGCCCGGCACATCAGCCGGCACGAGGCGCTCGACAAAGCCTGGGATGTGAATGGCGATGGGGTAGTGGATCAGAAAGACGTGGATCAGATCGCGCAGATGGCCGTGGCGGCGCCGGATACGGAGCAGAGCCAATGAAACGCGCAACACACATCTTGATTGCGGGGCTGCTTCTGTTGGTGGTGGGAGGGCTGGCCAAGGCGACGCATGACCGCGATGGGCTCAATCTCCGGGATGCTTCGGTGACACGCGTTGAGGAGTCGCCGTCCACCCTGGCCCCCCCTACCGAACCGTCGACGGCCCGATATGCATGGGTGGATGCGTGGATTGATCCACATGGCAAGCCGCTGGCAGCATATCAGTTTGAATTGAAATCCTCCGGTGGCGGCGCGGTGACGCTTGTGGGTGTTGAGGGGGGGGAACACCCGGCGTTCGCGCCGCCGCCTTATTACGACTCGAATGCAAATGTTCGAAAGCGGATCGTGATTGCCGGGTTTAACACCGGGGACGATCTGCCGCACGGGCGGACGCGCGTGGCGCGGGTGATGGTCCGCGTCACGGGGAAACCAACATACTCGGCCACTTTGCAAGTCGCGGCATCGCAGGAAGCCAAGCCGATCGACGCGGAACTCAGCGTCGCGGAAGGAGCAGCACAATGAAGCGCGGAATTGTGAGATGGAGTTTGATTCTCGTGGTTTCTGCTGGCCTGTTTTGGATCATCGCGGGATGCACGGCCCGCCAAGCCGTCATGTACAACCAAAGCAGAATCGATGACCTGACTTCAGAAGGCATCTCTCCAACGGAAAATTCACGAATCCAAGCAACGGTAATGCGCGAACGATCTCCTGAGCTTGAAGAGCGATCAAAGGTTCCCTCACAGGTTTTGGACGCTAAACAGCGAAACGCAATTCTCGAATCAGTTGGCGGAAATGCTGAGGAACTCTGGGTCATCTCCAAACCCCCCGAAAACCGCGACGCTCCCAAATCCGACCAGCCCATGCCCGGCGAAGGCCAGCTCATGGCTAAGCGCCTTGAAGGCGGAGCACAAAAGTTAATCCCGGTGCCGCTGAAGCATACCGACGTCAAAGCTTCGGTGATGGGCTACATCGCAAGCGTGGATGTTCAGCAGCAGTATCAGAACCCATACAACGAAAAGATCGAGGCGATTTACGTGTTCCCGCTGCCGCAGAACGCGGCGGTGAATGAGTTCGTCATGACCGTCGGCGAGCGGAAGATTCGCGGAATTATCCGCGAGCGCGAAGAAGCGCAGAAGATTTATCAGGAAGCCAAATCGCAGGGGTATGTGGCATCGCTGCTCACGCAGGAGCGGCCAAACGTGTTCACCCAGGCGGTGGCGAACATTGAGCCGGGCCGGCAGATCGATATCGATATTCGATACTTCAACACGCTGGATTATCGGGATGGGGCGTACGAGTTTGTGTTTCCGATGGTCGTGGGGCCCCGATTTAATCCGCCGGGGTATTACGGGGGAATTGGCGCCGTGGCGCGCGGGGGCCAGGGCAGCTCGCGGCAGCAAACCGAAGTGAAGTACCTCGCGCCCAATGAACGCAGCGGACACGATATCGCGCTGACGGTGGACGTCGATCCGGGAGTCGAGGTCGAGCACATCGACAGCCGGAATCATCATGTTTCGGCGCAGCGGGTATCGGGAACAAAAACGCGCATCACACTCGACCCAGCCGACAAAATCCCCAATCGCGACTTTGTGCTGCGATATGAAGTTGCGGGCAAGCAGGTGAAACCGGCGATCATGGCGCAGCGAAGTGGGAATGGCGGTTATTTTTCGCTGATGCTGTTTCCCCCGGGGCAGTTGACGGAATTGCCGCGGCAGCCGCTGGAGTTTGTTTTTACGATCGATGTCTCGGGAAGCCAGGACGGGCTGCCGCTCGAGCAGGAGAAGGCCGCGACACGGTATGCGCTCACCCACATGGGTCCGCAGGACACATTTCAAGTCATTCGTTTTGGCAACACTGCCCGAAAGTTGTTCGAGTTGCCGCAGCCTGCTGACCCGGCACATGTTCGACAAGCCCTGCGCTATGTCGATGGATTGGATGCGCACGAAGGAACGATGCTGATCGACGGCGTACACGCATCGCTACTGTTCCCGCATGATCCAAGCCGCACGCGGTATGTGGCATTCCTCACCGATGGATTCATCGGCAACGATACCGAAGCAATCGCCGAGGTCGGTAAATGCCTTGGCCCCGCCCGGCTGTTCAGCTTCGGCGTGGGACAATCCACCAATCGCTATTTGCTCGATGGCTTGGCGCGGATGGGCCGGGGAGCGGTGGCGTATGTTGGGCTGCACGACAGCGCGGACAAAATCATGGGACAATACTTCGATCGAATCAGCCATCCGGCTTTGAGCGATATCTCGATCGACTGGGAACAGGCCAGAGTACACGATGTATTCCCGCGGCAGGTACCGGATCTTTACGTGGGCAGGCCGGTGGTGATTTCAGGGCGATTCGAGGGCGAAGTGCCCAAGTCAATGCGAATCCGCGGCACAGTGGGCGGGCGGGAAGTGGTGATGAATGTGCCGGTGGTGGTCTCGGAGACGGTCGTGAACGAGAAGGCGCTACCGGCGGTTTGGGCGCGGATGAAGATTGCGGACCTCGCGGACCAGGCGGGGCTGGAGGGCGGAATCGACCTGCCCGGACAGGTCCGGCAAATTGCGATGGAGTACAACCTCATGTCCGCGTACACCGCGTTCGTAGCGGTCGATTCAATGACCAAGACCCTCGGCGATCATGGGGTGAGCGTCGCGGTTCCGGTTCCAGTGCCTGAGGGGGTGCGGTATGAAACGACCGTGGGAAATGGGGAGGGAACTGGGCGATAAATCTGATCGGCCACATGCTTTAGGCGTTGGATATCAGGCGTTCGTATTCTTCGTGCGTGCCGATCCAAAACCAAACCACCAGATCGCCCTTGCGACGAGCCAGCGCACGATACTTCGCGTTGACGCGTACCGACCAAAGGTCGCTCACGATTTCCTTGAAATGCAGCGACGGATGAAAGGGCTCGTGCTGCCAGACCCGATATTTCTTTCGGGCCAGCGACTGCAGTTCAACGGGCAACCGCTCGAATTGAGCCCAAAATCCACTGGTTGTCTTCGAGTTCACGGAAGTTCACGCAGTTTACCAGCGTCAAGTTCGGCATCTACTTCGGCGAAAAGCCGATCCAACTTGCCCGAAGTTGCATCCGCGACGATCTGTTCGTCCCAGTCGTCATCCTGCCATCCGTGAAGCCAGCGTTCCAGCTTTCCCCGATCCGACAGCGAGAGTTGCTCGATTGCGGTTTTGATTTCCTCGACACTGGACATGATCCTTATTATACCCGCAATTCCGCTTCGTTAGCCACTGTTCGATGGCAGGTTGCGCCTCAACGCTCCCGCCCTAAGCGGGGTGATTCCCTTGCAATCCCCCCCAATGACCGATAAAAACCCTGAAAGAAATGCGTTGCCCGCGGTGCGGGCTTGGGATGCGTGAAGTTCAATCTGATTGACAAGATCGAGCAACTGACCGGCGAGCGGATCGTTGGGGTGAAATACGTGAGCTTGGCCGAGGAGTATTTGGCCGACCACTTCCCGACGTTTCCGGTGTTGCCGGGCGTGATGATGCTTGAGGCCGTGGTGCAGGCGGCGGGCTGGCTGATGCACCACCGGACGAACTTCGGGCGATCGATGGCCGTTTTGAAGGAAGCCCGCAACGTCAAGTATGGGAATTTCGTCGCGCCGGGGAACTTTTTGCGGGTCGAGGTGGATTATCTGAAGGCCACCGAAGCGGGCGCAACCTTTAAGGCCGTCGGCACGGTGGGAACGTCGGTTGCAGTACAGATGCGGGTTGAGCTTGCTTATTTCAACCTCGCTGACAAAAACCCGGCGCTGGCGGAGATTGATGCACGGTTGATCGAGGACCATCATCGAAGATGGGAATTGATCCGGGTTCACAGCCCCAACGTCAAGCAACCGGCGGCGGTTGCGATTTAAATGCCCAATGGAATGGGAAGGATCACATGGCTCTCTCGCGAGATGAAATTTACAGCAAGGTTCAAGGGGTGCTCGTCGATGCCCTGGGCGTCGACGAAGAAGAAGTGACGCCCAAGGCCCGGCTCAAAGCCGATCTGGGCGCGGAGAGCATCGACTTCCTCGACATAGTCTTCCGCCTGGAAAAGGCCTTCACCACCGATCCGGCCAAGAAGTTCACCATCCCCCGCGGCGAACTGTTCCCCGAAGACCTTCAGACGATGCAGAATGATCCGAGCCTCATCACGGACGGAAAAATCACGCCCAAAGGTATCGAAGAACTGAAAAAACGCCTGCCCCACATCGATTTCACCGAGTTCGAAAAGGATCCGCAGGTTGAAAAGTCCTGGGACCTGGTCACGGTGGACATGATTACGAATTACCTGAATACGAAGCTGAACGGGTAAAAAAAGTGGTGAGTTCCGAGTGCTGTGAAAAAAGCACTCAGCACTCAGCACTCAGCACTTCCCATGCGTTGGATCTGGATCGACAAATTCACGGAGTTCACGTCGCGGGTTTCCGCGACGGCGGTGAAGAACGTATCGCTGGCCGAAGAGCATCTGCACGATGTTTACGCGGCGTTTCCGATCATGCCGCATAGTCTAATTGTCGAGGGGATGGCCCAGACTTCGGGCATTCTGGTGGGCGAGGCCCGTAACTTCGCCGAGAAGGTCATCCTGGCAAAAATCACCAGGGCAACCTTTCACCGCCTCGTTCGCCCCGGCGAAACCATCGCCTACAATGCCCGCATCGAGCAGCTTTCCGAACAAGGCGCGTCGATCAGCGGGACGGTGATGTCAGGGACGGACAAGGTGGCCGACATCGAGTTGATGTTCAGCCATATCGATCAAAACATGGCAGGATTGGATTTCCCCGAGCATAATTTCGTATTCACCGGCCAGTTTCTCGACCTGCTGAAATCGTACAGATTGAACGCGACGATCGAAATATGAATTTGTCAGTTGTGAGAGGTCAGTTGTTAGTGGTCAGTGGTCAGTTGTTCCAAAACGCAACTGACAACTGACAACTGACAACTGACAACTGACAACTGACAACTGACAACTGACCAAAAACCAGTCATGGAAAGACGAGTTGTTATCACCGGCATCGGCGTGATCTCCCCGATTGGCATCGGGGCGAAAACGTTTTGGCAAAACTTGATGGCTGGTCAGGTGGGCGTGCGACGGCTGGCATCGTTCGACCCGGCCGGGCTTCCGTGCCAGATCGCCGGTGAAGTGCCGGCTTACAAGATTGGCGATTACGTTCCCAAGAGTTATCGCAAAGCCACCAAGGTGATGGCACGCGATATTGAGCTTGCGGTTGTGGCGGCTGACGATGCGTTCAAGGACGCCGGGCTTCAGACCCGCGCATACACCGATTCGCCCACGATCGATTCACGCCGCTTTGGATGCAACATCGGAGCGGGGCTGATCAGTGCCGATTTGAATGAGCTCAGCGGCGCGATGCACGCCGCTCGCGATGGAAACCGGCTGGATCTGGGGCGCTGGGGCCGGGAAGGCATGGGCCAACTCACCCCCCTTTGGCTGCTGAAATATCTGCCGAATATGCTCGCCTGCCACGTGACGATCATTCACGCCCTTAAAGGGCCAAGCAATACGATTACCTGCTCGGACGCCAGCAGCCATTTGGCGATCGGCGAAGCGTTTCGCACGATCCAGCGCGGCGATGCCGAGTGTGCAATCTGCGGCGGAGCTGAATCAAAAGTTGTGGCGATGGGCATCGTCCGCCAAACCCTGCTCAAGCGCCTCACCGAACTTCATAACGATTCCCCGGATCAGGCCGTGCGTCCGTTCGATGCCGATGCGAGCGGAACGGTGGTGGCCGAGGGCGGCGGGCTGTTCATCCTCGAAGAATACGAGCATGCAAAAAAACGCGGCGCGAAAATGTATGCCGAATTGGTCGGCTTCGGCGCCAGTCAGGACACTTATAGCGTCCGCGATCCCGACCCTTCCGGGCATAGTTATTCAAGGGCGATCACCAAAGCACTGAAAGAAGCGGGCGTCGAGGCGGGCGATGTGGGCCTGATTGTCCCGCATGGATTGGGAATCGCGTCGCACGATCGCGCGGAATTGGCCGGGCTGAAATCCGCGTTCGGATCGGCATTGGGAAAAGCGGCCTTCGCGCCGATCAAAGCCCAAACCGGCAGCCTCGCCGCCGGCAGCGGTGTGGATGCCGCAGCGGCGGTGTTGTCACTCCACCATGGAAAGATCCCGGCGGCGATCAATTCCCGCAAAATCATTGATGGACAGAAACTCAATGTCCGCGCTGAAGTCCGCGACGAAAAAGTCGATGTCGCCGTCAGCAGCGTCTACAGTTTGGGCGGGCAAAACGCCGCGCTTGTTTTTCGAAGGGTGGACCATGTTTGAAGGTTATCTTGGACTTCCGTGGTGGCTGCGATTGATCTTCACAGGCATCGTCTTCTGCATTGGTTTGTTCATCTTGTTGTTCGTGGCCGTGCGCACCGGGTTTGTAATACTCGGGGCGTCGCTGGCCATGTTCATTTTTGGCACCCGGTCGCAGTCGGAAAAGGGCGGCTACAATTTCTGAATGCCGGCTTCAGGACAAATTGCGGGTTGTGCTATCGCCGCCGCAGCAAGCGGAGAAGGTCATGAAAAGGCCAAAATCAGTGATTCCTAAAATGGACCGGAACATTTACCCACCCGGATGGAATCGCCAGCGGGCAAACGCGGTTGCCAAATATTACGATGCCCGAAAGGACCAGCCCATCGTCGCCCTAAAGCAGCCCCCTGCGTCTGCCAAATAACTTCCCGGACCACGGCCTGGAAGGCCGTGCCACGTAAGAGGCATCTAGATCGTTAATCGCGGAGCGAACCGAGAAATATCATGTCACACCGAGTTGTCATAACGGGAATGGGCTGGATCACGCCGATGGGCCAATCCATCGAGGGCGTGTGGTCGCGGCTGATGAAGGGGGAATCGGGGATTGCGCGCACCACCCTTTTCGATGCCGGCACATTTCCCACCAGCATCTCGGCTGAAGTAAAAGGCTTTAAGCTTGAAGAGCATGTTTCGGATCTGACAAGCCATCGTACCGCGGGGCGGAATACACAGTTTGCACTGGCGGCTTGCGCGCAGGCTTGGAAAGCCGCGGGGTTGGATGCCAGCAAGCTCGATCTGGATCGCGTGGGCATCTATCTGGGAAGCGGCGAAGGCTCGCTGGATTTTGATGCCTTTACCACCGTGGCACTGTCGGCCTGGAAGCCCGATGCCGGCGCGCTGGACATGGTGAAATGGGGCCAGCTCGCCACTGAATTGATGAATGTCACCCGCGAGATGGAGCAGGAGCCGAACATGCCCCTCTCGCATCTGGCACTGCTCACCGGAGCGCGCGGACCGGCATTGAATTGTCTGACTGCATGCGCGGCCAGCACGCAAGCCATCGGCGAAGCGGCGCATATCCTGCGGCGCGGAGATGCGGATGTCATGATCGGCGGCGGCGCGCATTCGATGATTCACCCATTTGGTGTGACGGGCTTTAACCGTCTAACCGCCCTTTCAACCGCCAACGACAATCCCCCCCATGCCAGCCGGCCCTTTGATTTGCATCGCGGCGGGTTTGTACTTGGCGAAGGCGCCGGCATGGTCATCCTCGAAACGCTCGAACATGCTCAGGCGCGCGGGGCGACGATTCTGGCGGAAGTGGCCGGGTATGGTTCGACGGCCGATGCCTATCGCATTACCGATCAGGACCCCGAGGGCATGGGCGCGGTCGTCGCCATGCAGGCGGCCCTTGCCGATGCGAAACTCTCGCCCAAAGACATTCACTACATCAATGCCCACGGCACCGGCACCCGCGAAAACGACGGCAATGAGACCAACGCCATTCGCCTGGTGTTCGGCGATCTGGCCAAGGCGTGCCCCGTCAGCAGCATCAAGAGCATGATGGGCCATCTCATCGCCGCGGCCGGCGCGGTGGAGATGATCTGCTGCGTGCTGGCGATTCGCGATCAAATCCTCCCCCCCACCATGAACCTTGATACATCCGATCCGGAGTGCGATCTGGATTACGTGCCAAACAAGGCACGCTCTGCGAAAGTGGACGTGGTGCTGTCCAACAGCTTTGGCTTTGGCGGGCAGAACGATTCCATCATCGTCAAGCGATTTGCGTAAATGACCCTGCGCGATTCCGCGCTTCGTGCCATGGGCTTCCCCTTCGGGTCTGCCTTCGGCTCTGAGGCTCAGGCTCGAAGAGAGCCTCAGGGTCGAAGACAGCCCATGATTGTGGGGGCTGACTATCAGCGCCGGGTGAGATGTGGGAAAACCAAGTTTCGACAGGTGGACAACCTTCTGATTCTCCAGAGGAAAATGCTCCCTTAAGGAACGTTGATTTTCCCACATCTGACCCGGTGCCGGACCCGAAGCGTCCCCAACCACGGCTTAGAAAGCCCGTGCCACGAAAAAGCAATGTCGCGGAATCGCGCACGGTAATTTAGTGTAGTTGGCGTTCTGGTACGCTCGATGTCCGACCCATGATGCATCAGAAGATATTTGACGAGGCAGTTGAACACCACGAGGCGAATCGCCTTGAGCCTGCCGAGCAGCTTTACCGCCAGATCCTTTCTACTGATCCGCAGCATGTGGACGCATTGCGCATGCTGGGGGTGCTGATGGGCCAGCGCGGGCGGCCCCAGGAGGCGGCCGGCGCGTATGGCCGGGCGGCGGCGCTTTCACCGAATTCAGCGATCGCGCATTATGACTGCGGGGCGGCGCTGTCTGCGGTGAAGCGATACGCCGAAGCGGAAGTGGAATTCCGGCGGGCGATTGAGCTTCGCGCCGACTTTGGCGAGGCGTACAACGGGCTTGGATCGGTTTTGCTGGCGGGCGGGCGACTTGAAGAAGCGGAGACGGCGTACCGCAAATCCTGCCACCTGCTGCCGGCCGCGCCCGAACCGGTCAATAACCTGGGAAACGTCCTGCGGGGCCGGGGGAACCTGGATGACGCCATCCGCCTGCTAAGGCGTGCGATTGAACTGGAGTCGGCGTTTCCGGCCGCGCACAATAACCTGGGGCAAGCGCTCCAGGCAAAGGGCGACGTTGAAAGCGCGATCGCTTCATATCAAGCCGCTGTTTCGATTGACCCTGAATTCGCCGATGCGTGGTTTCGGTTGGGCAACGCGCTTTTGAGCCAGCGGCGGATCAATGAAGCCATCCCGGCGCTTGAGCAAGCCGTGAGGAAACGGCCAGGCAATGCGCTCACCCATCACGTGCTGGGGGACGCCCTCCGCGAAGCCGGGAGGCGTACAGACGCGGTCGCGGCCTATCGGCAGGCGGTCGCGCTTCAGAATGACCTGGCCGAGAGCCACAACAACCTGGGGAATTTGCTTCAGGAACTGGGGCAGGTGGAGGAAGCGGTCAAAGCATATCGGGCGGGATTGAAAACCAAGCCGGAACTTCCATGGGTTCACTTCAATCTTGGAAACGCGCTGCATTCGCTGGGTCAATATGATGAGGCGATGGACGCGTATCGTCAGGCCCTGGCGATCCAGCCGGACTATGCCGAAGCACTGAACAACCTTGGAAATTCGATGCGCGCGCGGGGGTTCTGCTCGGCCGCGGCTGGAGCGTATCGGAAGGCGTCGGCCCTTAAACCCGATTTTGCCGATGCCCACAGCAATCTTGGGATGGCCCTGCAAAACGAAGGCGCACTGCACGAAGCGGCCGCGGCATTCCAACGGGCGCTGGAGCTGAATCCCAATCTTCCCGAAGCACATATCAATCTCGGAAACCTCCTGAAGGATTCCGGGCGGCTTGAGGAAGCCCTGGCGTCTTACCGAAGGGCCCAGGAGCTTAAACCGGACGCGGCCACGGCGGGGAATTTCCTTTACGGACTGCACTTTCATCCGGACTACGGGCCGCGCGAAATCTATGAAGAACACCGCAAATGGAACGAGCGATTCATCCGTCCACTGATGGCGACACACCGCCCTCATGACAACGATCGCACGCCGGGCCGACGGCTGCGGATCGGTTATGTGTCTCCCGATTTTCGCGAGCATCCCGTCGGGCGGTTCATGTGGCCCCTGCTGAAACATCACGATCACAGCAAGTTCGAGATTTATTGCTATTCGGACGTGCGGATGGAGTCGTTCCTCACCAACGAACTCAAACGCTACACGGATGTGTGGCGCCGCACGGTGGGCATGCCCGATGAGCGGATGGCCGAACTGGTGCGAGAAGACAAGATTGACATCCTGGTCGATCTGGCGATGCATCTGGATGGCAGCAGGATGATGGTGTTCGGCCGCAAGCCGGCGCCGGTTCAGGTGACCTACCTCGCGTACTGCGGAACGACTGGCTCTGAGGCGATCGACTACCGGCTGACCGATCCCTATCTCGATCCGAATGATGACGAGCAGCAGTACTACGTTGAAAAACCTATGAGGTTGCGCTCCTATTGGTGCTATATCCCTGCAACCGATGCGCCGGATGTGGTACCGACGCCAGCGCTGTCCAAGGGGTACGTCACCTTTGGCTGCCTCAATAATTTCAGCAAGGTTTCCGGGCCGACGATTCAGACATGGTGCGCCCTGCTGAAACGCGTGCCGGGCTCGCGTCTGATCGTGCATTCCCACACCGGAACGCATCGCGAGCAAATCAAGGAGCGTTTCGCGGCTCTTGGAATTGAAGGCGATCGAATTGAATTCGTGGGCTTTGTTCCCATGACTGAGTATCTGGGGACGTATGGCCGGATTGATGTGGCGCTCGATCCGTTTCCATATCCTGGAGGCACGACCAGTTGCGATGCCGCGTGGATGGGCGTGCCGGTGGTGACGCTGGCGGGGCGGACTCCCGTATCGCGCGGGGGTGCGAGCGTGCTCTCAAACCTGGGGATGACGGAGCTAATCTCCCGCGACGCCGATCAATATGTGCAGATTGCAGCGGGACTGGCGTCGGACTTGCCGCGGCTTCAGAGTATTCGAGCGAGCCTCAGGCAGCGGATGCGCGGCTCGGCCTTGACGGATTCAACGGGGTTTGCGCGGGATATGGAATCGGCGTTCGTGCGCATGTGGGAGACGTGGCGTCAATCTCCGGCAACATCCACAGGCTCGCGCGCGACTCCACTATTACCCACGGCCGAGGAACTCAATGCGAGGGGAATCGCCCTGGAACGGCAAGGAGATTTCGCAGCGGCCGAAGCCGCCTACCGGCAGGCCATCGAACTGCGGCCAGATTGGCCGGAGGTCCGGTTCCATCTCGCCAATGCAGTATTTGGCCAGGGGAAGCTCGAGCAATCCATCGAAGCCTATCGGGAAGTGATCGCGCTCAGCCCGGAATATCCAGAGCCGTTTAACAACATGGGGATCGCGCTCAGCGAGTTGGGCAGATCGGATGAAGCGATCGCGGCATTTACGCGCGCCGTCGAGCTGAATCCAAACTTTCCCGATGCGCTGGCCAGTTTGGGAACTGCGTTGCGCAATGCGGGACGGCTCGACGAAGCGTCCGATCTTGCCTTTCGGGCGCTGGCGATTAACCCCAATTCCCCAATCGCGCTGATGAACCTGGGAAACATCAACGCATCCCGCGGCAAAGTGGATGAGGCGATCGAGTACTACCGCAAAGCCCGCCCGTTCGACACCACGCTGACGGCTAATCACAACCTGCTGTTTTCAGTCAATTTCAGTCCCAACTATTCGGATCAGCACATCGCCGCCGAGCACGCACAGTGGGAGCGGGAATACGTTCTGCCGCGGGTGCAGGCATTGACATCGCATCCCAATAATCGAGATCCCGATCGCAAATTGCGGATCGGTTATGTCTCGCCCGATTTTCGCGAGCATGCGGTCGGGCGCTTCCTGTTGCCGCTTTTTTCGAACCATGATCGCACGCAGTTCGAGTTGTACTGTTATGCGTCGATTGCCCTGGCGGATGAGATCACCGAGATGTTTCGATCGGCCGCACATGCCTGGCGGGATGGGCTTCCCCTGAACGATGCGCAACTCGCCAAAACGATTTACGACGACGGGATCGATATTCTTGTTGATCTTTCAATGCACACGGGCGGCTCGCGGCTCATCGTTTTCGCTCACAAGCCGGCGCCGGTGCAGATCAGTTATCTCGCGTACGCCGGCACAACCGGATTGCGTGCCATCGACTATCGGCTCACCGATCCTTATCTGGATCCGCCCGGCAAGGATGAATCGGTTTTTGTGGAGAAACCCATTCGGATTGGCACCTTCTGGTGCTACCAGGCGCCCGACAACGTGCCGGCGATCGGCCCGGTCCCCGCGCTGGCGAACGGCGTGGTGACATTTGGGTGCCTCAACAATTTTTCCAAAGTGAATGCGGGGGTGCTCGAATTGTGGCGGAAGATTCTCCAGGCGGTGCCACGTTCGCGGCTGATCCTGCACGCTTATGAAGGCATTCATCGCCAACAAACCCGCGATTATTTCGCGGCCGGCGGCGTGTCACCCGACAGGATCGAGTTCAGCGCCGTTATCCCAGCCGAGCAATATCTCCAGCAATACAACAGAATCGACATCGCGCTCGATCCGTTTCCCTTCGGCGGCGGTACGACCACCTGCGATGCGCTTTACATGGGAGTGCCGCTCATCACGATGCCGGGGCGAACACACGTTTCGCGAGCGGGTGTGAGCATTCTTTCCAACGCCGGGCTGGCTGAATGGATCGCCCGCGACAGCAATGACTATTTAAATCGAGCCGTCGCCCTGGCAAATGATCTCCAGAAGCTTGAAGCATTTCGAGCTTCCGTCCGCGGCAGAATGCAATCCTCGCCCTTGATGAACGCCGCAAAATTTACCCGAGACGTCGAGGCGGCCTACCGCCATTGCTGGCGGCGATGGTGTTCGGCGCAAGGGTCATAATCAACTCCGCACTCGAACGCTGAATCGCATACCATGTGCAAATGCTTTCGCCAGAACAGCAGCGTGAACTTCGCGCTAAAATGGACGCTGAGCTTCAACTCGAATCGGTCGATCAGTTTGGCCAAATGATGCGTGAACTTGGAATTGGACGCGCCCGCCCTCTTCGGCCCCGGCAACCTAACCCAAAGGCAGTGCAGATCATTGGCAAGCCGCTCTCCGAGCAACTGATCGAGGAGCGCCGATAGGTGGGAATTTACTTCCCTACCCCGCAACTTTGTCATTGGCACCGTTATGCAAGGGTGGGCGGCCACTCGGCATCATAGACCTGCCGAAGAATGGCCGCCCAACAGAGAAAACGCTCATCTTTGCTGCGCGGCTTTGAAGGCACGCCAGGAGACGATCCCCAGAACAATCCTCCTGGCTCCGACTGGTCACCCGGATTCTCTGGTTTCAATGTCACGACCGCAGACAACGGCGGCAACTTGGGGGCATGTTCATAGGCGCGGATGTTGATCTCACCAAGGGGACCATCCCAGGTCCCATGCGGCTCGTGCCATTCGCCGGTGTGGCGGTGATACTCGGTAGAAAGATCCGAATAGTGAAATTTTCGGCCCGTAATGGCAATGTCTCGAAGGATTTCATAAAGAATGGCGAGGTCGATGGCCATAGGTTCTCCAAAGCTAATATCGAGGCCGGGACTGTTTAGCGTGATCGAAGCGCAAAGCGTCGGCTGTTTGGACTCTTTTCGATTTCTAAAGCCGCCAAAAAAGCAGTAGTCAATCTAGAGGTTACTCGGCGGTCCAATCATCGACGCGGAGCTCAGGCACACGCCGAAAATCGCGCAGGTTACGTGAAAGAAGCAGCGCGTTGTTCGTCAGCGCGATAGCCGCGATTCGGATATCCATCGTGCCAAGACGCAGCCTGGATTTCCGAAGAGTCGCGGCTGCTCGGGCGGCCGCTTCGTCGAAGCCAATAATGGGGATTTTGCTGTAGTTCAGGACGTGCTGCCGCAAATGCGCATAAGCTTGTTCGAGTGTTTGAGGGGTACGCGCGGCGTTGACGGCGGCAAGCCGCCCACGCGATTGTTCCTCGTAAGTTATCACTGTGGTGGCAACCGGTTGAGCGGGGTCCAGTTGCGCTATTCGTGCGCGGAGATGCGCATATTCCAGTGAATCTGGAAGCTCCAAAAGACTGAAAATATCCGTATCGAGGAGGATCATTTGCCCGCGATTTTCCGCGAGCGCGATCCGGCACGGCGACGGTGGGACTTACGCCATTCAGATCCTAAACGCGCGGCTTGGCGATAGGTTTTGTCGTTTTGGAAGGTGCCGTGGACCTGATCGATCCAGGCATTAATATCTGCCGAAGCCGGACCATCAACCTTCCCCCCAAGATGCGATAGCTTCTGCTCAAGGGTTGCCACCCGAATTTCCAGTTCCGCGAGCGTCATGACGATCTCCGTTAGTGCGCATGATACGTTGTCAAAACTGAGATAACCATTTATTTGAACGGCGGTTTTAGATGGAGTTGTCGCGTTTACGGTCGCTATTTTTTACGCATGATGAAAAGGTAATTAAACCCCCTCAAATAGAAATTCCCCTCCTCCGCGGCCTTGCGGTAGTTGCCCATTTCGAGGGTTTTGTTGTGGCGGACGACGGTTACGATGTCCACCGGCTCCAGGTATTTTTGCAGAATCTTGAACAGTTCGAAGCCGATGGCGTAGAAGCCTTTTCCGTTCACGTAGGAATCGCTCACGTAAAGCCCCATATGCCGGCCCGGCTTGAGCACGCGGTGGATTTCGCGGATGACTTGTTCCATCGCTTCGTAGTATTTGCCGCCGGCGGCGTCGAGTTTGCCGATGTCGCGAGCGTCGGGGCCGTAATCGAGATGGGTAGAGTACGGCGGATCGATGAACACGAAATCGGCCTTGGCGGTCAGCTCAGGCGGCAGCTTGCGGGCGTCGACGCGGAAGATGTCTTTGCGGGTGGGGTGAACATCATACCCCAGAGCCCTCCGGCCCAGATCGCGGGCGACGTCGAGCGTGGTTCCGCTGCCGGCACAGGGATCTACCACCAGATCGCCGGTTTTTGTATAGCGTTGGAGCAGGTTCCAGACGATGTAACTTGGGGTGGCGCCTTTGTAGTTCGGATCGCCTTGAACGCCGGGCCCATAGTGCTGGGACGGATAGTCCCAGAGGGTGGTGGGCTGGATCCGCAAGGGTGGTTTTTTGAAGGGTGTCGGTCGCTTCGGGGTCATGGAGAACTCATGGCTGACGGGCAAAAAAAACGAAGCCGCGAAATTTTTTAAAGCGGCAGGCCTTGAAATTACCGGACTCTACGGCACAATCCTATTGGCATTCGGGGCTTATTTTAAGCATTTAAAAACGCAGGTGAGTTTGCGCCCGCAGTAGTTACTTCCGCGCACGCCGAAGGACGGGCAGTTTGAGTGGCCGTGTTGTGCAGACGCCGTGTGTTGAGGCTGTTCCGGCATATCAGAAGGGTTCCCACGGGGCTGTGGGAGCATGTAGGCAATTCATATTTGTTGACTTGGTTTTGAAATCGCCTCCGCGCGTATTCAGGGCCGACGTGGATCGGGCCGCGTTCGAGGGCGTTGGGTTTTGATGGATCGCAACCCAGCATAGTTCCGATCGCAAGGATGATTATGGTACCGCAAGTTCCGCTTCGCCCGCCTCCTCGGGGAGTTGCTTTAACCGAACGAGATCGCCGCCGCGACAACCGCAAGCCGATGCACAGCCGGGCTGTTCTGGGTGTGCCGGATGGGTTGGGCGGGCAGCGCACGTTTGAGATTCTCACACGCGACCTGTCCTTCAGCGGCGTGTCGTTCCTGCTCCGCGAACCTTTGTCGGTGGGCCAGATGTGCGAGATCGAAGTCGCCGCCCATGGAAACCGCACGACGCGCCACCAGTGCGAGGTTGTGCGGTCAAGGCCGCTCAGCAATGGCCGTTATGAGATGGCCGTGCAGTTCCGAAAAGCGATCTAATAGAGTTTGAAAACTGAGGGCTCGCAACCCTCCGGTCACGCTTAGTTGTGACACGGGCTTCCAGCCCGTGTGGGCGATGCGCCGCGCCAAAAAGGCGAAAACTCCTACAGTTCCACCAACCCAAGCTTCCCCGCACGGGCTGGAAGCCCGTGTCACGATGAAGTCAATGCTCCTGGCGAGCTACGTCAATTTCGATTTAATCCCCCGGTAGCACACGCACACGCCAAAAGTCATGGGGAATTGCTTCACTTCCGCAAAGCCGGCGTCGTGCATCATCTGGGTCATTTGATCTCGCCCGATAAACGTATTTACGGATTCTGGAAGGTACTTATAAGCACCCGTCTTGTCGCCGCTGATCAATGTCGCGGTCCGGGGCAGGATCTTTCGAAAATAGAAGTTGTACAGCCCGCGAAGGACGGGTTGGGTTGGGAGCGAAAACTCGAGAATGACCAGTCGGCCTCCAGGCCGCAACACGCGATAGAACTCGCGGATTGCAATGGCAGGATCGGCAACGTTGCGGATACCGAAGGCGATAGAGACCACATCGCAAAATTCGTCCGGCAGCGGGAGAGACTGGGCGTCGCCGTTAATGTAAGGCACGTCGCTGCTGTTGGGATTCACCTCGGTCGAATACTGGTGGCTCCAGGTTTGGGTGATCGTGGTGAACTTCCTGCGGGCGATCTGAAGCATTTCAAACGTGAAATCGAGGCCGACGACCTGCCGAGGGCGAGGTGTGACGACTTTGCGGTCACGCTCGCTTACTTCAAAGTAGAACTGCTCGGTCAGATCACCGGTACCGCAGGCGACATCGAGGATGGTGTCGTCCGGTTTAACCTGTGCGAGATTGACCGCTTTTTTTCGCCAGAGTTGATCCATCCACAGGCTGTGAAGCCGGTTATTCAGGTCGTAACTGGGCGCAATGGCCGCGAACATCCGCTGCACCCGGCTCCGCTTATCGGACACGGCATGCGGGTTCTTCAGCAGCGTTTCGTCCCAGGCGGGGGAATCGGCAGGGTCCGGGGTCGTTGTATCAGTAGAAACCATGTATTCTGGCCGATTATATTCAAAGTACCCGGGAATGCTGTTTTCAATTCTCTTGAACCATCGCGAAGATGGAACCAACCTGCGATCCGCACGATGAGGGACCATCGTGCAAGTGAATCGTAGTCGAGGTGATGTATGACCGACTGGATCTGGCTTAATGGCGAAATCATCCCCATGTCCGAGGCGCGCATTGGCGTCGAGGACCGCGGGTTCCAATTTGCCGATGGCGTTTATGAGGTGATCCGCCTGTATGGAGGGAAACCTTTCACCCTCGATCAGCACCTGGCCCGTTTGGCCCAGTCGGCCGCGGGAATTGATCTGGCCGCCCCGCTTGATTCGAACGCCCTGGCTTCGGAAATTCGCAAGCTGATTGCCAAATCCGATGTCGGCGACGGCATGATCTACCTCCAGCTCACCCGTGGCGCCGCTCCGCGCAACCATCTGTTCCCCGAAAACACAAAGCCCACGCTGCTGTTCTACGCCCGCCCCCTGCCGCCGCCCCAGATGCCTGGCGAAGGTGAAGGCGTCAAACTCATGGCCGTTTCCGACGACCGTTGGCGCCGCTGCTGGATCAAATCCATTGCCCTGCTTCCCAACGTGCTGGCGAAGAACAAAGCTGTGGCCAGCGGCGCGGATGAAGCGGTGTTTATCGATGGCGGGGTTATCACCGAATGCTCGGCCAGCAACCTTTTTGCCGTCATCGGTGGCAAGCTCATCACCCATCCCATCGGATCAAAAGTGCTTCCGGGGATTACCCGTGCCGTGCTGCTGGACTGCGCCGCCACGCTCAACATCGAGGTCGACGAGCGGGCGTATGTGGAAGAAGAAGCCATCCGCGCCACCGAGCTGTTTATCACCAGCACCACCCGCGAAGTCTCCTGGGTTGCCCGCTGGAACGACCGCTACATCGGCCAGGCCCGCTGCGGGCCGATCACCCTCGCCCTCCACCAGGAACTCCGCCGGCGGGTGCAGGCCGAAACAAAGTGAATATCGGAGAATACGGTTAACCACAGAGCTCCCAGAGACCACAGAGGAAATCAGAGAGAAAACCAATAGAAGAGATTTAACCGCAGATGGCGCAGATTCACGCAGATGAATGCAGGTCTTTGTTTTAATCTGCGAGCATCTGCGCAATCTGCGGTTAAGAATTCTTCTCTGTATTTCCTCTGTGTTCTCTGTGCCCTCTGTGGTTAATCCTCCCGCATTGGCCTTATCGGTACCTCCGTGGTTGAATCTATTTCCGTGGCGACGAGTCGCATCCAAATCCCCCGTTCGTCTATTTTGCCTGACCTGCATATAACAGGGGCATGAAGCGAATTGCTCTTGGGGCTTTGGCGGCCTGCGGCTTGTCGGGCTGCACCGTCGGGCCCAATTACACGCCGCCCACGTTCAAACCGGCTCCGGCATTTTCCGAGATTCCGCCGGCGGCGACCACGCAGCCCAGCCGAGCCAACGCGCAGCCGATCGAAATTACAGAATGGTGGGCGACGTTTCACGATCCGGAGCTGACAAGCCTGATTCGCAAGGCGGTTAAATCCAATCTGAACCTCAAGCAAGCTGAGTCGCGCATCCGGTCGGCTCGATGGTCTCAGGTCATTGCCGGCTCGGGCCAATACCCGACCGCGAATTTGGGCGCGGGGTACCTTGGCGCGCGGGGGAGCAAAAACGTTACGTTCCCCCTGTCCGCCTTCGGCGCACCGTCCAAGAGCGCGCCCAAGAAAGCTTCGTCGAGTCTTGAGCTTGGCGGCTCGGGGGCCAGCGCTGGCGCGGGCGGCGCTGCGGCCGGGGCGGGTGGTGGAGGCGGAGCCACCGGCGCGCCCCTCAGTCCGTTGGGCGGCGGCGGTTTGCCCGGCGTTGAAACCAACATCTACCAGGCCGGTTTCGATGCATCATGGGAAATCGACATCTTTGGAGGCATTCGCCGAACCGTCGAAGCATCCAACGCCGACTACGAAGCTTCGATCGAAGATCGCCGCGATGTGTACGTCAGCCTGCTGGCCGAAGTCGCCAGAAACTACGTGGAAGTCCGGCAGTTCCAGAATGAAATCCGCATCGCCCAGGAAAATCTGAAATCCCAAAGAGACAGCCTCGCCCTTACCGAGGAACGTTTTCATGCGGGTGTGACGACGCAGCTCGACGTCTCGCGGGCCCAGGCTCAAGTTGCATCCACCGCCGCCAGCATTCCGTCGCTCGATGCCCAGATGCATCAGACGATTCACCGGCTCAGCGTGTTGCTGGGGGAGCAACCTTCCGCCCTTCTTGAGGAGCTGACCCGCCCTGGCGTGATCCCCAGCGTGCCTGATGTTGTCCCGGTGGGTGTACCCACGGATCTGCTTCGCCGCCGGCCCGATATCCGCCGGGCCGAGCGGCAACTGGCCTCGGCGACCGCGCGGGTCGGCAGCGCGACCGCCGATTTGTATCCCAAGCTCACGCTTGTCGGGACTTTTGGATTTGATGCCAGCAAGTTCAGTCACGTTGCCAATTATGCGAGCCGGTATTGGTCGATCGGGCCTGGGATCAGTTGGCCGATCTTCAACGCCGGCCGGATTCGCGCCAACATCCAGACGTACAACGAAAATCAGCAGCAAGCCCTGACCGCTTACGAGCAGACCGTGCTCCAGGCGATGCAAGATGTCGAAGATGCGCTGGTGGCGTATTCCCGCGAGCAGATGCGGCGGCAGGCCCTCAACGAATCGGTCTCGGCAAATCGCCAGTCGGTCGATCTGGCCACGCAGCAATACAAACAGGGCGTTGCGGATTTCCTCACCGTCCTCGAGGCACAACGCTCGCTCTACGCCGCCCAGGATGCGCTCGCCCAAAGCGATGCCCAAATCGCCTCCGATCTGGTCGCGCTGTATAAAGCGATGGGCGGCGGGTGGAAAGTTGAACCTTCGTCGTAATGTCTCCCGCGCCTTATTCCCTCCACCGGTACGCCGGGGGAGGGTCAGGGAGGGGGGTTTCGTTCAGCACTCTAAAGATAGATGAGTTGCGGGCATGGGGACACTTCGGGTTGTCGTGGTTTTGGCGTCCTCGAATTCCAACTCGCCCCCTCCCTACCCTCCCCCGGAGTACCGGTGGAGGGAAAAAGAAGAGCCCCGCCTCTGACCTTTTTGATACATCGATGATCACCATCCTCCTCGTCGCACTGGTTTCGTTTGTCGCCGCGGCAATCAACTCGATTGCCGGGGGTGGAACGTTTCTCACATTTCCTGCGCTCACTGGAATCGCGGGGCTTACTGAAAAAGTCGCCAACATGACCAGCACGATCGGCCTTTGGCCAGGATCTGTTTCGTCGGTGGTGGCCGCACAGAAGGAGTTTCGCCGCCTGCCGCGTGGAATGGTCGTCACCTTCGGCGCAATCAGCCTCGTGGGCGGAGCGATTGGATCGTTCCTGCTGCTCAGAACCAGCGCGAAGGACTTCCGGCTGGTTATCCCGTGGCTCTTGATGTTTGCGACAACCATCTTCGCCTTCAGCAAACCGATTGCGCGCTGGGCGGGCCGGGGCCATGGCGATCGATCGTTGAAATGGACGCTGTTCGTGGCATTTGTGCAATTGATTGTCGCGATTTATGGGGGGTATTTCGGCGCGGGGATCGGCGTGTTGATGCTGGCGGGGCTATCGTTTGCGGGCCTCGACGACATTCACCAGATGACCGCGATGAAGGTCCTGCTCGCCACCCTCATCAATGGCGTCGCGGCGGTCGTCTTCATGTTCTACGACGTGAACTGGCGAATCGCAGGCGCGATGGCGATCGCCTCCATCGCCGGCGGCTTCCTGGGAATGGCCGGGGCGCGCCGAATCAAAGCCGATCAACTCCGTTTCATCATCCTCGGAATTGGCATCGCTTTGAGCGCGTATTACTTCTACAAAGCCTATGGCCCGCGGTAATCCAGGAGAACGCGGGACTGATTGTGATTCGGCCGGGCGGTGGCGGTTTGATTATTTGCATGAGAATGGGGGCGAGGAGTTTGGGCATATTGGGGTGGCGGAGTTGGATGAGTTGCTAGGGCATGTTTCGCCGGGCAAGGCGACGTTGCCGTCGACGATTTTTGAGCCGGCGAATCGGGTGATGTATTTATCGACTGGGGCGGACGCGGCGCATGGGACGCTTTATAAGTTGGATGTTGGGAGCCGGTTTAAGTAGGCAGTTTAGAGAGGCGAGCGTAAAATGTGCGCGATGGAACAAAACCGCCCGAAACTATTCAGCCCGCAGGCTGGTTCGAGGGGCATGGATGAATTGCAATATGCCGCGTATTGCGGCGATCTAGAGGCCGTCAAGGATTTGCTTGCCGGCGGCGCGGACGTGACGGCATCAGATCAATTCGGATACACCGCGCTTCACTGGAACGCACGAATGGCCTGTACAGGGGGAAACCGCGTTGGAGTTGCCAAAGCGCTGTTGGAGGCGGGATCGAGCCCAAACGTAACAGACAAAGAGGGGAATACCGTATTAGCAAGCGCCGTTGAAGCGACGGCACATGAAGATCTCATTGACCTTCTGAAAAGCCACGCAGCCATCTAACAATCAGGCGACGATCAAGCCCACCGGTTCATGAGGTTCCAATGCATGCTCGGCAAAACCATTGTCGTCACTATATAGGCCAAATGTTCAAATTTTTTCCGGAAGCCATTTGCCGGCGGGGACTTAAGTTTCCGTCACAGGATGACACAATTTTCCGAGCACGACAGGGGATTTGTGATCAGCTTACGGTGAGTTGAGCTGGAGTGGTGAACGTATTGTTTGATGGGTTCACGTCTTGCAGCGCATTGTCGGGGTCGAGGTGGATGAGCAGGAAGTAGGAGCCGGTTGGGAGGGTGACGGGGGCAGTGATTTTTGTGGGTTTGCCGGGCTTTACATTGATTTTTTTGGATGGGCGGAGCAACTCGGTAACGTAAGGGTTGACCATCTGGAGGCAGGCATTTGGATCAGTACGGGAAGTAAGCGGGTGGGTCAGTTTGAAACATCGGAGTTTTTGGGTGGAATGAAGTTGGAGTGAAGGCCTCTTCCGCATTCGGGGCAGTAGCCGGGGGTACCTCGCAAGTCGTATCCGCATGCGGGACAGTATGCGAGCGTCCAATCCGCAAGATCGACTCGCCTGGAGCCGCACTGGCAGACGCGGTTAACGGATGGCAATCCAACCGCGAAGCATGTGGGACAGAGTTGCAGTCGAGGCGTCCGAGCGAGCGAAAGAGCGCCGCATATCTGGAAGGCGTACGCGGCGAAGAATGCAAAGACCGCGCATGCAGTCACGAGCACAGAGATAACGAGCAAGTCGGTTCGGCTCGTGTCATGTTCAAATAGCAGAGTCGATAACATTATGACTGAAAAGAGAACGAAAAAGATGCATCCAATGATCGCCGGTTGAAGCGGATTGGTTCGTCGAAAGCGATTGCGCCGCCGATCTGCTTCCAATTCGGATGGAGTCTTTGGACGCCAGCGTGGGCGAGTTGGATCGAGGCCGGTTTGCACGAACCGAATGTTAGTTTTTCAGACACGCAATGTCAGCGGTTCTTCCAACTCCCGTGCGTGATTGGCGAGGCCATCGGCCATTGCGTGAGTGCATGATACTTTAGGTGAGTTCCATCAGGCGTTAAACCCCCCTCCCTACCCTCCCCCGGCGTACCGGTGGAGGGAATAAGGAGCTGCTGCTGCGGCGGCGGCGGTTGTGGTGGGAACGGGGCGGTGCCGAGGTTGAAGGAGAAGAAGGTGGTGGGCCCGGCGGAGGATGAAACGACATCGGCATTGTTGGAGGCATCGCTCGCCCCGGCATCGCCGACGGCCGGTTGGGAGGCACTTGGAGCGGGGCTGACTTGGGTCTGGCTGATGCCGTTGGTGAGCAGCGCGGCATTGAGCGACCCGCCGGCCGCTTCGCAGCAGGCGAGGTAGTTGGTATCGAACGGAGAGACGTTCATCACCAGATCGTTGGTGGTGTTGGGCGTGATGGCGGAGGCGTTGGCCCATTGGGAAAGCTGGTTGTATTGCGCATCGCCTCCGGAGACGGAGAACGTGTGGCCGGGCCGGGGGGCGAGGGGGCCTGTGACGGCGGTGTCGAAGATGATGGGGTCGATGGTTGCCACTGTCGCGGCCAGCAGGAGGCGGGGTTCGAGGGGTTCGGAGTTTGAGTGGCGTTGATTGACGGATTGTTTTCGAGTCCGAAGCGCGCGGATGATTCGGTGGCCGGCCATCAATTGTCTCCGTTGAAGTGAACGATACTTATAGCCGGTGGGGGTGATTGGGCATAAGGAAAAGATCTGGCGCTGGAATTTGTGGCGTGCCCATTACCCACAAATTCGTTATCGAGGATCGATGCTCAAAAACCCCCTCCCTACCCGGTCGCGGGCAGTCGCCAATTCCGCTCGCTTCCCCCGGAGTACCTGTGGAGGGAGAAAAGGACGCGTGATTTCGACTTTGGATAATGACAAGGGGCGTACAGGTGGAGGGAAAAAAGGCGGCTTGGCCGGGAGTGGTGGGAGGGAATGAGAAGCGGGGGTGACAGTGGTTGTGGTGGGAACGGGGGCGGCGCGATATACAGCTTGGCACATGAAGATGCTGGGAATTGATATTGGGTCGTCTTCGGTGAAGGCGGCGGTGTTGTTGAATGGGAAGGTGCGGGGGGCGGTGGTGCGGGCGGAGTTTGAGACGCGGCATGTGGGGGTGCGCGTGGAAGTGGATGCCGATGGAGTGCTCCGCGCGGTGACGAAGGCGATTGGGCAGATTGGGGGGGAGGCGAAGCGCGTGGAGGTGGTGGGACTGTCGGTGATGTCGCCTTCGTGGGTGGCGATGGATAAGGAGGGCAAAGCGTTGACGCCGATCATTACGCATCAGGATCGGCGGAGCGTGGAGGAGGCGAAGGCGATTGAGGCGCGGGTGGGGAAGGCGCGGTTTTTGAAGCTGGCGGGGAATCGGCCGGTGCCGGGGGGGATTAGTGCGACGACGTGGGCGTGGTATCGGAAGAATGAGCCGGGGCGGGTGAAACGGGCGGATCTGGTGGGGCATTTGAATACGTTTATTCACCGGCAGATGACCGGGGAGCGTGTGGTGGATCCTTCCAATGCTTCGTTCATGGGGGTTTATCTGACGACGACGCAGGGTGGGTGGAGTGAGGAATTGTGTGAGGCGGTGGGATTGCCGATGGCGTTGTTGCCGGAGGTGATGCCGTCGAATCGGATTGGGGGGAAGGCGACGGCCCAGGGGGCGCGAAGGTTTGGGGTGACATGCGGGACGCCGGTGTTGGCGGGGATTGTGGATACGAGCTCGGCGATGCTTTTGAGCGGGGCTAAAGAGGGGCAGTTTACGAATAACTGCGGATCGACGGATGTGCTGGGGTTGTGTCTGGATCGGGCGCTGCCGCACGAACGGCTGCTGACGCGGGCGCTGGGGGTGGGGAAGAAATGGATGTCGGTCAGCACGATCGCGGCAGCAGGAACGGGATTGGAGTGGACGCGGGCGCAGTTGTTCGCGGACTTAACGCATGATGCGTTCTGGAAACTGGTGAATCGATTGTCGCGCGAAGGGAAGCGATCGGAACGGCATCGGGAGGAGATGATGGGCGGGGTAAGGTTTGAGCCGTACCTTGCGGGAGAGCGGACGAGCGTGGAGCAGCGGAAGGCGGCGTTCAGCGGATTGACGCTTTCGACGAATCGGGAGCAGATGCTGGCGGCGGTGATTGAGGCGCTGGCGTCGGCTAGCGCGGCACGGGTGGAATTGTTTGGGGAGCTGGGGGTGAAGATGTTGCGGCGGGTGATGGTGACGGGGGGAGCAAAGGGAGGGTTAGCGGAATTGTTTCATCGGGATTGGAAAGGGAAGTGGGGGTTTTGGGAGGAGAAGGAGGCTACGTTGAGGGGGTTGGGGAAACTAGCGTGAAAATGAAGGAGGGGGAGAGAGGGGGAGGGGGAGAAGAGTTTCCGAGTCCACTCGGCGGGAGGAGTACCTCCCGCACTCGCAGACTCGGGACAGGCAAGAATGCCTGCCCCACCTGAAGACGACGCAAGGGCCGCGAATGGGCGTCAGTTCAGGAGTGGGTGGAAGCTGTGGTGGTTGGGGAGAGTTGGGGAGCGATAGGCTTTTGAGCGCGGGCGGGGAGAGGCAGGGCGATCCAGAGGGTGATGGCGAGCATGATGCCGCCGATGGCGACTTTGGCGAGGGTGCCCATGAGGCGGCCTTTGGCGGCGCCGACGCCGACGATGGCGGAGTGTGAGAATTCGCGGCCGCCGGAGAGTTCGCCGATAAGGGCGCCGAGGAAGGTGCCGAGGCAGACGCCGACGAGGGTGCTGATGACGGGGATCGGGATGAAGGAGAGGAAGAGGCCTCCGAGCAGGCCGCCGATGAGTGCGCCCCAGGTTCCGCGGCGGCCCGCGCCGGATTGGCGAGCGCCGCCGGCGGAGAAGGCGAGTTCGACGACCTCGCCGAGGCCGGCAAGGATGAGGAGGGTGAGCAGGGTTTTCCAGCCGATGTATTGCCAGTCGGTGAGCCAGGCGTAGATGGCGGTGGATGCGAGCATGAGCCAGAGGCCGGGCAGAGTCATGACGGTGATGGCCATGCCGGTGAGCAGGAGGAGGAAGAGGAGGATGTAGTAGACGACGGGCATTTGGGGAAATCCGAATGACGAAATTCGAAATTCGAATCAAATTCGAAATTCGAATGACGGAATGACGAAACGAAGCGCCGGCGCCGAACGGCGACGCGGTGTCATCCTAAGTTCGGGAGGGTTTTGTGTCATCGTGGGACGGGTTGGCATCCTGGGGTGGGTGCGTGATGCTTTCGGCGGCCCTTTTCTCCCTCCACCGGTACACCCAACATTTTTCATTTATAGCGTAAGTCCTTTATTTCGACAGATTCGCAGTCC
>DAIRGS010000296.1:0-8660 GCA_036794395.1 Tepidisphaeraceae bacterium | reverse complement strand
GCAGCGAGACGATTGTTCGGCTGGCGATGATCAACCTAATGATTCACCGGCTCAAACCGGGGTGAACCGTGATGTTAAACACGCTCTAAGGACACTTGAAAGCGAGAACGACCAAGACGATAAAGCTCGCTGTTCAGCAAGCCCAGGGTCTTTTTGACGGCCCGTTGTCGCGCCTCGCACCTGGTGCCGGCGAGTAGAAGGGTCGAACAGATTTGTGTTAACGTCATTATTCCTGAGCGTTGATTGGGCGATTCGGGTCTGCCAGGTGGGGTGGGTTTTCCCAGCGGAGATCCGGCGGGCGGAGCCGGTGTGGAAGGGGGAAGGGGGATGGTGATAGGGTTCTCTGTATTCTCGGGCTCCGCTACGGCCCGAGTAGCGTGGTAGATGATTTGGTCGGACAAGGGTGAGGCGGCACTGGGAGGTGTTTGCGACAGCCGTCGCCCGATCTCACCTGCCTCTTGACGCTGCTTGTCCAAATCTGAATTGCCACGGCGGTCAATCTCGATTCTGGCGCCGGCTTTCAATGCTTGAATGACAAGTTCGTTTTGGACGACACGAGCAATCGCGACTTCCGTGTGCTTAAACGGCCCGATCCAAACCACGGCCCGCCATGGTTCTCGCTTCCAATCGTTTTCGTCAGCGCCCACCCACGAGCATCTTTCACCATCATCCTCCAGTATGATCGCCACCTGGGAAGGCGGGCGGTATCTCTGCCATTCAGCCAGTTGATGTCGAAGATGTTCGAGGTGGGACGGACCGGTTCCGGTGAGCTTAGTGTTGGCGGATTTTCCAACCGGTTGTTCACGTGGTTTTTTAGCTCGCGGCCGAGCTTGGCGCTTTGTCGATTTCTTCGAGCGATCCTGTCGTTGTCGTGCCATCGTCGCGTTTCCCGGCTCAACGAGTTTTACCTGAAGCGTTTTGGGACGGCACCCTGCGGAGCACCTTTTTGGGTCCACTCCGACCGTCGCCACTCGAAGGTGCTTTACCAAAAAGCCATTTGCGCACATGCCCGGTCACGGCGCGGAGCCGAGTATCTTCAACCGCATCGCGCTGCCATTCCCGATAGCGGGTCGCCATGTCATCCGCCTCGTGACCCATGATCCGGTCGATGGCGGCCTGATCGCGGGTCTGGCCGGCAATGGTTTCAAAGACATGCCGCAGCGCGTAGAAGCCGACGCCCACGCGTTTCAGGCCGAGTCGACGCAGAAGTTTTCCGAATTCGAGGCCCACCGAGTCGACGCCGGTGCCGACGGAATCGACCGCGCGTGTACCCGGATCCTGGGTGCGGACCCAAGGTTGGCCGAAGCGGGTGATGAAGACCAGCCCGCGGTTCGCCGGATCCTCGGCTTTCGGTCTCGTCTTCAATGCCTTCCGAAGGGCAGTCACAGTTTCCGGCCATAGAGGTGATCGGCGGTCGATACCCGTCTTTCGCCGGGGGAAGTCGATGATGCCCTTATCGAGGTCGAGCACCCGCTCCGGCAACTCCGCGACGTCCGTGTTGCCCATGCCGCAGTTGATTCCCAACAGGATCATCGCCCTTAAGGGGATGCTGGCGGCTTTCAGCGTCGACTTGATCTCGGCCGCCGGGAACATTTTCGCCTGTTGCTGAGCGCGTTCTCGGCGCATCACGCTTCGCGTGGGTTTCTTGAAATCAGGGCCAAACCGGAGCGGCTGTGGGATCAGTTCGGACTCATAGGCCCATTTGAAGATTGTCCGGACGCGCTGAATCTCATTGGCCAGCGCGACCGATCCGCGAACCTCAGCCAGCTTCGCCCGGTACTTGCTGAAATCTTCGGGACGCAGATCGGAGACGAGCCGATCGCGCCCCAGAAGTTTCAATATCAGAGCACACGTCCGGTGGTAATCGCAAAAGGTCTTCCGCTTCAGTTCCCCGGCCTTCATCGCGTTGGTCTTGGCGGTCAGAAACCGGTTGGCCAGATCGCGAAGCGCGAGCGATCCCTCCGAGGTAGGTGGAAGGCGTCCGGTATAGAGGTAATCCTTGACCCGCTGGTACTCCGTTAATGCCGCCTGCCAGTCGGCCAGCTTCCCGAAGTAATGCCTTCGGCCACGGATGACCTTGTACCACCGACCGGTCGGAACATGGGGCGACAGCGGGAAGTCCGGATAGGGCAACAGATGGGTGTGGGCGGTCTTCCGCTTGCCTGGCATCTTCGGCACCGATAAGCTTTGTGGAGCCGTCATGATTTACCCGACTGCAAGATCCGTCCTGTACCACGGGGGTCGACTCCCGGGCCCAACAATTGCGGGCTGTAAAGCATATGAAGTGTCAAAACTGGTGTCAAAAGGCATTCGGATGGATTACCGGAAGAGTGATTTAGTGCGACAAATATAGGCATTTGCCCGCGTAGCTCAGTTGGATAGAGCGCTGGTTTCCTAAACCGGAGGTCACAGGTTCGAATCCTGTCGCGGGTATTCATCCGATTCGGCTGCCGGGGGCTGGGGCGCATACATGAAAAAGCCCAACCAACCCGAACTCGAAACCGACCCAAGATTCCCCTCCGGACCATGGACCGGTTTCTGGATTCAGCAGTGGGCCGGCAAGCAGAAGAAGATGCAGCTCAGTTTCATTTTTTGTGAGGGGCGAATCTCCGGAGAAGGCCGGGACATTATCGGGAAGTTTTCGTTTTCCGGGCAATACGATCTCAAAACCGGCCGGTGCCTGCTCACCAAGCAATACCTCCATGCCCACAGGGTCGAGTATGACGGCGTAAACGAAGGACAACCGCTTTGGCTCTGGGGGCTGTGGACGCTCGGCCGCGATAAAGGAGGCTTTCATCTCTGGCCCGCGGGAGAACCCGATCCGACCCAGCAGCGAACAGCGACCGGGATCGAATTGCCAAGCGAGAATCAGGACAGAAGACAACGCGTGCCGTCGGATCTGTTGCCGTTTTGAGTATGCAACCCGACGATCGGGGCATAGGCGCATGTCGGGCGATCAGGCTTGGGTTTTTGAAGGGCGAGACCCGGCCGATGGAAACCCGCGAGTTTTCAGGACGGCGTTCGTCTTGGTTCCGATCCGCAGAACCTCCCGACTTTCGAATCATCACATCCATGCACTGTCGCAAGTGTCACACGGCACCCCTGTTTTTCGCCTGAAAACCGCCCTCCATGCGACACTTGCGACACCTGTCGCACGAAATTCGCCCCCACTGTCGCACGACCACCATTCACCAGACAAACCATAAGAAACTGTATTGAATTAAGTTGCAATCCATTCATCGAATTCCATGCGACAAATGCGACGTTTTGCGACACTTTCCCCGATTCGCTCTACTGTCGCACGCACGTTAGCGGCATGTCTCGCGCCTTGCTCGCGATTGCCTTTCCCCCACACCCCTGATACAGTCTCCGCCCCGCGCGGTCGAACGACAACGCGGTTTTATTCGTATAAGTGAAGCACCCGGCTGACGTTGCGGCGAATCGCGGCAGCGCACGATCGGGACAAAGGAGTCGTCATGCGTCCCAAGATTCATCCCCGCTATCAGATCTGCAACGTCCACTGCGCCTGTGGCAATACCTTCGTCACGCGCAGCACAACGGCTCGCATAAATGTCGACATTTGCAGCGTTTGCCATCCGTTCTTCACTGGCAAACAGAAGTTCGTTGACACCGCCGGCCGCGTCGAACGCTTCAGCAAGAAGTTCGGCGGAACCTACAGCTTCCAGAAAACCGCCGGCCCGGCTGCCGCGCCTGCTGCCGCCGCCGCCAAGTAGGGCGGGTTTTCTCTGGAAATGTGCCCCAGTTGTGATAAAAGAAACTCTGGTGGTATAGGGGCGGCACCACGCTCTCGAAAATGCCATCGCCGTTGCTCCGAAGAGCCCCCGTCAAACTTTCGGACAACGGCGTTGGCGTTTAATCGAGCCCGGCAGCCGAACCAGCCACCAATACCGTCCGTAAGCCCCATAACCGGGAAGAAATTCCAGTTTTGGGTTCTCCCACGACGATGCTTTGGAGATCGGGCAATTCCAAGGCGTCTCAACCAGGCCGCGCTGTAACCCGGGTTGTGGAGTCGTACATGGTGGTTCGTTGTTTTCCCACGGTTATCTTTCAGACCGTTGCGCTTCTGGCGTCGGTGGCCTCGTCAGGCGGCTGCCAGTCCGGCAAATCCGTCTCAAGCCGCCAACTCATCGAACATCAGGCGCTGATCGATTTCTCAGGCCTCGATTCATCCAAAACCATCCCATCCATCCAAACGTCCATCGCGGCTCCGCGAAGATGGCAGTTGCTCCCGTCCAAGCCCAACCCACTTTACGCTCATGAACAGTGGCGCTCGCCTTCCACCCATACCGGCGTCGGCGTGGTGAACGCCCATCTGCCGTTTCCGCTGAGCACCAAGGCGGTGGTGTGGTTCGCCAAGCAGGAGTATTCCAAACAGGCGGGCGGGGGAAAGGTGCTTGCCGAATGGACAGACGAACTCGGTCGCGAGTGGTTTGAAGCCGAGAACGACAAGTACCACGTGCGCGGATATGTCGTGGTGAAAGGGTTCAACGCGTGGGTGGTTTATTTCGGTTATCGCGCGAAATTCGCACCCAACCTCGCGGAGATCAGCACCGCCGCCCGAGCTGCCGAAACCGCGGTGCCGCATGTCGATGAGCCGGCCAGGCCCGCTCCAGATAAGCCTGCCTCCGCTCCCATTCCGGGCTGATTGCCTCAAGCCGCGCTGTTTCATTTGTCCTGAATATCTTTTAGCAGCTTTGCCGCTTCGGCCGCGGAGGGCGTGCTCGAATAACTTTGTACGATGCTCTGAAGTTTTTTGCGGGCGGCATCGTATTGGGCTGCATTGATGTAGCTTTTCGCCAGGCTCAACGCGGCGGCCGCTTTGCGGCTGGCATCGTCGCCCGTGGTTGCGGCGCCTGGTGGCGGGGCCGCCGCTCCGGCCGGGCGAGCATTGCGGGCAGCCGCCGCTGCGGCAATCTTCTCGTCGGCCACCCTGGCATCAGCGGCCCCGGAATCCAAAAATTCCACGCCCTGATCAAACCAACTCGCCGGATAACTGCTCCATACCGTGATTTCCGAAGCGGGTACAACGATCGTCTTAATGTGCTTGAACCCCGCTCGCCCGTAACCTTCCTTTGCGACAACTTCCACCTCACCGGAATTGCCCGATTCCTCCCGCCGGCCGACAAAAAAGAATCGTCCCTGCGATCGCGCCAGCCCGAATTGCTCGGGCTTGGGTTGCGCAAAATCCGTGGTCTTCCAGAATGATCGCGTGCGCGGATCGGTCACATTTGTATACCACCCGCACGAACCGGCACACAGCTGCCCTCTGAAAACCTCCGGATAATAAAGCGCCACCGCGCACGCCGCCGTCGAGGACGACGCCGGGCAAACATAAACCCGCGCAGGATCAATCGGCCAGACCTTCTCTGCATTGTGCACCGCGTCCAAAACCAACCCAATCCGCTGAATCGGCGCACGCCCGTCCCCTGCCGAGCTATCGCCCATCCAGATCATGTGATGCCGTTCCAATACCTCAATCCAATTGCGCGGCGGAAACCCGTGTCCGCCGAATGGCATCGGAATCATCAATCCATATTTCCCATCATCCCCCGCCGATTTGGGCACAAACGTCTCGAAGGGCTCTTTGGCCAGATCGTAGTCCGTGTCAGTGGGCGTGAGTTTCTGGGAAATTCGAATTGCGACATCAGACGGTTTACTCAGCGGGCTCCGCTCATTGAGCAATACTTGAAAAGTGCCAACTCGGCCCGCCGCCTTGTCGATGGGCACGGGTCCGTTGCTCGCCTGCCCGCGCGCAATGCCCGATGCAGCCATCACGAACATTGTCATCATGAAGATGCCGTTTAACCCCGTACACATAGTTTGTCGCGTTCGCATTACGTATGACCTCCCATTGAGATACTGTAGGCGCGTGAGATATGCGCGTGAAGGAGGCAGTGCGAGTTGAATTTTCGAATCATTTCAATTTCTCGGCCTTCGTCGCGATAAGTCATTCACCTGTTGCAATCCACCCGGTGAATCTCCCGCCTCGTCGATCGCGCCCTCAAGCTTCTCGCGGCCCGCGTCGCTCAGTTCAACGCTCACATTGAATTTGCCGCCGCGTGCGAACCCCTCGAGATGAACTCGATCTTCCGTCAGAAGCATTTCGGTCAGATCCAGCGCCTGAGTCAGGTGCTGGCCGGGGCTTTGAATGTAGTCTGAGAGCGTGGCCGGCAGTCGATCCACCGATCCCGCCACCAGCGCCAGCACCGCGCTGATTTGCAGAAACTGCCTGGCCTGCTCGTCACCATTGAGAGGCTCCAGGTTCCAGCCCGGATTGTCCGTCAGCAGGTCGTTCGAATCGATTGGGCCCAATGTCAAAGACGATCCATCGGTGAAGCAATCGATACGAAATTCACCGGCCTTCAAATAGCAGATTTCATCTTTCTGAAATTGCCCCGGGTCGATCGTCTGCTTTCCGGTCGGAAATTCCAATCGGATAATCGCATTCTCCCCGCGCACGGCCAGGGGGATGTGCATCGAATCGCGCGCGGCGCCTTTCGATTCAGAATTATGCTCTGCCGCGCAGCCCCCCATTCCGGCGCAGGCGAAAGACAGGCCCACAATCAGCCGGCCAAACCGGTTTCCCTTCATCGCGCCATCCCTTTACCGGCCGGGTTGCCAAATACTTCCTCAAACAAAGTTCGCATGGCCTGCCACGATCGCTGATCCGCCTTCGCGTTATACGCGATGCCCGGAATGCCGTGCTTATCGGCGCCGGGATTCGAAAAACTATGGACCGCGCCGCCGTACACATTCATTTCCCAGTCCACGTGATTCTGCCGCATTTCCTGCTCGAAGGCCTCAATGTCCTTTGGGGTTTCGAACGTATCATCTCCCCCGTGGCACACCAGCAACCGGCCCTTGATGTTCTTGCCGTCGGCCGGGCTTGGCGAATCCAACGCCGCATGAAATGTCGCAATCGCCTTCACATCCGCGCCGCTTCGACCTAGTTCAATGGCCGTCGCACCGCCAAAGCAATAACCAATCGCCCCGAGCTTTGCCCCATCAACTCGCGAATTCTTCTTCAGTTGTTCTAACCCGGCGTTTGCACGATCGCGCAACACTTTGCGATCCGCCTTCAATGCCCCGGCCCACTTCCCCGCCTGTGCCGGATCCTGGGTCGACTGGCCGTTACCATACAGATCAACCGCAATCGCCACATATCCCAGTTCCGCGAGCATCTGTGCCCGATGCTTCGCATAATCGTCTAATCCCCACCACTCCGGATACACCGCGATTCCCGGCAGTTTTCCGCTGACGGCATCGTCGTACACGATCACGCTCTTAAAGGTCATATCCCCGAGGCGATACTCCACCGGCTCACTCTTGATCGCCGCCCGGGCGGCTCCCGACAAAACCAGCATCATCCCGATTGCCGCCAACACGTATTTCATGACAATCCCTTTCCTCGACTTCCCCCGCACCGCGCGGGGATTGTAGCATCGAGTCGTTTGCCGAACAGGTGTGTTTTGCCGCGTAACATTCCACCAATCACCGGCGACCAGATGGAGCGGTCAGACTCAATATGAGAATTCTCGAAGGGCTGGTTGGCCTTGAACAGCTTCCTCCAGGTTCGGCGATGACCATCGGCAACTTCGATGGCATGCACCTCGGCCATCGCACGCTGCTCGAAACCGTTGGCCGGCTCAAAACCGCGAGCCGTGCCTCCGCCACTGTTGTCGTCACATTTGAGCCGCATCCGCTGACGGTTCTGCGCCCCGACCGCGTCCCTCCCCGGCTCACGCTTCCCGAGTACAAGCGCCATCTGCTGGCCGAGGCGGGCGTGGATATTCTGGTCATCCTGCCTCCGAGCCAGGAAGTGCTCAATCTATCGGCGGAGCGGTTCTGGCAGATTCTTCGCGATCAGGTTCGTCCCGCGTATCTGGTCGAAGGCGCTTCATTCACCTTCGGGAAAAACCGCGGCGGAACCATCGATACCCTCCGCGAATGGTCGGCAGGCAGCGAAGTTCAACTTCAAGTCGTCGATCCGGTGAACGCGACCCTGCTGAACATGCTGGACGTGCCGGTGAGCAGTTCGGTGATTCGGTGGTTGCTGGCGCAGGGGCGCGTGCGAGATGCCGCGATCTGCCTAGGTCGTCCCTACCGGCTCGAAGGCATCGTGATCGAAGGGGCAAAGCGCGGACGCGAACTCGGCGTGCCCACGGCCAACCTCAACTGCCTCGAACAGCTCATCCCCGCCGACGGCATCTACGTCGCCCGCACCATGGTTGCCGCACGCCCCTGGCCGGTCGCCTTGAGCATCGGGACCAACCCAACTTTCGGCAACAACCCGCGCACGGTTGAAGCCCACCTCATCCACTTCGCGGGCGATTTGTATGGACAGGTGCTCCATCTCCAATTCGTCGACTGGATTCGCGATCAACAGACCTTTTCCGACATCGAAGCACTTAAGAATCGGATCGCAACCGATATCGAAGAATCGCTGGCTCGCTCCTCACTGGATCCGGCACGCGCTCTGGCCTAACTCGCATCGGCATTTTGCGCGGAAGCACGGCGCTCCGGGCCGCATGTGCAGGGGTCGAGCCCGACACCACAGGATTCGAGTTTCCCATCTAAATGACCGTCGTGCGCGACTCCGCGCCACTGCATTTAAGTGGCACGGCCTTCCAGGCCGTGGT